>SZPG01000071.1 GCA_030263595.1 Chloroflexi bacterium CFX6
GCCCGCGAGGCGGAGTTTCGGTTCGCGGCTCATATCCTTTTTGCCGATGATGCGTTCGAGTTGTTCCGCGCCCCAGAACATGAAGAGCGCCATCAACACCACCAGTAAAACCACGACGCCGACGGGCAGGTTGAGGACCTGATCCAGCGTGACGCGCCCATAATAGCCCGCGTTGTTGTACCAGTTCGTAAAGAGCGGTTCGGTCTCTGCGAACAATGCCGCGCCGACAAACCCGCCGAGCATGAAGAACATGCCGTCAATCTTGCCGGTCGAAGCGGAGGCGAGCGAGGTGGTGGGGCAGAATCCGCCGACGATGAAGCCAACGCCCATGATCAGCCCGCCGAGGATGCCGGACCAAAGATACGTGGGGTTGACCCAGACCTGGCTGAAGTTGAGGATGCCGAGCGCTACCGCGCCGAACAATAAAACCATGGCGGTCACGATGGCGGTGAACATGACTTTCAACACGGTCAATTCGGTGAAATAGAATTGCGCGGCGAGTTTGCGCGAATCGCCGAAACCGGACATTTCGAGGGTGTAGCCGAACGCGAAGCCGATTGCGCCGAAGAGGACGTACGTCCACGGGTTGCTCGCGCTGACCACGATGAATTCGGGGAGGGGGAAGTTCATTCCTATGTCATTGCGAGGGCGGCGTTCATCCGCCCGAAGCAATCTCACGTAAAAAGTGGATTGCTTCGTCGCTCCGCTCCTCGCAATGACATCAATTCCACAATTTCCTGACAAAATACGCCAATCCATACGCGCCGCCGAAGATGGCGAACATGACGACCCACGAGCCAGCAGAGAGGGTCGCGCCGCCGGAGAGCTGCCCGGACGTGCATCCGCGAGCCAGGCGCGCGCCGTACAGGAACAACACGCCGCCGAGGAACGCTATCAACCAGCGCGTACGGTTCGAGATGTTGGGTCCTTTGGTGGTCATAAATTTGAGACGCCCGTTGAAAAAGCCGGAAGCAAAACCGCCGAGCAGCGCGCCGAAGAAGACCGGCACGATCCAATCGTCCAGCGGATTCTTATCCCCGCCCGCCATTTTTAGTAAATACGTGTTGTTGTCCACGTGGGAGGGGGAGATGGCATCCACGAGCAACGCGTCGATGCGGGCGGTCGCGCCGGAGGAGCCAAGTCCGTTGCCGGTGAGGAAGAAGGCAAGGAACAGGACGATGCCCAGCACGACGCCGCCGAAGTACGGATGCACGTACGGCTTTTCAGGACGCTTGAAAATTGACTTCCGAGTTTGAGTTGTCATCTGTGATTCCTTTTTCTAAACACGAAGGCTTGCATTGAGCGAAGTCGAAATGATGAAAAGAAAAGGTCAAAGGTCGAAGGTCAAAAGTCTTAACCTTCGTGAACTTCGCGTCGCTTCGGCAAGATCAGCGCAAGCCTTCATAATTCATCCTTCACTCGCCTGCGTTTCCACTTCCTCATATCCCGTGATCATCCCGCGCATGGCTTCGAGCGGAGTCGCGCCGGTGGTGGTCAGATAGACGTGACCTACGATGAAGGACGCGAACAGCCACGCCATCAATGTGTGCATGGGCGCAAGGAAGGGCAAGCCGCCGAACCAGGACTGGATGGCTGGCACTTTTTGAACCAGGTACATCATCATGCCGGTGAGTCCCTGCAAGGGGAGCAGGACGCCGAGCAAGCCGATGTAGGTCACCATTTGCAGGGGATTGAACTTCCGCTGTTTGGATTTGTGGAACGGGTGAGGCTCCTGTTTGAAGATACCCAGGATGTAGTATTTCGCCTGCGCGATCATCTGGTCAATGAAGCCGTAGGGATGCGGAATGTATTGCTGGATCTCGCCGCTGATGACGTGCCAGAGGATCGAGATTAGGGCGTTGAGCGCAAGCAGGGTGGCAAGCACGTTATGAATGGTGACGATGTACCGGAAGGAGAACGCGCCGAACAGGTCGGGACGGTGGATGACGAGACCCGTCAGCAGGAGGATGACAATGGCGACAGTTTGAAGCCAGTGCCAGAACCGTTCGTACGCCTCGTACATGTAAACGGATTTTGTTTCGGGCTTCCGCCTGCCATTCCTGCGCGTGGAGGCAAATCGCACGGTGGCGTGTCCCGCCACTCCCATGACCGTGCCGACGAAGAGCAGCGCGCCGAACCAGTCAATCCACGCGACTCGGTTGTGACCGAAGATGTAGGTTTTGTCGTTCTCGTTGACGGGGTTGTAGTACAACGCGCCGTTCTCGTTGACGACGCTTCCCGTTGCCGTCACGTTGACGCCCGCCGCGAACTCGGGCGTGATCCCGGTTGGGGCGGAACCTGCCAGCAGCAGCGGGGCTGTGACGCGCGAGTCGGTGTGGTGACAGGTCTCGCAATCCCGCGTGGCGTCCTTGCTGTCCACCACGTTATGGTTGATGGAATAGGGCTGTACCTGTCCCTCGATGTGGACGTTCTTCAAGCCAAGCGATCCGAGTTTGCCTGCGATCAGATCCTGTTTGGCTTCGGTGTCCAGGACGAGTTCGGCGTCGGAGAGTTCCCCGTCGCTATCCGCGTCGAAGGCGGAAAGGATGTCAGTGGAGTACTTGCCGTTTTCGATGTACACAGCCTCCAGGTCCGCTTTGCGAACCGGGCGCAGGCTGCCGTTGGCGTCTTCGTACACCCAATAGAACGAAGTGATCAGGTTGTAAGGCGCGAACAGGATCTTTCCATCCACCGGGTCGGTGCGCTGCATCAACACGGGTTGGTAACCGGTGACCAGGTCGGTGGCTGTGTTCGAGCCTTCGATGCCGCGGCATTCCGAGCGAGCGGAGCCGTCGAGGCGCAGCACGGTCCAATCCATGGTAGAAAAGGCGGGCGCGTACATTTGCGGAACGTGACAGGTCTCACAGGCGATGACCTGCATGTGACGGTCATTGTAGGGGAGCCAGCCCGCGTGCGATTTGTTCGTGTCGTGGCAGGATTCACAGCGGCGCATGGTGCTTTTGTATTCCGGCGCGACGTTGAATTGCGCGCTCGCGCCGCGCGCGAAATTGTGATCGGGACGTTCGAGATACTCGTTGATCTCCAGCCGGCGCGGATCGTAAAGGAGGTGATCGGGGTTGGAACCTTCCGCTTCGAGAACGTGCGCGGGGTTGTTGGGCGCGAAGTGGCAATCGGTGCATTTCAACTGACGCTGCGCGTGGATGTCCCATGGGCGCGTCAGGTCGTCCTTGCCCGCCAGGTTCACGCCCGATTCATTGATGCGCTGCGATGAAATGACCTGTCCCGTTGTGGCGGTTTGGAAGTATTCCAGGTTGCAGGCGTCAACGATAAGCGGCGTTTGCGGGTTTTCATGAACCTCGCCGTGACAAGCCGCGCAGTTTTCGTTCGTCGGATCCTGGATGCGCAGGACTTCGCTTTTGATCTCGCCAAGTTCGTTGAAGGCGTTCGCGTTCCACGCCCAGCCTTCACTGTTTTTTGAGACAACGTCCAAGCCGAGCAGCGTGGCGGTATTGGCGTTTCCAAACTCGCCTGCTTGAATTGCACTGACGCGCGCTTCGTTGTTCGGGCTTTCGAGATGGCACAGGAAACAATTCATTTCCATTGCGCCTGATTCCTTCCAATCCCAGGCGGAGACGCTGCCGTCTTCGTTCAGGATGGCGGTTTCGGGATTCGACTTGCTCGCGGGCAGATCGGTCAACGCTTCGCCTCCGCGCGACGTTGAGGCGGGTCCGCCGCCCACGACTCTGCCTCCGTTCAGCATGAGCCACTCGGCGGTGCCGAGGTCGAGTCGTTCATCGCCGGCGGGGGAGAGGAAGCGGTACGTGAGCGGATCCCATTCGCCAAAGAGTCCGTTGCTGGCATCGAAGGATTCTCCATTTGCGTTGTAGGCGTTCAAGCCGAGGTCGGAGTGGAAGGCGTGGCTTTGAATGAATTCCGTGTCGTGGCACTGCCCGCAGGTCTGCATGGTGGAGACGGCGTTTCCGCTTTCGAGTACGTTCGCTCCGTTGTCATCGAGCAGGATGAAGTTTGGGTGAAGTACCGAAACCTGGGGTGTGGGAGCAGGCTTGGGCGCGGCAAGAGCCGTTCCAATGCCGATGGCAAGGGCGAGGAGGAGAAATCCGGTGAGAAGTAGGTATCGTTTCATGGTTGTTTCCTGTTGGTAATTAACCCAAGTTGCCACCTACCAAAGGAAGTTGATGCTACAAGCAAGCACAAACAGAGCGACTTTGATTTCAAAGCCTGCGGCAGTGATGGCGTGAATGGATTTTGGTAACAAGCGTTCAATGAGACTGCCAGTAGTCTCAACGACTTTGCGAACACAAGCCTGTAGATAAGCCATATAAGCAGGTACAGGTCGCAGCGAGTTCTTTTTGCGTAGAGGCAAAAGTTCAATGCCCGCCTCTCGCATCACATCTTCAATGGTGTAATCGTTATAAGCTTTGTCACCTGTAATCCAGGACTGTTCTGGAACATCGAAGTTGTACAATCTCAAAGCACTGGTGTCACTAAATGCTCCTGGTTCCAGAAAGAATTCAACGGGTTCGCCTTGCTCGGTTACCAAAATATGGATACGCAGACCGTAAAAATAACGCTTTTTGCTGGCAATATAGCCGCGAAAGTCTTCGCCGTGATAGATTTTCGAGCGCTTGATGCGATAATTGTCACAAACGGCGATTGGGTAACTGTCAATCACATAGACAGATTTTTCGTTGAGTATTTTCCATGTCTCACCAAGACGGAGAAACAAAGTCAAAAACAGCCCAGCGATCCGATGCAGTCTGCGGTTGAAACGGCTCTTGCCTAACATGTTTGGAATATAGCCTTGTTCAAACATATATCGGCTTGCCAGCGAAAAATTGCCTTTGAAGTAGAGCATAGCAACGATGGCGGTGGTCATCACTTCCGCATCACTCATTTGGCATTGGCGATCTTCATAATGATGCAAGGATTTGAGCATGTCGGCACACAGACAAAACACTACTATAATTTGGGTATCCATGAGATTCTCCTGTTGGTGGTCGGGATACCCCAACTGTAGCGAATCTCATGGACTTTTGTCAATCTTCTTCTCAAGGTAGCAACTTGGGTTAATTAGTGATTGGTAATTGGAGATTGAATCTCCAATCTCTAATCTCCAATTACTTCCTCCCTCCCCATTTGATCGGGTCGCCGGGGTAGCCAAGGGCTTCCCAATCCATGCGCCCGTTATCGCTGTGACAGGAGTCGCATTGCAGGGCTTTGTCGGCGGATTGCACCATGTGTGTGGTGGGCCAATACATGTAGGTTGTGGTGAATCCGTATTCCCCGCTGTACGCCAGCCCCGTGATGGGCGCGGCGATCTCGAAGGCGTTGTTCCAGTCGAAGTTGGTCCAGAAACCGTTTTCGCCGGAGGTGATCGGCTGCAACAGGTAATTGTTCTTCACGTCGTAGGGTTGTTTGGCGACGTGCAATTTGAAGGGGAAGATCTTCGAGGTTTTATCGTTGATGCTTCCCGCAGGCTTGTTGATGTAGGTGACGCCGTTCTCCCCAAGCGGATCGCCGAGGAGGTAGCGGTATTCGTTGTTCCCGTTGAACCAGAGATAAGTGGGCGCGAAGTTTTTATCGTAGGTAAATTCGCCCTTGATCTTGAGATAAGTGAAGTGATCGTCCTCGCGTCCCTCTTGACCCGCCTGCGACCAGTCCCATGTGACCTTGGTCGGGTCTTCGAGCGCGAGCGCGGGGACGTGGCAGGTTTGGCAGGCGACCGAGGCGAGATGCGTGTTGATGCGTTCGTCCTCGTGCTGTTGATCCACGTGGCACTGCTCGCACGAGACCTGTTCCTGCGGGTCAATGGTGTAATTGTCCGCGACCATGCGCCCGAGGATCTGGTGATCCGTCGTCCAGTGGCAGTCGGTGCAGAGCATGTTGTATTCGCCGCCCATGTGAATATCCAGCGCTTCGTCGGGGAAGTACAAGCTCTCGTCGAGGTCGCCGTGTTTGACGCCGTTTCCGCCGCCGCCGTCGAAGTGACATTTGCCGCAATTCTCGCGTGTCGGCGCGCGGACGCTCTTTGCCGCGGCGAGCAGGTCAACGCCCTCGGCTGGCTCCCCGAATTCGCCTTTTCCGTATGTTCCCATGTCCGCGTGGCAGGCGAGGCAGTCCACGTTTTCGGGGTTGGCGAGCGCGGCTTCCCTGCCTGCCTCCCAGCCATAACCCGCATGACAGGACATGCACTTGTTTTCGTTGCCCTGCGTGCCGATGCAGAAGTTGTTGATCTGGTTGATCTTGCCGATGGTCACATCTTCATCGCGCCAGGGAACGTCGAAGGCTTTCGATTCCCACGTCCAGTGTGTGGTCGCCATTACCTGCGTCGCCGCGTCTGCGTGACATTCGAGGCAGGCGCGAGTCACGTCCTGTCCCGTTTGGAAGTCGCCTTTGACGATGTCGCTGTGATCCACGTGGACGGGTTTGGTTGGAAGATACGCCGCAGGGTCGGTCTTTGCCTGGGTGCGGGGGAGGAAGTAAAGGACCGGGACGAGGACCACTATAACGATGCCGAGCAGTCCCAAGGTCCAGGAAGGGAGGCGAGGTCCTGGGCGTGTCGAAGGGCGAAGTTTCATACATGCTCCTGAGTAAGTTCGTTGACGAGGTTCGCGCGTTGGGTTAGCCTGTCGCGCATCGCGGCGCGGAGCAGATCCAGCGCCTCGATCACGCGCACGTCAGCCAGACGGTACGTGATCACAGTCCCCTGGCGCTCCGTGTCCACGAGCCCGCGTTCGCGCAGGACCTTGAGATGCCTGGAGGTGGTGGGTTGGGGGATGCCCAATTCCGTGGTGAGTTCGGTGACGTTGCGCGGTTGTTCGTTCAGCGCGTACAGGATGAAAATACGCGTGGGGTCCGAAAGCGCAGCGCAAAAATCCGCTTCGAGCTGGATGATTTCCTGTTTCAGGGTCGGATTTACCATCTTTATTCTCCAATATGCGAATAGACGAATATATCGTATGTATCATAATTCTGTGACGAATTTCACAATAGTGGAGGATGTCATATTAGAGTTTGATTAAAGTCACGGAATCAAAAAGAGCGACTCGTTCGAGCCGCTCTTCGCTTCTTCCCGGACCTGAAACTGATTCGCTTCGATCTGCCTTGTCCAACCCTACGCGTACATGCCCCAATCCAGCGCCGACGGGTCTTCCATCATCGAGAAGTCCCACACGTCCATGCCCATTTCGATGGTGACCGGCATGTTCAAGCCTTCGATGGCTTTTGCCTTGGTCATCTCGATCATCGCGGGACCGTAGGGACAGAACGGGGTGGTGAGGATCATCTTCAAGTGCGCCACGCCGTTTTCGACGGAAATATCGCGCACGAGTCCCAACTGGATGATGTGCATTCCGATTTCGGGGTCAACGACTTCGGAGAGTTTCTCGCGCGCGAGCTTGACCAGTTCGGGATGGGTCTGGTGAATTGTCCATTGGATTTCGTTAACGGTTTCTTCGGTCATCGTTTTCCTCGTCGTTTATAGACTCCAAAGGTCTCAGAGACCTTTAGGGTCTGTGGAATTTAATTTTTTGCGCCTGCCGGTTGCACCACATACGTACAATGCGCATTGCCGTTCAGGATGCACTGCACTTTATTTGCGGGGACCGCCAGCATTTTCGAGATCAGGGTTTGATCCACTGTGCAAACCTCGGGGTGGGCGATGCCGATCTGGTAGTAGGGGCAAGTGATCTCGTGGATCTGATACTCGCTGCCTTTCTTCTCCCACTCCACCGTGAAGCCTTCCTGCGCCAGCAAATCCTTGACGAATTCGAGACGTTCCTCCATGCTCATGTCCTTGACCTGGTCGGCGTAGTCGCTTGCCATTTCCTCGGCGATCTGGTTGAACAGTTGCGCCACAGCCGGCGCGGGCATGGTCTCCTTCATCTGCGCCAGTAGACGAGTGGTGAGCCGCAGATATTTCGTGGGGAAGCGCTCCATCCCGTCTTCGGTGAGCGAGTATACCAAGCGCGGACGACCCACGCCGTGACGTTCCTCCGCCGCCGCGATCAACCCTTCCTTTTCCAGGTTGGACAAGTGATGACGAACCGAGATGGGATTGATGCCCACCGCCTCGGCAATTTCGTTGATCGTGATCCTCGGCTTGCGGAGTAGGGTCTGGAGGATCCTGTCTTTCGTGCTTTTCATGGGGGGGAGTATAACTGCCCCTTCCTGCTTTGTCAATATACTAGATAAATATCATAAATATTGACTTTTACCTTCGACCCTGCTATAATGCCGCCGATTGTTAAAACGCCAGCGATGGCTTAAAAATCGTTAGGAGCAAAACCCGCAATGTCGCAACTCGAAATCAGAAATCTGCACGTATCCATCGAAGGAAAGGAAATTCTCAAAGGTCTGGACCTGACCGTGGAGCAGGGCAAGATCCATGCCATCATGGGACCGAACGGGACGGGCAAGTCCACCTTGGCGTACACGTTGATGGGGCATCCTTCGTACGAAGTGACGGAGGGGGAGGTCATCTTCAAGGGACAGAACGTCCTCGAACTCGAACCGGACGAACGTTCACGCCTCGGAATCTTTTTGGCGTTCCAGTACCCGGTCGCGATCCCCGGCGTGACGGTCGCCAACTTCCTACGCACCGCCATCAACGCCCGCCGCCGCGCGGACAACCCCGAAGACAAGGGCATTCCCATCCCTGAGTTTCGCAAGATGCTAAAGGAAAAGATGTCGTTGCTCAAAATGGACCAGAACTTCGCGGGGCGCTACCTCAACGACGGCTTTTCCGGCGGCGAAAAGAAGCGCGCGGAGATTCTCCAACTTGCGACGCTCAAACCCGAGATCGCCATTCTGGACGAGACCGACTCGGGTCTTGACATCGACGCGCTTCGCATCGTGGCGGACGGAGTCAACGCGCTGATGAGTCAGGGTCAGGACATGGGCGTGCTGGTCATCACACATTATCAGCGCCTGTTGAACTACATCAAACCCGATCATGTCCACGTGATGCTGGATGGTCGCATCGTCGAATCGGGCGACGCCGACCTTGCCCTGCACCTCGAGGAAAAAGGCTACGAGTGGATTCGCGAGAAATATGAGGAAGAGGCTCCAGCGTAGTTTCGGTTTATTGATCAGTACCAGATGACGGCTGAGGTTGAAGCGGCTGTCCGTCTGTGAAAGGTGATGATTATGAGCGAAGATGCAAAGATCTTAGAAGATATCGGCGAGTACAAGTACGGTTTCCACGACCGTGACGACTATTACGCGTTCAAATCCCGCAAGGGACTCGACCGCGAGATCGTCGAGCAGATCTCGCGCATGAAGGGTGAGCCGCAGTGGATGCTCGAATTCCGCTTGAAGGCGCTCGATCATTTCCTGAAGCGTCCCATGCCGAATTGGGGACCCTCGTTGAAGGAATTGAACCTGGACGACATTTACTACTACGTCAAACCGACCGAGAAGCAGGAGAAATCCTGGGACGACGTGCCGGACGACATCAAGCGCACGTTCGATAAACTCGGCGTCCCTGAGGCGGAGAGAAAGTTTTTGGCGGGGCTTGGCGCGCAATATGAGTGTCTTAGCGGCGATACGCGCGTGTACACTGCGCGTGGCGTTGTGCCGATCCGCAGTGTTATTTCGGGCGATGTGGTGTTTTCCTTTGATGAAGCGACCAATGAAATCATTCCGGCGCCTGTGAAAAACTTCATGCCGAAGGGCGAACGACTGGTTTATGAGGTGAAGGTCGGCACACGTACCATTCGAGCAACGGAAAATCATCCTTTCCTCGTTTTGGAACATCATAAGAAGGATGGATACCAACGCGGACGCTACTCGCGTACGTGGAAATATCTGCGCGACTTGAAACCCGGCGACCTAGTCGCGGTGGCGAAGTCTCTTCCCGATGTGGGGCAGGATTACACATTGGAACAACCTAATATCGAATTGAATTGGCGGCACAACCCTGTTGAACTGCCCGAACAGACATCCGAAGATTTGATGTGGTGGCTTGGGCTGTACGTTGGTGACGGTTTTATTCACTACGACGGCGATAAAGCGCGTGTGGAATTTGCAATTCCCGATACCGACGTGCCTTTGCGAGGGGAATTCAAACGAGTCACCGAGAATTTATTCGGCATTGCCGCAAAGAACGGGGACCCGTATCGCTTGACGATCGGCTCTTCAGTCGTTGCGCGTTACCTGGAGGAAAATGGCTTGTCGGGCGGCGCCTTGGAAAAGAGAGTTCCCAATTGGGTCGCCACGCTGCCGCGGGAGCAAATCCTTGCTTTCATTGGCGGTTACGTGGACGCGGATGGATATGTCCGCGATCACGCCAAAAACAAGGATGTGATGATCACCAGCGGCAATCCTGAGTTGTTGCAGGATGTTCGCAATCTTGCCGAATTGTGCGGCGTTCATACATCCAACATTCATCGTTTCGAATCGAAACATCCGCACGATGAGAACAGGACGATTGTTGGTTATCGCATGATGTTCAGCGGCGATTTTGACAAACTCGGTTGCCGTTCCGAGCAGCGTCTGGCACGCATGGACAAGCGCAAGTTCCATCACAGTCACTCGATGGCGGAGGGTACGAGCTTTCGTAAACACGTCAACGAGTTTATGGGTTATGTCAAAATTGATTCCATTACCCCCGCTGGCGTGGAGGAAGTCTTCGACATCGAAGTGGATGGTCCTCATAATTTCGTTGCTGAAGGGTTGATCGTTCACAACTCCGAGATGGTCTACCACTCCATTCAGGAACATCTCGAAAAGCAGGGTGTGATCTTCCTCTCGATCGAGGATGGCTTGAAGAAACACCCCGACCTGTTCCGTGAATATTTCGGGACGGTCATTCCCATCGAAGATAACAAGTTCGCCGCGTTGAACAGCGCGGTGTGGTCCGGCGGTTCGTTCGTGTACGTGCCGAAGGGCGTCAAAGTGGACCTGCCTTTGCAGGCATATTTTCGCTTGAATACAGCGAACGTCGGTCAGTTCGAGCGCACGCTTATCATCGTGGATGAAGGCGCGTCGGTGCATTACGTGGAGGGTTGCACAGCACCCCAATACACCACTGACTCATTCCACTCCGGCGTGATCGAGATCATCGTCAAGAAGGGCGCGCGCTCGCGATACTCCACCATTCAGAACTGGAGCACGAACGTGTACAACCTCGTCACCCAGCGCGCCAAGGTCTTTGAAAATGGCTCGCACGAATGGGTGGATGCCAACCTGGGTTCGAAGGTCACGATGAAATACCCATCCTGCTATCTGATGGAACCCGGCGCGCACGGCGAAATGCTTTCGATGGCGTTCGCAGGACCTGGTCAAACGCAGGACGCGGGCGGCAAGATGTATCACTTTGCGCCGAACACCTCCAGCAAGGTCACGTCCAAATCCATCAGTAAGAGCGGCGGACGCGCGTCCTTCCGCGGTCTGCTCAAAGTGTATAAAGGCGCGAAAGGCGTCAAGTCCAATACGGTGTGCGACGCGCTGCTGCTCGATCCGCAATCCCGCTCCGATACCTATCCCTACATCGAAATTGACGAAGACGACGTGACCATCGGTCACGAAGCCTCGGTCAGCAAAGTGGGCGAGGAGCAGCTCTTCTACCTTATGTCGCGCGGCCTCAGCGAAGAGGAAGCCACTACGATGGTCGTCTCCGGTTTCATCGAGCCGCTCGTCAAAGAACTGCCAATGGAATACGCAGTCGAGATGAATCGCCTCATCGCGTTGCAAATGGAAGGTTCGATAGGATAATGTCGTTGCGAGGGCGAAGCCCGAAGCGATCCCCTGTTGCCAGAGGAGATTGCTTCGCTGCGCTCGCAATGGCATGAGGATTTGATATGCAGGAAAAACCAAAAGTAGTCGTTTCAAGAATCCGGCGACCCCTCGCCGCCGCAAAGGAATTCAACCTCACGGAAGCCGATATCCGCGCGGGACAGGAACCCCTCGCTTCATACCGGACCTTGGCCTGGTCGGCGTTCAAGAGGCTTTCCCTTCCCGACACTTCGCTCGAAGCCTGGCGTCGCACGGACATCCACAGCCTGCCCGTTGACAAGTTCAAGTTCGCGGCGGATGACGCTTACACCGATCTGCCCCCGGTACGCGAAGATTTGCTCAAGCCCCTTGTTGCAGACCAGCACGGCGGGCAGATCGTCCTCGTCCCCGGCGGCGCAACGGTCGAATTGGATGAAAAACTCGCGAATAAAGGCGTCATCTTTACCGATCTGCGGACGGCCGAACAGCAATACCCGGACCTGCTCGCGAGGATGATCGGCAAGACCGTCAACGTGGAGGAAGGAAAATTCTCCGCGCTGGCTGGCGCGTTCGCGCAGAGCGGCGTTGTGCTGTACGTTCCCAAAGGCGTGATCGTTGACGAACCGCTCCATTCCGTGTTGTGGGGTCCCGGCACGGACATTGCCCACGTCTCGCACATCCTCGTCCTCGTGGATGAGGGCGCGTCGGTGACGTACGTTCACGAGGCGGCGTCGCCCGATTTGAAGGGAGCCAACTCGATGCACGCGGGCATCGTCGAAATCCAGGTGATGCAGGGCGCTTCGATGAGGTTCGTCGAACTGCAATCGTGGGGACGTCATGTCTGGAATTTCAGTCACGAGCGCGCCCGCGTCGAACGCGGCGGCAACCTGGATTGGATCTTCGGCGCGATCGGGTCGCGTCTTACAAAGAACTTCTCCGAACTCGATCTGGCCGGTGAAGGCGCGCAGGGACGCATGTCCGGCTTCTATTTCACGGACGGCGACCAGCATCTCGATCACGATACGCAGCAGAATCATCTCGCTCCGCACACGACCAGCGACCTGCTGTTCAAGGGCGCGTTGAAAGGGAAGAGTCGCTCGGTATGGCAGGGCATGATCTACGTCGCGCCCGGCGCGCAAAAGACCGACGGCTACCAGGCGAACCGCAATCTCGTCCTGAGCGACGGCGCGCGCGCCGATTCCATCCCCGGCCTGGAGATCCTCGCGGACGATGTGCGCTGCACGCACGGCGCGACGGTCGGTAAACTCGAACAGGAGCCGCTGTTCTATCTCAAGTCGCGCGGCATCCCGCAGGCGGAAGCCGAGAAACTCGTGGTGGAGGGCTTCTTCGATCCGATCTTCCAACGCATTCCGTTCGAGGGCGTGCGTGAGCGTTTCCAGGAATATATTGCTGGTAAAATGTCCTAGCGCTCACACATTGCCCTGCGAATTAGCCGCTCGAATCGAGCGACAGTAAAGGCACAAGGTTAATTCATGGCTGTAAAGAAAAAAGCAAGTTCCGGCAAGGTTGAAGCGCAGTCCAAATCGTCATCCCGTGGGAGGGCAAAAACGATGGAAAAGGTCAAAGCGAACTCCAAAGCCGCCTCGAAGGCCGGCGCCAACCCAAAGGTCCAGACGCCCGAACCGGTGCGCGTCGTCAACAAGATATCGCCTCCGCGCGTCTCGAACGGCGACGACCGTAAATCGTCCCGCCTGGTTCGCACCGCCCACCCGTACACCTTCATGAAGGCGCCGGGCGTCATGCACGATTTTCAAGTGGGCGACAAGGTGGAGGTGTATTGCGATCACGAAAAGGGACGCGAGCGCGTGCGAGGCTGGATCGCCGGCATCGTCGTGCAGGTGGATAACAAGATGGTCGCTGTCCAGTTCCGCTCCAACGTTTATTTGACGGACGGCTGGATGGTCCCCGACCGCATCCTGTGGTATCCGCTGAACTCCGAGCACATCCGCCCTGTCGCGAAGAAATCGGGTAGGCGCGAGAAGGCGATACCCGAATATTAGGTACACAGGTGTACAGGTAGACACGCACGGACGTTTACCTGTATACGTGTTTACGTGTCTAACTCCCCATGCTGGACGTAACCAAGATCCGTCAAGACTTTCCCATCCTTCAGCGCGCGACGCACGACAGCGTTCCGTTGATATATCTGGATTCGACGGCGACCTCGCAGAAACCTCTTGTCGTGATCGAGGCGATGAACGAATATTATCGCCGCTCGAACGCGAACATCCATCGCGGCGTGCATACGCTGGCGGAGGAAGCGACCGCCATGTACGAGGAGGCGCGCGAGAAGATCGCGAAGTTCATCAACGCGCCCTCCGCCCGCCAGGTTGTCTACACGCGCAACACCACCGAGTCCGTCAACCTCGTTGCGTATACATGGGCGCGTGCGAATCTCAAGGCTGGCGATCTCGTCATCCTCACGGAAATGGAGCATCACTCCAATCTCGTGCCCTGGTATATGCTTCAGACCGAACGCGGCATCGAATTGGAATTCATCCCCGTGACTGAAAACGGCTTGCTCGACCTGGAGACTTACAAGACGCTTCTTTCGCGGACCCCGAAACTGGTCGCGTTTACGCACATGTCCAACGTCCTCGGCACGATCAACCCCGCAGCGGAGATCATCCGCCTGGCGCACGAGGCGGGCGCGGTCACGCTGGTGGATGGCGCGCAATCCGTCCCTCATTTCAAAGTGGACGTGCAGCAACTCGACGCGGATTTCTACGCCTTCTCCGCGCACAAAATGTGCGGACCGACGGGCATTGGCGTTTTGTACGGCAAATCCGCTTTGCTCGAAGCCATGCCTCCGTTCCTCGGCGGCGGCGACATGATCAAGGAAGTGAAACTGCGATCCTTCAAACCGAACGCCCTGCCGTACAAGTTCGAAGCCGGGACTCCCGCCATCGCGGAAGCCGTCGGTTTCGGCGCGGCAGTGGATTATTTGAGCGGGATCGGCATGGATAACATCTCCGCGCACGAGCATGCGATCACGGAATACGCCCTCGAACGATTGGAGGAGATTCCGGGTGTGAAGGTGTTCGGTCCTGGTGCCCAGCATAAGGGTGGGGTGGCGGCGTTCACGCTCGATGGCGTGCATCCGCACGACGTGGCGCAGATCCTCGATAGGGACGGGATCGCCGTCCGCGCCGGTCACCATTGCGCCCAGCCCCTGCACGAGAAGTTTGGAATCCCCGCCACCTCCCGCGCTTCGTTCTATTTGTACAACACGAAGGACGAAGTGGATTTGTTGGTAAATGGGATTTATAAAGTTAAGGAATTGTTTGGTTAGTTAGTTGGATAGTCTAATAGTCTAATAGGGTCTTATGCTAGATCGGGAAAGCCAGCGCCTTGATTTGCAGGAAGGCGGGTTTTCCGATCAGGCGGTTGAGATAGATACATAAAGTATG
>SZPG01000072.1 GCA_030263595.1 Chloroflexi bacterium CFX6
GTTAGTCTGATAGTCGTTAGTCTGATGGTCGTTAGTCTGATGGTCAAAAAGGAAGCGCCTGTCGAGAGACGAGGCGCTTTTTTTGTGACGAGTCCCCTCTCCCTTTGGGAGAGGGGTAGGGTAGGGTGGGGGTAATTACGCTTTGGGCAATGTCACTTTGAAGGTCGAACCTTTGCCGGAACCCTCAGACTCCGCCCAGATCTTCCCTCCCTGAATTTCGATGATGCCTTTTGCAATGGTAAGCCCGATTCCCAGACCGCCGTAACTGCGTGTGTTGGGCGGTTCGATCTGATAGAACTCCTCGAACACTTTTTGCAGTTTGTCCGCGGGGATGCCGTTGCCGCGATCCTGCACCCAAGCCAGCACGTCGTCCCTCCCTTCCGTCGCGCCGATGACGATCTGGCTTCCTTCGGGCGAGAATCGAATGGCGTTGTTGAGCAGGTTGACGAACGCGAGAGTCGTCTTTTCCTGGTCCACGTTGACGTAGATGGGGTCGTCGCGAAAGGCATAGGTCAATTCCATGCTGCGCCTCGCGGCGGGGTACATGATCTCGTCGCTGGCGAAATTCAAAACGTCCTGAATGGAAATCTTCCGGGGATGCATCTCCATCTCGTCCGCCTGGAGCAGGGTGAGGTTGTTCATCTGGTCGAGCAGGGAACGCATTTGCGAGGCGGCATTCAACACCTGCTGGGCATGATCGGAGAGTTCATCCTTTGCCTCCTCCTGCAAAAAGGTCGCATACCCGATGATGATGCCGAGCGGCGTCCGCAGTTCGTGGGAGGCGATGGAAAGGAAATTGCTTTTGATCTGGTTGGTTTCCTTCACCTTTTCCAGAGCCTGCTGGGTCGCCTTCAATAAACGTGCGTTGTTGATGGCGATGGCGGCGTGCGCGGCAGTGACGGACAGGATCGCCGCGTCCCGTTCGGTGAAATCGCCGCCGCGTTTGTTGATCGCCTCCAGCACGCCCATCGTGCGATCCTTGACCGGCATGGGAACGCCGAGCAACGATTTTGTTTTGAATTTGACCTTGTCGGAAACGAGGGAGTAGTGACGCGGGTCCTGTTCGACGTTGTTCAGGATCATCGGCTGGTTGGTGCGGAAGATCGTCCCTGCGAGGCTCCCCTCGATGGGAACGGGGATCTTCGCCAGTTCGGCAGGGTCCGAGCCGGTCGCCGCGGCAAAATACAGGCGCGGGTTCTTCTCGTCGTACAACAAAATGGACGAGGCTTCACAGTCCAGCAGTTCGGTCGCGGTCGCGGTGATCTGCTGGAGGAGTTCATCCAGGTCGAGGGTCGAATTCAGGATGACGCTCAATTCCACGAGACGAAGCAATTGGTTCTGTCGTCCCTCAAGGTCACGGAGCCTGCCAGTGGTTGTGTTCATGGGTATAGTTTACCGATTTTGGATGGGAGATTCAAGTGTCAGTTTTGTTTTTCCACTTCGTAGAGAATGAATCTGCGGTTTTCGTACACGTTTTTCAGGGCCAGGTTGCAATTTTGAATGTCGCCGGGAAGGATCTGGCTGTATTCCCAGTTTTTGTGGAGGGCAACGTAATCGCCGAGCGGGAGACGGTCACATTCGAGCGCCATAAACGAGTCGCGGTCGGTGAACAGGCGCAAGGCGCGCGGCTTGAAGAAAACGATGACGCTGTCGGGCGGCGTCTCCGCCCGGATGAAGTTGTACAAGTCATAACTGAACGGGTCGAAGGGACCGTTGATCCTGCGATCATCCTTCAAATTTGTGTAGGCTTGGGTCCCGGAATGGAAAAGAAAGATCCCCGCCAGCGCAAGCCCAAACAGGTAAACCATCCCTTTGGCGGGAGGCTGGTATCCTTTCGGCAGTCTGGCGAGGAGGGCGTTCGCGCCTTGAAGGGCGAAGTAGAAGAAAAGCGGCAACAACGGAAAGATGAAGCGAATCCCCTGCCACTCGGGCCAGGCGAGCATGACGGTGAAATAGAGAACAAAAAAGAGGAGCAAAACCCGGTCCGCCTCCCGCCGCGTCCACGCGCCGAGCAGGAAGAGGAGGACCAATGCGTAATAAACGTACGTCCACGCGGGGGCGGGCGTTGCCCCAAAGAACTGCGCGAAAAGATAAAAGTAGTCTCGAACGTTGTTCAGGAACTTCTCGAGGGTAAGCCCCATGAGTTGTTGAAAATATGACCCCTGTCCGTTCGGCAGGAGAAGGGACGAAATCAACCACCATGCGGTAGAAGCCGCGACAACGATCATGGAGTTTATTGCGATCGCCCTCCGACTGGTCTTTTCCCGCAGGAAGAGAAGCGCCTGATGGAGCAGGAATCCCGCCAGCAAGATCACCCCGGTTGTGCGGATGAAAAAAGCGAAGAAGATGGCTGACCCGGAAAGGATTTGCCTCCATGCGCCCCGCTCCACGCCGGGCGCCGCGATCAACAATAAAGCCAGGAACACGGAAAACAGAAAGGGGATGTCCGAAAGAATGTAATCGAGAAAGCCAATGAAGGTCGGGTTGAAGGCGAACAGGGAAACGAGGAGCAGGCTTTCGGTCCGCGTGAGGCGTGGTTCGGTCAGCAGGTAGAGGCAGGCGAGAAATCCCGCAAAGAAGAAAAGGCCGGGCAATTTCAGGGCGAGCGCGTGAACGCCCTTGAGCAATAGCGCAGGGGTGAGCGCGAGCGGGTATCCCCAGGGATATGCCACAGGTCCGATCTGCACCGACGATTCAAAGATCGTGAACGCGTTGCGTTCGACGAATTCATCCGTATTCCCGTTCAGGATGCTTTGCGCCTGCATCACGTAGGACGCCCAATCGTCGCCCCACCCGTGTCCGCGCGTAAGAATGGACACGCCGAGCGCGGCGTTGAGCAACAGGATAATAACGAGAAAAGGGTCCCGTAATTTTTTCATGCGGCAATTTTATCGTTAATATGGGATAAACAAATATCCGCCTGGGGACAGCGGATATTTGTACGCTTCGCGCGTGACCGTTTCCTGATTCTGCTTTACCAGCCTTCTCTCACCCCCGGCATGGACCTCATCCGCCGTGCGCGCTCGGTCAACGGGCGTTTGGCGACGAGGGTGACCTTGCCACTTCCCGAAGGCGTGTAGACGTTGATCGCCTCCCAACCCTCCTCGCCCCATTCGTCCAAAGTGGCTTGGATCAATTCGTCCTTTGTGCCGAACATGCTGCCGACGGTTTGAACGCGATATTCCCAGAGTTTGTATTCGTCATTCATTTGCGCCTCCTATAATTTTGCGATCAACGAACTGCGTTTGAAGTTTCGGATGGCGATTCGAATCAGGACAATATCCACGACCCAGATCAACGTGCCGATCAGGAAGACCGTGCCAACGCCGAGGAACAACGCGCCACTGATTTGTCCGATCACAAGCGCCAGTACAATGACCACCAGCGAGCCGGTGAGCTGATACGCTTCCATGAATGTCTTGACCCTCGCCGAGATCATCACCGTCGCTGAAATGCCGAGCAGGGCAAAGGCGGGCGTCAGCCAGAACATCAGGGGCCACCAGGTGGGGAGCGGGAACCAGATGCGCTGGAACAATCCATAACTCGAAACATTGACCACGACGATGTACACAAGATACGTCAACCACGATAACGATATTGCAGGGATCACCGCCGCCAGCACCTTGCCGAGGAAAAGTTCCATGTCGGTGGCGGGGGAGTAGAGCAACGCCTCCATCGTCTTGCGTTCACGTTCGCCAACGAACGAGTCCGCGCCGACGACCGACGAGAACATCAACGGCATGATCAGGAACAGCGGCGCAAGCAAAAAGGCGGTCATATAAATTACGAACATTTGTTCTAATTTCAGTCCATCGAAAATCGCCTGTACCGCTGGCGGCAAATTCTTCAGCATCGTTTCCACATCCCCCAACTGTTTCTGCGCCTCTTCGGCAGGGATGAATTGTGGAACGGCGGAAAACAGGATCGGCATAAAGACCGCAAACATCAACGGCAACACGATGGCAGGGATCCACGCGGCTTTGTTCTGCCGCACTTCCATCAAATCTTTGCGGGCAATCGCCCAGATCGAACGCCAGTTCATGCTTCACCTGCCTGTAATGCAAAATAGATATCTTCCAACGTGTAATCTCTTGGATTAACTCTCAAAATGGATTCGCCTTTCTCAACCAGATGACGGACGACTTCGGGAATCACATCCTCGTTCTCGACCTGGACCGCCAACGCTTCCTCCCCCGCTGATACCTGGATCACGCCTCTATGAGCCTTGAGCGCATCTGCGATATTTTCCCTGGGTTTCATGTGAAACATGATGTCCACCCAGGTGACGGGCCACAATTTGCGCGCCAGTTCCTTGAGACTGCCCAACGCCAAAATTTTCCCTTTATTCATCACCGCGACGCGATCACAAAGACGCTGCGCTTCGAAGAGATTGTGCGTTGCCAGCACGACAGTCTGACCGTTGGCGCGGCTCAAACCTGCGATCAAATCGTTGACCTGTTGCGCGGCTTCAGGGTCGAGACCCGATGTCGGTTCGTCCAAAAACAACAACGGTGGCTTGTGGATCAAGGCACGCGCCAGTGCAAGCCGTTGTTTCATTCCCTTACTGAAAATTTCAACTTTATCATTTGCGCGTGAGGTGAGTTCGAAAAAATCGAGCATCTCATCCACGCGGCGGGATGCATCCGATTCGGGAACCTCCTGAAGTGTGGCGAAAAATTCCAGGTTCTCGCGCGCAGACAGTCGTTCGTAGAGAGCGGGTGTTTCGGTCAAAACCCCGGTCCTGCGGCGGATGTCTTCGCCGTGAGTTGTTGGGTCAAGCCCGAAGACGCGCGCCGTTCCTTCGGACGGAGGCAGGATTCCGTTAAGAAGACGAACCGTGGTGGTCTTGCCCGCGCCGTTCGGTCCGAGCAGTCCGAACACTTCGCCAGGCTCGACGGTGAACGTCATCCCGTCCACCGCGGCATTTTCGCCGAAAGTGCGCCGCAGATCGTTGACTTCGATGATGGACATTTTTATCTTTCCATGTTTCAAGTGAGACGGAGCCGGCACGCTCGCGCGCCGGCTCCGTTGGGCTACGCTTTCGTTTCGCGCTGATACAGCACATAGGAGTAGACGACGAGGAAGATCGCCGAACCGAAGATCGGGACCATGATGAACCAGAAGGCGATCATGCCGCCGAAGAAGCCGCCAATGATCGCCAATACGCCCGAAAGCATGAAGAGCACGCCGCCGAGTTGGTGGGTCTTCTCCCAAACGGTGTCGCTGCTCAGCGTCCACGGGGTGCGGATGCCGATGAACCAGTTGCGTTTTGCCTGACGCAGCATGTAACCAATCAGGAAGAACAGCAAGCCCATAGCAGGCAGCATCGCCTGGCTCATCTTGAAGCCTGTGTAGCCCAGGTTCCACGCCAGCGTCAGCGCGTGGATGTAGAGCATGAACGCGATGATGAAGGCGATGAACAGGTTGAACACGCCTCGGAATTTGGCGATGTTCGCCTTGAGCGGGTCAATAAGCGGGATGACCAGAAACAAGAGGAACAACCCCAGCGAGAACAGCGGCATCATGAACACGCCCCAGAATTTGGAGATGTAACCGTCCACCTGGTCGTTGGCGTTCCAGTGCGACGCCATTTGCTCGGGGAATTGGTTCCAAAATACCAGCCCCGCGATCGTTGCGGCGGCGATCAGGGTGAGAACGATAATGGTCGTGGTGCGGGTTGTCATTTTTTCTCCTTTTGTGACCTCGCTGGTTGAGTAAGCCGAGTGTCTGTCTCGGCTGTATCGAAACCAGCAAATCACAGGTTACTTTTGGTTTCGATACGGCGGACGAGCGCCGCCTACTCAACCAACAGGTTTACTTATCTTCCTTCGGCATGTTATTCTGCGCCAGCGAGATCATGCCGCTCAAACCGCCGAGATTCATTGTGTCCACGGCAGAACTGGGGACGATGACCATGGCGCCTTTTTCCTTCAAGCCTTCGAAGAGCATGTTCATGGCTCGCAGATGCAGGGCGGTCGGGTTATTGATATAGGCTTTCGACGCTTCTGCAAAGGATTCGGCGATCTGCTTTTCGGATTCGCCCAGGATCACGCGCGCCTGGCGTTCACGTTCCGCCTGCGCCTGGCGGGACATGGCGTCCTCCAAATCCTGCGGGATGACAATGTCGCGGATCTCAACCGATTGCACGGATACACCCCAGGGCGTCGTACGCTCGTCAATGACCTGCTGCAGTTCTTTGTCTATCATGCTTCGTCCGACGAGGATATCCGCCAGCATCATGCGCCCGATGATGTCGCGCAGGGCGGTCTGTGCCGCCCAATCCACGGCGGCGCGGTAGTTTTCGACTTCGAGTGCGGCTTTCTCCGCATCCCACACGACCCAAAACAGCACGGCGTCCACGTCCACGGGCACGGTATCTTTGGTCAGCGTCTTTTGCGCGGCAAACGGCGTGACCATGACGCGATGGTCAATCCAGGTCGGTGTGGTGTCAATGATCGGGATGATCCAGAATGGACCAGGTCCTGCAAGTTTCATGAATTTTCCGAGCCGCAGGACTACGGCTTTTTCCCATTGCGACGCCACTTTCAACGCGAACAGGATGTACACGCCGATCAACGTCCACGCGACCACCCAGCCGCCGAGAACGGCGTCGCTGTATTTGCCGTCGCCGAGGATCGCGCCGAAGACGGCGATCAACAGCACCGCCGTGAAGATCGTTCCTGCGATCGGCGAGATGCGCAGGTCTGTGTTCTGGGCTTTTTTCTTTTCCAATGCGGATTTGATGAATTTGGTATCCATGACATTCTCCTTATCCTTATGATTATTCTTTATCGAACTCCTGCGCTTCCGTCCAAGCCTTGAGTTGCTCGTTGAGCATCTGCCTGATCTCACTTTTGGAAAACTCCAGCCGCATGGCTTCGCTGATGTATCTTTGCGTCAATGCCTCCAGCGATTCTCTTCGCAACTTCTCGCTGACCTTTGGCGGCGGGATTTCCGTGATGTACGTGCCGCGTCCTTGCTGTGTGGAGATGATCCTTTCCTCGTCCAACAAGCGATATGCCCTTGCCACCGTGTTGAAGTTGACGCGTAACTCCTCGGCGAGCGCTCTTACTGTGGGAAGTTGATCGCCTGGCTTGAGAATTCCGCTGGCAATCTGCGCATGCATCTGATTGACGATCTGGGTGTAGATGGGTAGCCCGGAGCGGAAGTCAATTTGGAGGATGAGTTTCTTGTTTGTCATAAATCGTATCTTTGCGTTATTGTACTAATTGTATCATTGTCATAATTGTATGCAAACGGAGGTTTTTGTCAAGAGGCGGGCAAAGTTCCCCTCTCCCATTGGGAGAGGGGTTAGGGGGTGAGGGAGAGATGCCGAGGCAGAAGAAAATTTTGTCGAAACAGAATCAGCCCCCGGCGGCGCATGATGCGTTCAGTCGGCGTGGTAGAATCCCGTGCGCACGACTTATCTATATTAATAGGATAACGCGTAAGACGCGGAATCTAAGGAGTAAAAATGGAAGTCAAAACTGGAACCTGGACCGAGAAGAAGGGTCTGGCGCAAATGCTCAAGGGCGGCGTCATCATGGATGTGGTGACGGCGGAACATGCCAAGATCGCGGAGGATGCGGGCGCGTGCGCGGTGATGGCGCTCGAACGCGTGCCCGCGGACATTCGCGCACAGGGCGGCGTCGCCCGCATGTCCGACCCCGAGTTGATCTTGAGAATCATGGACAGCGTGAGCATCCCGGTGATGGCAAAGTGCCGCATCGGGCATTTCGTCGAGGCGCAGATTCTCGAATCGCTGGGCGTGGATTACATTGATGAGTCCGAAGTACTGACACCCGCCGACGAAGAGCATCATATTTTGAAGCATAATTTCAAAGTGCCGTTCGTGTGCGGATGCCGCAATCTCGGCGAGGCGTTGAGGCGCATCGGCGAGGGCGCGGCGATGATCCGCACGAAGGGCGAGGCAGGCACGGGCGATGTCGTTGAAGCGGTTCGTCACGCGCGTTCGGTGATCGGCGAGATTCGCCGTCTCGCTACAATGGCAGACGAAGAATTGATGTCTTACGCCAAGGAGATCGGCGCGCCATATGAACTCGTTAAGGAAACAAAGGAACTTGGTCGCCTGCCTGTCGTTAATTTTGCGGCGGGCGGAGTCGCGACTCCCGCCGACGCGGCATTGATGATGCAGCTCGGCGTGGACGGTGTGTTCGTCGGTTCGGGCATCTTCAAGAGCGGCGATCCGGCGCGGCGCGCACAGGCAATCGTCAAGGCAGTGGCGCATTATCAGGACGCATCCATTCTTGCCGAAGTGAGCAGGAATCTCGGCGAGCCGATGGTCGGGCGCACCGTTGCCACCATGCCCGAGGCGGAGAGACTGGCGGGGCGCGGGTGGTGAGGGCCAGTGATCAGTGATCAGTATTCAGTTATCAGTTTCTGATGACTAATCATTGATCACCTTGAATTGATCAACACCGACTATGAAGATTGGAGTGCTTGCCCTTCAGGGCGATTTTTCCGAGCATGTCTCCGTGCTCAAGAAACTGAAAGTGGAAACACGAGAGGTCCGCCTGCCCGAACACTTGAACGGACTTGACGGTCTCATCATCCCTGGCGGCGAGTCCACGACGATTGGCAAACTGGCGGTCGCGTATAACCTGATGGAGCCGCTGAAACTCTTCGGTCAGCGTCATGCGATCTGGGGAACGTGCGCGGGCGCGATCTTCCTTTCGAAGGATGTGAGCCGGGACCAGCCCCTGCTTGGTCTCATGGACATCAAGGTCCAGCGTAATGCCTTTGGTCGCCAGATCGATTCGTTCGAAACCGACCTCGACATTCCAGAACTCAAACAAGCCACCGGATCGGACGCGCCGTATCACGCGGTCTTCATCCGCGCGCCGATCATCGAGTCGGTCAGTGGCGACGCCAGGATTCTCGCCTCGGTTCCCGACGGGAGGATTGTCGCCGCCCAACAGGGACACCTCCTCGCCACCTCCTTTCACCCCGAACTGACGAACGACACGCGTTTTCACGAGTATTTCCTTTCGTTGGTGGATTAGTTTTCTTCGTCATTGCAAACCCGCGCTTTGGATTCCGCTCAGCGCGACGCGGCTTGCAATGACGTATAATTTAAGCATGACTGTTCGTCCTCTTGCCCTGTTGGACCTGCCTTACATTTACAGTTTCCGCGACGAAGCGGTGGGATTGGACGCCACGCGCACGTTGACGCGCGGTAATCCGTTGGGGGCGGTGGGGTTGCTGTCTTATGTGAATCCATCGCGGCACATCTATTCAGCCATAGCAAACGGGGAGGAGGACCCGGTGCTTGGAGGCATCACCCACACTCCCGATGAGACGTTCGCAAAATTGTATTACCTTGCCCCGGCGTCGCAACTCGATCATCCCCGCATCCCGGACCTGATCGAGAATCTCTCCGCGCAGGCGGGGACGTGGGGTGCGTTCCACGTGCTGGCTGAAGTGGACGAAACCAACGATGCCTTTGTTTCGCTGCGCAAGTCGGGGTTTTCGGTCTACGCGTGGCAGAGGATGTGGGATGCCTCCGAAATAACGGAATCAAACCCGGGCTTCGCGTGGACGCGTGTGAAGTCCGTTGATCTGCATTCGGTGCAGAGTCTGTATCATCAGATCGTGCCGCCGTTGTTGCATCCCGTCGAGCCGCAGCCGAGGAAACCGCTGGGCTGGATGTGCAACGAGGGCGTGAAGTGTTACGTGAGCGTGACGCATGGCGTGTACGGGATCGTGCTGACGCCGCTCATCCATCCCGAAGCGGCGGACGTGAGCGATAAACTCGCATCGCTGATCGGTAACCTTCCCGACCGCCGCAACCGTCCGGTGTATGTGTGCGTGCGTTCCTATCAGGCATGGCTTGAACCTGTGCTTGCAGATTTGGGCGCAAAATCGGGAGAGAGACAGGCAGTGATGGTCAAACATTTGGCGCGTTTGATAAAAGATACGGCAGTGGCGCGATCCGCCCAACCCGCGGGGGTGAGCGTCCAGCCTTCGCGGGTGGGCAGGGTGGATGGGAAGAAGTAACAGCGTGTTACAATAAACGTGAGCAGAGCGCCATGCCAACTATTCATTGGGAAGGCCAATACGCTTTCATCTTTTTCAGTTCCGACAAAGGCGAGCCTGCTCACATTCACGTCAAGCATGAACGACGTATTGCAAAGTTTTGGCTCTCACCTGTTGCGCTTGCAAAGAATCGGGGATTTGCAGGTCACGAATTGAATGAGATTGCCCGGCTTGTGACCAGACACGAGAAAATGTTTTTGGAGGCATGGCATGACTACTTTGGCGCTTGAAACCGAACCGATTGCGGTTAACGTCACTGTAACCGAGGATGATCTAATGGTTGACCTGACCGATGGTCGCCGCATTATCGTGCCTCTGGCGTGGTATCCGCGCCTGATGTATGCCAGTCCCGCTGAGCGGCAAAACTGGCAACTGCTCGGCGATGGCTATGCCATTGAATTTCCTGATTTGGATGAACATATTGGCGTCGAAGGCTTGCTGGCAGGGCGTCATAGCGGAGAGAGTCGATCATCGTTGGAGAAATGGCTGAACGAGCGGAAAAATAGGCAAGAGTGAATCATGGCGTATAGTTTTCGCGGAAAAGAGGGGGCGCCATGGGGTTTGTAAGCGTCCAGCCTTCGCGGGTGGGCAGGGTGGATGGGAAGAAGTAATCCCGCGTTTACAATCCCTTTCCAATGCGCGGAAAGCCTGTTCCTCGTATAATAGAAGCAGCGCCCGGCTTCATCAGACCAGGATCTGACTTCTCGATGGTAAAACCGCATCCAATCCCTCGTGAGCCGCACAGACAAGGGACCTTCGGCGGCGCAAATATCTAAGTCTCCAATTACCAACCACTTACCACCCTATGACCCAACAACTCAAAATAACCGACGACCTCGACGCCCTTCTCGATGTCCTCCCGCTCGACGTCCGCCACGCGGTGGAAAAAGCGGACGACACCGAGAACCTGCTCGAGATCATTTTGGATTTGGGGCGCATCCCCACCGTCCGTTTTGTGGACCGCGAGATCAACCTGCGCGAGACCGAGGTCACGCGCGCCGAGATTGATTACGTGGACGAACGTACAGGCGAGTTCGACGCCGATAACCGCGCCGGCATCGAGCGCACGCTTCATCGCATCTCCGCCATACGCAACCGACGCGGGCACATCGTCGGGTTGACATTGCGCGTCGGGCGCGCGGTCTACGGCACGGTGGACATCATCCAGGACATGATCGAATCGGGCAAGTCCGTGCTGATTCTCGGTCGCCCGGGCGTGGGCAAAACCACGCTGCTCCGCGAAGCCGCGCGCATCCTCGCGGAAAACAAACGCGTCGTCATCGTGGATACCTCCAACGAGATCGGCGGCGACGGGGATGTGCCTCATCCAGCCGTCGGCAAGGCGCGCAGAATGCAGGTGCGTGAGCCGATGCTTCAACACGAGGTGATGATCGAGGCGGTCGAGAACCACAACCCCGAAGTCATCGTCATTGACGAGATCGGGCGCGAACTCGAAGCCCTCGCGGCGCGCACCATCGCCGAACGCGGCGTCCAACTCATCGGCACCGCGCACGGTCAGACGCTCGATAACCTGCTTCTCAACCCGACGCTCAGCGACCTCGTCGGCGGCATCGAAGCGGTCACGCTATCGGACGAGGAAGCGCGTCGACGCGGCACCCAGAAAACGGTCCTCGAACGACGCGCTCCGCCCACCTTCGATGTCCTCATCGAAATCCAAAACCGCGATCGCTTCACCGTTCACCTCGACATCATGGCGTCTGTGGATGCGCTTCTGCGCGGGTATCCATTGCCTCCTGAGATCCGCACGCGCGATGAAAAGGGCAGGATCAAGATCGAGAAAGCGGAAGCAGTTTCCTCGTCACGCGTGGATGCGAAGGAGACGAAAACGCCTCGCCGCGGGCGGACGCCTGCTCCCGTTATCGAGGAGCCGATTCCCACCTCCAAGCCGATCCCGCCTTCGGTCGGCGCGGCGCTCCAGACCGTGCGCGTGTATCCGTACGGCGTGGCGCGCAACAGATTGCAGCAAGCCGCAAAACGACTCGGCGTGCCTGCCATTATCGTGCGAGACGTGTCCGAAGCCGACGCGCTCGTGACCCTGCGGACGTATTACCGCAACCGCCAGCAGACCGTGATCGAAGCCGAACAGCGCGGCATGCCGATTTACGTTTTGCGCGCCAACACCGTGGCGCAGGTGGAGCAGTTCCTCGGCGACCTGTATAACCTGAGCGCCGCGCCCCTGCACGACAACATGGAAGACATCCGTAGTGAAACGCAGCGCGCCATTGCCGCAGTGTTGAATGGCGAACGCTGGGTGGATCTGCCGCCCGGTCCATCACTTGTGCGAAGGCTCCAGCACGAAATGGCGCGCCAGGCGGAGTTGGTTTCACATTCGTATGGCAAGGAACCGAGGAGGCACGTGAGGATATTCAGGGAGTAGAGGCTGGGGATTAGAGATTGGAGAATTAGGGAATTCTCGACGTATGGAGCGAATCTCCCACCTCAAAAGTGCAGATGTTGTCATGGCATCTGCGCCTTTCCTTGCGTACCTGTTACCTGTGTATCTGCCTATCCGTGCTTCGCCTCCCCCAAGGTGATCTGTAATTGCGTCTCTTTTTCCATCGCGCATGACGGTCAAAGTGATCCGGTCGCCGGGTTTGAACGCAAACAGCGTGTTCACGTAGGAATGTTTTTCATCGAACGGGACGTCGCCGATCTTCGTGATAAATGAGATGGAGAAGTTGTAGCGCGCAGACGGGTAATCAGAGAAACCGGCGCGCGGCGAATTGCAACGACCTCCGTACCTGTGCGCTTATCTACCTGGGTATCTGTTTTCCTGCTGCACTGTCCAAAAACAACCGGCACATCTCCTCGGAAAATCCTTCGGTCGTTTTCTCGAACTCGATGATCGTCCGTCGGATGGCGGCTTGGATTGCGTAGTCGAATTCGAAGCCCTGTTCGGGCGAGTCGAGGTTCATCCAGGCGTGCGAGTCGCGGGGAAGGAAACGCAGGACGAGCGGGCGGAGCCTCCTGACGAAGTACAACAACTCGAACGGGTAATACACTTTGCCGGAGCGCAGGTCCGGGCTGTCGAGAAGGCTTGGGTCCATTGCGTCAACTTCGGGCGGAGGGGGAAGCGCCTGCTCATCGAAGCGGGAAAGCCACAAGGCGATGTAATTGCTGTGGGCGTAGAAATCCTGCGCGGTGTGAAGAAGTCTCCCAAAGGCTTGCCATGCAGAATTTGCGTCGCCTGAAGTCAAAGACGAGACCACAAGGGCGCGTTGCTTCTCGATGTACGCGTAGGATTTGTCGAAGGCGTTGTTGTCGAAATGATATTCGTCGTGACCGAACTGCCCTGCGATGCGGTCCTGATCCACGTTCGCCTGAATGATGACGGACAGGGCGCGCGGACTGAAACGGTCGCCGAGCGAAGCGAGCATGATCTCGATGTGATACTGGCTGAGCATTCGCCGATTATACCTGTGGCGTCCGCTGAAAGCGTTATAATGCCCGCATGACTTTCTATACTGCAAAAGGCGATGACGGGACGACGAATCTGTTGGGCGAGGGACGCGTGATGAAATACGACGCGCGCATCGAAGCCGTGGGGACATTGGACGAATCGACCGCCGCCCTCGGGCTGGCGCGCGCTCAATGTCTGGATCCACGCTCGGGCCCCATCCTGATCGAGGCGCAACGGGACCTGTACAAACTGATGGCGGAGGTGGCTGCCACGCCGGAGAACGCGGAGAAGTTCCGTTTCATTGACGATGCGCGCGTCAAATGGCTCGAAGAACAAACGGACGAATTGTCGAAGGTCGTGGAGATGCCGAAAGAGTTTATTTTGCCCGGCGATTCGCTGGCGGGCGCGGCGTTGTCGCTGGCGCGCGCGGTCATTCGTCGCGCCGAACGCCGCGTGGTGGAAATGTTCGACACGGACGGACTCTCGAACCCCGACCTGCAAAGGTATTTGAATCGTTTGTCGTCGTTGTGTTTTGTGTTGGAGTTGCTGGAGAACGAAGCTGCGGGGCATAAGACGACGTTGGCGAAGAAATAGATTCATAACCGCGAAGCACGCAAAGTGCGCGAGTTTTTTAAAAGGTTTTCCTGGCGGACCTGGCGATCTTCGCGGTAAATTCTTTTCTGAATTGATTATATGACAGGCACATTCCTCAACATCGCCACCGTCCTCATCGGCGGCATGATCGGCTTGCTCTTCGGCGCGCGCATCCCGGATAAATTGAAAGCGACCGTCATCGCGGGGATGGGTCTCTTCACCGCCGCGATGGGGCTGCAGATGTTCCTGAAGACGGCGGAACTTTGCTCGGCGAGTGGTGGCGGATCGAAGATGGTTTGCAGAATTTGGGGAAATATCTCGAACAACGCTTTTCCAAAGCAGATGATGACGGCTCGAACAAATTCGTGCGCGGATTTCTGACCGCCTCGCTGTTGTTCTGCGTGGGACCGATGACGATATTGGGCTCGATCCAGGACGGTTTGACCGGCGATTACAACCTGCTGGCGGTCAAGTCCGTGTTGGATGGGTTCGCGTCGCTGGCGTTCGCGTCCACGCTGGGAGTGGGGGTTCTGTTCTCGACGATCGTGATTTTGGTCTATCAGGGCGGGATCAGCCTGCTTGCCGCGCAACTGAATGCGATCGTCACCCCTTCCATGATGAACGAATTGACCGCCACAGGCGGCGTCATTTTGATCGGGCTGGCGATCAGCAGTTTGCTGGAGATCAAGAAGATACGCGTGGGGAATATGCTGCCGGGGTTGTTGGTCGCGCCGGTGATCGTGTGGGTGATAAGCCTGTTCTAGCGATGTTGTAGTCCAAAGTTATCGAACCAAATTGTGACCGGCGCTTTTTCATTCAGTTCTATCGCCAAAGCCAAACTGCCAGATTCTCGCCGGTCATCATCCATTTCATAGATCATTTCCCCGTTGATAAAGAATTTAAAATGGGAGCCGCGCGCGCTGACTTCAAGGCGGTTCCAATCATTTGCCTTATGGTTTTGGTATATGCGTGTTCCTATTCTTTCCCATCCATCGGCTTCTGTATGGTAGCTAACGCTGACGAATCCGTCATTGCATAGCCCAAAATAATAACCGCCATCATCCCATCCAACCGTTGAAACCCTGAACAGGAAAGCGCTGCATACAATTCCAGGCTCCGCATCAGGAAATTTGGTGTCCACATAGGCGTCAAAATCCCTCACGTAGTTTGCGACAGGGAAATCAGTCCAGGATATGAAGGTGCTCCTTACATTTGTTACCTGCCATGTGTAGATCCCTCCCGATATCTTAATTGCGCCTGTCCAGTATTCATTATCCTCCCGTCCGGCGCGCCACCGATGTTTGTTTGTATCGAATTTTTCAATGAAATCGTATTGAGCTTGTTCCGTAACATGGGCAACGACAGTCGCTGTTGCATACGCTTGTTCAGTGGAAAAGGCGGCTTGAGTTGCGGTGGAATTCGCATTTGCAATATTTCGGTCTTCCCGAACCCAGATGAATGTCCCCGAAATGAAAATCACGCAGCAGATCGCGTAGATCGCGATCATGCTCCAGGCAAACCACACGTCCTTCACATGGACGTTCCCGTTTTTGTCAACTTCGCTTTGATCTGTCATTCATGTTCCTCCCGTGGGAGGTCGTTTCCAATTTTACCTTTTTTGCGCCTGCGCATTTCCATCATCGGATAAAAAACAAATATCCCACGCGCGTGCCTCCCATTTTTTCTCCAAGAAACTGCCAGCCGAGGAACGCGCCGATGACCACGCTCACCTCGCGGATCGCGCCGGAGTAACTGACCGGGGCAATGGAATACGCGAACAGCGCGAGCAGATACGCGACCACTCCCAGAATGGCGGCAAAGATCAATGGAAGGCGCGGTCTGTCCCAGGCGGAGGCGAAGCGCATCCATCCAAAACGGCGGAGGTTATAGGCGGTGGTTATGGCTGGCACCAGCATGAACATGGTCAAGGCGTAGGGGAGAGGCGGTCCGTTCTTGACAGCGGTCCCATCGATCAGGGTGTACAGGGAAATGATCAGGGCTACTGCCAGCGCGGTGAGGATCCCTTTGATATGAAATTTGCTCCCACGGTTTTGAATCAGGCTGGTCGCGCCGATCACGATCATTCCGCATACGATCATGATGATGCCGATGACACCGCCAGTTGTGAGGTTCTCACGGAGGAACAGCACCGACCACGCCATAAGGAAGGCGGGCGCGGTCCCGCGTGCAATGGGGTACACCAGTGAAAAATCGTTGTCAGTATAGGCGCTTGATAGCAGTATGAAATAGACCGCCTCCAGCGACATGCTGACGACGGCGAACAGCCACATGGAACGCGGGGGAAGCCCGATGAACAGAAGCAGGATGAATGCGAAGGCGCCGCTCAGGATGACCTGCCAGCCCATGGCGATATAACCATAAAGCTGAAAGGATGGGGCGGGAACGTCGTAACGAAATCATGCTATACTCTGCGCCAATACCCAAAAAGGAGAATCCATGAAAACGTTTCGTCCCCTGTTCTTATTGACCGCCTTCCTCCTTGTGGTGGGACTTGCATGTGGGCTTTCCGGCGGCGGAGATACTCCCGCGCCGACCCAGCCGCAGGTTCAACCGCAACAGGAAGAACCCCAGGTGGAGCCGACCCAGCCGCCTCCTCCCACCGAGCCGCCTGCTCCCACAGCGACGGAGGAACCCGCCCCCTCGATGTTCTTCACCGACGAGTTCGATAGCGACCTCTCCAGCGACTGGTCCCTTTTCACAGTGACTGGCTCCGACAAGGCTGACCCGGACAAATTGACGCTGGGGGTCGAGAACGGAAGACTGGTCTGGGATTTCGACAGCGAGTATTTGTACGCCTACCTGTTCTACGGCGGTTTCGATTATGAGGATGTTCGTCTCGAAGTCCGCGCCGACAACCTGGGCAGGAACAACAACTCCGTGAGCCTGATCTGCCGATACGACCCGGATATCGGCTGGTATGAATTCAACGTCACCAACGGAGGTCTGTACGATATTCTGTACGCCGAAGTGACCTCCAAAGGCACCATTTCATACAACACCATCACAAACGGCGGCTCGAACGCCATCAAGCAGGGCAAGGACGTCAACGAGTATGCCATTGAGTGCAGCGGCAACCAACTCACCCTGTACATCAACGGCGACGAAGTGAATTCCATCGCCGAGCGAAAATACAGCCTGCGCCGGGGACAGGTCGGCATCTCGGTTTCATCGTTCAACGTCCTCCCCATCCTGATCGAGATGGATTGGGTCAAGGTCAGCGAACCGTAGGGCGATCTATCTGCGACCTCCGAGGTCTCCAGGACCTCGGAGGTCTTTTTTGTTTAATCCTGCGAGCGCACGTACACAGTGCGGATGGGGAACGGGATGTCAATTCCCTGTTCGTCCAGCGCGTCCCTGACCAGCGATAACGCGGCGTCCTTTGCGGCGAGGGGGTTGGTCGCCGCGGTGTCAATCCAGAAATACGCGTTGATTTCCAGGGCGGAGTCTCCGAAGTTGGAAAAGCCGAGTAATGGCTCGGGCTCGGAAACAATGCCCGGCACGTTTCGAATCGCCTCCAACGCCGCCCGGCGGGCTGTCTCCATGTCGGTATCGTAGCCCACGCCGACAGACAACTCGATGCGCCTGCGGTCCGCGCGGGTGTAATTGACGATGGGATGCGCCAGGATGTCCGCGTTGGGGATGTTCACGATCCTGCCGTCCAGCGCCTTGATCTCGGTGGAGCGCAGGTCAATCTCCAGCACGGTCCCATCGAAGCCGGTTATACCGATCGTCTCGCCCACGTGGAACGGCTGTTGGATCAACAGGATGACGCCCGCCGCGAAGTTCTTCATCACGTCCTGCAACGCAAAACCGACGGTGAAGCCGATGATCCCCAAGCCAGCCAGGAAGGCGGTCACGTCGAAGAACCGTTGCAGGGCGGTGATCACACCGATCACGATCACGGATACGCGGGTCAATTCCGCGAGCAGTTGGGTCACGCCTTCGGGCGCTTTGCGCCTCTCGAGCACGCGTTGGACGATGCGGCTCAAGACCCGCGCGACGTAAACGCCGACGACAAAGATCGCCAGCGCCGTGAGCAGGTTGGGAATGCCCCGGATCAGATTGTCAATAAAGGTGTCAATGTAATCTTGCATGGCTCGTCTCCTTGCGAGGGTTTCTATATACTTCGATTCCATTGTAACGCGACATTTACGTCGCTCTTACCCAGGACGGGCTTAATACGGCGCAAAGCAACCCGCGTAGTCGGCGTTCTCGAACGTCGAAGGGTGTATGCGCCAAGCGGGGCGCGATCCCAACGTGGAGCGGAAATCACGCGCCTGATATAATCCCCCCGATGCCCGTATTGGATTTACATTCGCTCGATTTTTTCAGCCGCAGCCCCGAGCAGACGCGCCGCATTGGCGCGCGTTTAGGCGGCGTATTAGGAAGCGGCGACGTGATCTGTTTGCAGGGCGACCTCGGCGCGGGCAAGACGACCTTCGTGCAGGGCGCGGCGCGCGGATGGGGTTCGGTGGATACGGTCGCCAGCCCGACCTTTATCCTCGTCAATGAGTACCGACGCGCCGACGGAAACCGCCTCTTCCATCTGGACGCCTATCGCCTCGATTCCATTCCCGAGGCTGAAGAGCTGGACCTCGACTCGATGCTCGCTGACGGCGCGCTCCTCATCGAATGGCCCGAACGAATTGACGGACTTATCCCTGCCGAGCGCCTGTGGATCCAACTCGAACACGTGGACGAAGAGGAACGCGAAATGAAATTCAAAGCCAGCGGCAAACGTTACGACGACCTGCTCGAAGTCCTGCGCCATGCCGCGTTTGGAGGCGCGTAATGCTGCTGGCTGTGGATACCTCCACCGCGCAGGTCGGGCTGGCGTTGTACGACGGCGCGCAGGTCGTCGGTGAATTCGCGTGGCGGAGCGCCCGCCGTCATACGGTGGAAATCGCGCCCGCCATCTCCGACCTGTTGACCCGCTGCGGTTTGACGATGGAGGACGTCCGCGCGTTGGGCGCGGCTTTGGGCCCCGGTTCGTTCACCAGCCTGCGCGTGGGACTGGCGTTGGTCAAGGGGCTGGCTCTATCGAAACACATTCCGCTCGTTGGCATCCCCACGTTGGATATCCTCGCGAACGCGCAGCCGGCAGCCAGGCATCCGCTGGTCTGCGCGATACAAGCCGGGCGCGGACGGTTCGCTATCGGCGTGTATAAAAGTTCGAGGAAGGGGTGGCAGGCTCAGGGGCCGGCAAGAGTCGTGAGTCTCGAAGCGTTGATGGACGAGGCAAAGAGTCCCGCCATTGTGTGTGGAGAGTTCCCGGCGGAGGACATCCAAAAGATGAAGGATGGAAACATCCGCCTTGTCTCCCCAGCCCTGTCGGTGAGGAGACCCGCCGTGCTTGCGGAACTGGCGTGGGCGCGCTGGCAGGCGGGCGACGTGGACGATGAAGCCTCGCTCGCGCCCATCTATCTGCGTACAGACGGATCGCCGCCTGCATGAGTATGGAGATCCGCCGCATGACGCTGGAGGACCTGCCGGTCGTCATCGAATTGGATGGACTGTCGTTTAGCCTGCCGTGGCCCGAGAAGTCGTTCCGCTTCGAGTTGACGGATAACCCCGCTTCGCGTTGCTGGGTGGTCGAGCTGGATGGAAAGATCGTGGGGATGCTCGTGGCGTGGATGCTGGTTGACGAGGCGCACATTGCCACGCTTGCCACGCATCCCGATCATCGCAGGCAGGGCGTCGCGAGGAAACTGTTGGAGCACGCGCTGCGTTATATGTCGAGGGAAGGCGCGGTCAGTTCGTTTTTGGAGGTGCGCGAAAGCAACGCCGCCGCGCGGGAAATGTATCGCAAATTCGGTTACGAGGAAACGGGACGCAGGAAACGCTATTACAAGGATACCGGCGAAGACGCCATCCTGATGACGTTGAACGGGATGGATCGTTTCTCGACCTCACCCCCGGCGCCTCTCCTGAAAGGAGAGGGGAGTTAAAAAGGAAAAGAATGTCAACAAAAGAAACACTCATCAAAAAACTCAAGGATAAAACAGCCCGTGTGGCGATATTGGGACTCGGCTACGTGGGACTGCCGCTGGCGGTGGTCTTCGCCGAGGCGGGATTCCGCGTGACGGGCATCGAACCGGACTCACGAAAGGTTGATTCGCTTTCGAGAGGCATTTCCTACATCCCGGACGTGAAGACCGAAACGGTGGAAAGACTCGTCAAATCGGGCGAACTCGCCGCGACGACGGATTTCTCCGCGTTGAAGGACATGGACGCGGTCAGCATCTGCGTGCCGACCCCGCTCCGCCAGACCGGCGACCCGGATATGTCGTTCATCCTCTCCGCCGCCGACGAACTTGCGAAGTACATGCACAAGGGAATGGTCGTCGTGCTCGAATCCACCACGTATCCCGGCACGACGCGCGAACTGCTCCTGCCGAAACTCGGTTCGGAGAATGGATTGGTCATCGGCGAGGACTGGTTTCTTGCCTTTTCCCCCGAGCGCGTGGACCCCGGCCGCGAGGACTGGACGACGATCAACACGCCCAAGGTCATGGGCGGCATCACCGAAGCCTGCGGCGAAGTGGCGGCCGCCTGGTACGAAGGCGCGATCCAGACCGTGCATCCGGTCAGTTCGGCGGAAGCCGCGGAGATGGCGAAACTGCTGGAGAACACCTTCCGCATGATCAACATCGGCCTGGTCAACGAACTGGCGATCATGTGCGAACGCCTGGGCGTGGACGTGTGGGAGGTCATCGAAGCCGCGGCGACCAAGCCCTTCGGTTTCATGAAATTCACGCCGGGACCCGGCCTGGGCGGTCACTGTATTCCGATTGATCCGCTGTATCTTTCGTGGAAGATGAAGTCCTTCAATTACAACGCGCGCTTCATCGAACTGGCGTCCGAGATCAACACCAACATGCCGCGTTACGTGGTCAGCCGCGTGATGGAGGCGTTGAACGACCGCGGCAAGCCGGTCAAGGGATCGAGGCTCCTCGTCCTCGGCGCGGCGTACAAACCCGACATTGACGACGTGCGCGAATCTCCCGCGCTGGACGTGATCGGTCTTTTGAGACAGAAGGGGGCATTGGTCGAATATCACGACCCGTACATTCCCCACATACATCACGAGACCGAAGGCTGGCAGATGGACAGCGTGACCGACCTGATGTCCTCCGTCCGCGAGGCGGACGCGGTGGTGATCGTCACAAATCATTCGGTTTACGATTACAAAGCCATCGTAGATTCGGCGAAGTTCGTGTTCGACAGCCGCAACGCGACGCGCAAGGCGGCGGACGCTGGCAAGAAGGTTGTGAGGTTGTAATGTCATTGCGAGGGCTGGCGGTCGAGTAGGGCGGGTGGTTTTTTTCGCCCGTATCGAGACCAAGCCCGAAGCAATCTCCAACCTTGGCGGGGATTGCTTCGCTTCACTCGCAATGACAGAGGAAAATACATGGCAAATTACCTGGTTACCGGCGCGGCGGGATTCATCGGCGCGCGCACAACGGAATTCTTGTTGCTCGACGGGCATACCGTCACGGGCGTGGACAACATGAACGACGCCTACGACGTCCGCATGAAGGAATATCGCCTTAAACGGCTGCAGTCCATGGACGGGTTTTCCTTCCACAAGATGGACATTTCGGACAAGGCGATCATCGAGCGTTTCGGGAACGAAAGATTCGACGGGCTCATCAACCTCGCCGCGCGCGCCGGCGTGCGTTACAGCGTGGAGGATCCCTGGATCTTCGCGCAGAGCAACGTGGTCGGCACGTTGAACATGCTGGAATTGTGCAAACAGACCGGAACGAAAAAATTCATCGTCGCGTCCACCTCCAGCATCTACGGCGAAGACCCGCCCTACCCGACGCCGGAATCCGCCTCCAGCAGCGAACCGCTCCAGCCGTACGCGGCAAGCAAAAAGGGGGCAGAGGCGATGTGTCACGCGTATCACCACCTCTACGGAATTGACGTCAGCGTTTTGCGATATTTCACGGTCTATGGGCCCGCGGGTCGCCCGGACCTCGCGCTCTTTCGCTTCGTGCAATGGATCAGCGAGGGGCGTCCCGTGCGCGTGAACGGCGACGGCGAACAATCGCGCGGCTTCACCTACATTGACGACATCGCGCGCGGCACGATCCTTGCGCTCAAACCGCTCGGCTACGAAATCATCAACATCGGCGGGCATGAGGTCATCACCATCAACAACCTGATCGGACTGATCGAGGAGGTGGTCGGCAAAAAAGCGGAGGTTGTCCACGGTCCGCCGAACCCGGCCGACATGCGCTCCAATTGGGCGGACGTGACCAAGGCCGGTCAACTGCTCGGCTGGGAGCCGCAATACGACATGCGCGCCGGGGTCGAAAAACTGGTCGAATGGTACAACGCCGAACGCGGGTGGGCGAAGGATATTCTCACGCCGTAAGAGGATCATGTTCCACGCAACACGCTCCATGCAGCCGTCGTTCATGCGTGTTTCATAATTCACATCCCCCATGTCTCTCTTTCATAGAATTCGAACACACCTGCGCGACGACCCGCTCATCCGCCGCGTTCTGCGCAATAGCGGATACCTGTTCGGCAGTAACACGTTTGCCTCCGCGCTGGGCGTCGTTCAGGGCATCCTCGTCGTGCGCCTGCTTGGGGATGCGGGCTTCGGCTTGCTGGTCGTCGTCATGGATTTCGCCTCCAACGTCAACCGCCTGCTCTCGTTTCGCATGAGCGAAGTGACGGTCAAATACGCGGGCGAGGCGCTGGCGCAAAACGACAAGCCGCGCGCCGCCGCCCTCGTCAAGGGCATCGGGATGACGGAAGCGCTCACGTCCGTCCTCGCGTATCTCGTTTTGCTTTTGCTCTCTGCCTGGGGCGCGCGGACCTTCGCGGACGACGCCTCCATTGCGTATCTCTTCCGCTTTTACGGTTTGTTCCTGCTTGCGAACCTCGTCTACGAAACCTCCGTCGGCGCGCTTCAAGCCACCGATAATTTCAAACGCGTGGCGCAGGCGAACTTCTATCAAAGCATCGCCCTGACCCTGCTCATCGCCGCCGCCTTCATCCTGAAATGGAACATCGCCGGCCTCCTCGCCGCCTATCTCATCGGCAAGACGATCGCGGGATTCATGATCACGGGATTTGCGCTCCGTGAATTGAACGCGACTCTCGGACGCGGCTGGACGCGCACGCCACTCCACCATGTCCCGGACTGGAAGCCCATCCTGCGCTTTGCCTTCAGCACGAATCTCAATGGGACCGTCAACCTGTTCGCCCGCGACAACGTCCGACTCTACCTCGCGGCTTTGCTCTCCACAGCCGAAGTCGGATACTTCGCGCTGGCGTCGCGGCTCATCAACCTGGTCATGCTCCCGCTCGAACCGTTTATTTGGCCCACCTACGCCGAGATCACGAAGACCATCGCGCAAAAACAATGGCAAGCCACGCGCAAACTCTTGAAACAGGTCAGCGCCATCGGCGCGACGTGGACGCTCCTCGCGGGCGGCGGGCTTGCCGCCATCGGCTGGTGGTTGATCCCGTTCATCTATGGCAGCGACATGGCTCCCACTTATTCGTGTTTCCTGATCCTCCTCCTCGGTTATGGAGTCGCCAACGTCGCCAATTGGAATCGTCCGCTTTTGCTGGCGTTGGGAAAGCCGAATTACCCGCTCATGGTCGCGGCAATTGTCGGCGCAGTGGAGGTCGCGCTCATCTTCCTGCTCGTTCCGCGCGGCGGTTATCTGGTCGGCGCGGGGATCGTATCGGGATACCTTGTCGTTTCGATCACGTGGATCGTCCTGAAGGGACTTTCCATCCTCGAACGTGAAGAGGCAATCAAATGAGGATCGTCGCCATCGCCGGTTCGCAAATCCCCTCCGACACCGCCAACAGCATCCAGGTGATGAAAGCCTGTTCCGCCCTCGTGGGACTCGGTCACGACCTCATCCTCCTCGTGCCAGACTTCGACCTTCGACCTTCGACCTTCGACTTTCGACAGCATTACGGTCTCCAAGCCGACTTCCCCATCGAATGGATCGCCTCCCCCAGCCGCCGCCTGTTCACGTTTCAGTCCATCCAACGCGCCCGCGCCCACAACCCCGACGTCCTTTACACGTGGTTCCCTCAATCCGCGGTCTTCGGTTTGCTCTATAAAATTCCCACCGTTTACGAGATCCACCTCCAGCCCACCGGCGCGCTCGGTCCCGCGTGGCACCGCGCCTTCGCGGCGCTGCGCGGACGCAAACGCCTCGCCTCCATCACGCGCGCGCTTGTGGACGTGTTGGAACGCGATCACAAGATCCGATTCGAACCCGACGAAGTCGTCATCGCTCCCAACGGCGTGGATTTGGAACGCTTCGCCTCGCTGCCGGACCCGGTCACTGCGCGCCAAACCCTGAACCTTCCCCAAGCCCCGACCGTGATGTGCACCGGTCACCTCTACGCAGGCCGCGGCGCGGACCTGTTCCTCGCTCTCGCAAAGGAAATCCCGCACGCGCGCTTCGTCTGGGTCGGCGGCAGACCCGAGGATGTCAACTCGTGGAAGCAACGCGCAAAGGAACACGATATACGCAACACTATCTTCACCGGCTTCATCCCCAACCAGGACCTCCCGCTCTACCAATCCGCCGCAGACATTCTCCTCATGCCCTACAGCCGCTCCATCATGGGCTCCAGCGGAACGGCAGACTCCGCCAGCGTGGCAAGCCCCATGAAAATGTTCGAATACATGGCGGCGGGACGCGCGATCGTCACCTCCGATTTGCCTGTGATACGGGAAGTGCTGAATGAGAGGAATGCGGTGTTCTGCAAACCCGATGATTTGGAGAATTGGAGAATTGAGATCGAGGAGTTGCTTGCGGATGAACCGCGCAGGATCGAGTTGGGCAGGCAGGCGAGGAGGGATGTGGAGGGTTATACCTGGCTGGCGCGGGCGGGAAGGATCTTGAGTGAGTTCTAGAAAGTTTTCATTAACAGTCAAAACTTTTGGTCAGATCATTTCAGCGTGGATGAATACTATTTTGAGAATCAGTAGATCACGAAGAGTTTGCGTAAGTTTGCGCTCTTTGAGCGGAACGCAAACCTGGCGTTAGACGCCTGCGGCAATGCCCATTACGCGCGTTCGTGAAATACTGAGAATGCCCTCGGATGGTGGACGCTGGCAATTTGACAGAGAAACTGGAAAGAAACGCCTTTTTCATTCATGAGGTGATCCATCCGGCATGATGGCATGAGTCAGTATTGCGTCCGTGAGTTTTGCGCCATCCAATTTAGCGCCCCGCAGATTCGCTTTCCTTAGGTTCGCTTTGGTGAAATCGGCGTTAGTAAGATCGGCGTCTTCCAGGTTGGCTTCCTGTAAGTTGGCTTCATGCAATATGGCTTCTCGAAGATATGCTTTTTGCATTTCCGCAACTTCAAGATTTGCCCCCGAAAGATCGGCTTGTTTCATTCGCGCTTCACTCAATCGGGCGCGCATCAAATTAGCCTTTTGAAGTTTAGCCCCATATAGTTTTGCGTCCCTAAAAGACGCTTTGCTCAAATCAGCGTCTTGTAAATTCGCTCCGTTCAAGTCCGCGCCGTCAAGAATGGCTCGATACAGTTTGACCTTTTGCAAATTCTGGTAACGCAAATCCACTGATGCCAATTTGGCGCGACTCAAATCTGGTTGTTCCCCGCGTTTCCGTGCCGCTTCGATGAAAGTCATTACCTCCGAGGTTTGAATCAAATCGCCAACAAGACGTCTTCGTATCTCACTCTCTCTTTCGATTCGGGCTTTTCGTTGTTCTTGGCGTATTTGTAACCATGCGCTAAGGAATGTGCTAAGTATTCCCAAACCCCAACCGATTACCAGCAAGATAACGGCTCTAATCGTTTCATCCACATCTCGCCACCTTTCGCAACAACAATCTTTATGACTTCCGGTGTGCAGAATTATATCCCCAACTTGCAACCGGACGATTGCCTCTTGCAGGTAGGGGCTTATGCTAGTTCGATGTTATGCGGCATTATATTCTCCTAAAATAGTGTCAATGTTTGATTACCTTACACTTTGGAGTCGTGTAAAAATAACTTCCGCACTTTAACAACCGATCTCAGCAACAGCCATAGCACGTCGGGGTTGGATCGTATAGTTCCAATTCGGGCAAGTGG
>SZPG01000073.1 GCA_030263595.1 Chloroflexi bacterium CFX6
AGAAGCAATCTCCTGTTGCCATAGATTTTCCTGCAAAGTGGGGATTGCTTCGGGACGAACACCCTCGCAATGACATCCATTTCGTGGAAGGTGAGGGAGATTATTTTTTTACGAACCCTTAGGGACGGGACGATGTGGCGCGGTACGGTTTTTCTCCCCTCAATCGTCCGCAGCGGCGCGTGCGACCTCCTCCTTCTCGAAGACCACCTCCTCCTTGCCGGTCAACTTATCCTGCACCTTTTCCACGATCAGCCGCAAATGACCGGAATGGGAGACGTAATCCAGATCGTCCGCGGGGACGGCAAGGACCGGGCAAAGCGTGAAGTTTTCGATCCATTGTTCGTAGAGGTCGTTCAAGCCGTGCAGGTATTCCGGCGTGATCGTCCGTTCGTAATCGCGTCCGCGATTGGCGATGCGTTTCAGCAGGGTGGGGACGGAGGCTCGCAGGTAAACGACCAGGTCCGGGGGCGGAAGGAGGCGGGAGGTCGTCTCGTAGAGGTCGCGGTAGGTCTGGTAATCCCGCTGGTTGATGTGTCCCTGTAAAAAAAGATTGTAGGCGAATATCTCCGCGTCCTCGTACACGCTCCGATCCTGCACCACCGAATTGGGACGCTGTCCCAGTTTGTAATGCGAGCGCAGGCGATGCGTGAGGAAGAACACCTGCGAATGGAACGACCAGGCGCCCATGTCCTTGTAGAAATCCTCGAGATAAGGGTTCTCCGTGACGGGTTCGTAGAACGGCTCCCACCCCAGGCGGACGCAGAGCATTTCCACGAGCGTGGATTTCCCGACGCCGATGTTCCCAGCCACCGCGACAAACTTCTTCATTGCTTCCCTCCGCGCAAAATGAAATCTCGACCGCGAGGCAGCGAAATCCGCAAAGCGTGTTCACCCGCCAAAACGGGATATTAAAAATTCCGCTTCGCGTCCTTTGCGCCTTCGTGGTTCATTTCGGGATCTCTCCCGCCAGTTCCTTATCAATCACCTGCTTGAACACGTCGAGCGGCTGCGCGCCCACGACGGCAAGCCCGTTGATGAAGAACGTGGGCGTGGAGCGCACGCCCAGGTTCACGGCGAAATCCAGGTCAGCCTGCACCGCCTCCTGGTATTTGCGTTCCGTGATGCAGGATTCGAAGGCGGTCATGTCCAGGTTCAAATCCCGGGCATATCGAACGTACACGCCGTTCCCAAGCGAGTCGCTGCTGAACAATTTATCGTGATACTGCCAGTAGGCGTCCTGCTCACCGGCGCACATGGCGGCTTCGGCGGCCGGGAATGCGTCCGGGTGAATGGACGTCAGCGGCAGGTGACGATACACGAGGCGGATCTTGCCCGGATAGGCGTTCAACAGCGGCTGATAGACCTGCAGATGCCAGCGGCGGCAATAAGGACACTGGTAATCGCTGAACTCCACGATGGTGATGGGAGCGTCCGCCGGACCGATGGAGGGGAAACCCTCGCTTGGAACGTCGTAGCGGTGCGGCTCCTGCGTCACCGGCGCTTCGACCACCGGACCCCCAGCCTGCGCGGCGGTCCCGGGCAATCCCCCCGCCGGAGCGTATCCCCAAACCACGTAACCGAGAAGCACGCCCGCCGCAAACGCAAGGACGACGAGAATCGAATAAAAATGACTGCGCTTGAACGTGACGGTATCTTCCTGTTCTTCGACGTCTGGCTCTTCTTCGAGAAACTCCGGCTCGATGACCGGCTCCTCCTTGACTTTTTTCGTTCGAGTGGATCTTGTTGGCATGGACGGCATTATAACATGCGCGCAATCGCCGCTACTTTAACGTTGAATGAGCGTATATCCCGGTGATTACCCACGTCCCGCCCCACCAGCGTTGGAGAACGCTTGCTACGCATTGATGGTCGCTTCGAGGGGCGGAGCGACATTTACACAGCGGTTGCGGCTCGAAAGACGCGTTACGAAATCGGAGGTTGAAATGACGACACACGAAAAACGCATCCCCTGGTATCTCTGGCCCTTCGCGGCGATCTGGAAACTCCTTGCCGTGATCGTCGAGATGACCGGCAGGCTCGTCGCCATGATCCTCGGCATCCTGCTGATGATCGTCGGCGCGCTGGTCAGCCTGACGATCGTGGGCGCCATCGTCGGAATCCCGCTGGCGATCGTGGGACTGTTGTTGTTCCTCAAGGGAATTTTCCAGTAAAGACTTCAACCGCGAAGAGCGCGAAGGCTTTTATGGAGTCTTTGCGTTCTTCGCGCCTTCGCGATCAAGAACCTGATATTACGTAGAATTCTCTACCGTACATTTTAGAGATCGGACGCGGACGAGCGCCGACGCTTCGCGCGCGGAAAATCAATTAAAAATCCGCGTTGTCCGTGCGCTCCGCAGTCCGCGTCCTATAAGTGGCTTTGTACGGTAGTGAAACGTAGAAAAGATCATATTGGTCATCGTAATGCGACATTCATGTCGCTCCTGCCCAGGAAACGCCTGAAAAGCGAGACGCTACGCAGTCTCGCGTTACGGGTAACATTGCGTAACATCGGTTAAGAACTATGAATTGACCTGGGGCAGACTCCCCCGTCTCCGAAACAGGATCAGGACCCGGTCCCGCGCCGAAGCGACAGCCCGTCTCACTTGCGGGATGCGAACGATCAGGAACAGGAGTACGATCAATCCATAGATCAACGGGCGGACGATCTCCCCTCGCAGGGCGAAGAAATCCCCTTTCTTACCCCAGGCATAATGCAATACCGCCAGCGGCGCGATGAGATAGACGGCTCGATGCAGGCGTTTCCACGTTTTGCCGAGTCGTTTCTTCCAGATATCGAACGAGGTGAGGGCGAGCGGGATCAGCATCAGGAACGCGAGCAAGCCGACCACGATATACGGTTTCTCGAAAACGGTCTGAACGATGAGACTCCACGCCAAACCGTAATCGAGGTGGACAAAGACGATCACGTGGATGGTCGCGTACATGAACGCGTACAAGCCCAGCGCGCGGCGGCGTTTGATCAACTCGCGCCAGCCGAAAATGTTATTGAGCGGCGTGCAAGCCAGCGACAGGACGAGCAGTGTGATGGCGTGGCGTCCCGTGCGCTGTTCGATTTCCTGAATGGGATTGGCAGAGAGGTTCCCCGTCGCAAAGTCCAAAATAATGTGCGCGAGCGCAGACCACGCGTATATGTGCATGGCGATCTGGAGAGTGGTGTAACGATTGAAGAGGGTTTTCATATATTTTCAAATGTCATTGCGAGGCACGAAGTGCCGAAGCAATCCCCGCCCAACATAAGGGGAGACTGTTTCGCCCCGGCCTCGATACGGCGAAGATCACGCCTGCTCGCCCGGCGGCTCGCAATGACATTTTAATAGAATAGGCTCAAATCCATCCCCTCGTACAAATACGCGACCTGCTCCGCGTACCCGTTGAACATCAGCGTCGGGCGGCGCCCCAGTTCGCCGATGCGCCGTTCGGATGCCTGCGACCAGCGCGGGTGCGACACTTCGGGATTGACGTTGGAATAAAAGCCGTACTCGTTCGGCGCGACCGTGTTCCAAAGCGTTGCGGGCTGTTTATCGGTCAACTCGATCTTCACGATCGCCTTGATGGACTTGAACCCATATTTCCACGGCACGACGAGCCGGATCGGCGCGCCGTTCTGATTCGGCATGGGCAGGCCGTACAAGCCCGTCGCCAGGATCGCCAGGTCGTTCATCGCCTCGTCGAGCCGCAAGCCTTCCTGATAGGGCCACGGATAAAAGGGACTCTTCAATCCGGGCATTTCCTCGCGGCGGTATACGGTCTCGAAACGCACGTACTTCGCGTCCGAGGTCGGTTCCACTTCCTTCAGCAGACTCGCCAGCGGAAAACCCGTCCACGGGATGACCATGCTCCACGCCTCCACACAGCGCAGGCGGTAGATGCGTTCCTCCTGTGGGAACTTTTTCAACAGGTCTTCGATGCCGTACGTCTTCGGGTTGTTGACCATGCCGTACACTTCCACCGTCCATGGGCTGGCGGTGAACTTTTCTGAAAGCGGGGCGACGGCTTCCTTGTTCGTGCTGAACTCGTAATAGTTGTTGTAATTGGTAATGTCCTTGAAGGAATTCACCGCATCGCCCAACTCGTCGGTCTTGCCCGGCGCGGACGGCATCTCCGCTTCGCCCGCAGGGACGGCTGATTCCGTTCCCCTGGGCGCGCACGCGGCGAGTAGCGCGGACCCGCTGAGGATGCCCGCGGCTTTGAGAAACTCGCGCCGCGAGAGATATTGCGAATACGGCGTGATCTCGGACGATTTGACGGGGACGGATTTGTATTTGTCGGTCATGGCTACCTCTATTCATGTCATTGCCGCGTCATTGCGAGGGTGGCGTTTTTCCGTCCGAAGCAATCTCCCTCATTGTGTTGGGGATTGCTTCCCGAAGGTCGCAATGACGAAAACTAATAACTTTCTTCCAGCAACGCCTCGATGTTCTCCTCGGTCTCCTTGTATCTTCCTTCGCCGATGTGGACGTAACGGATGCGTCCCTGCCTGTCAATGAGATACAACGTGGGCCAGTAATGATTTTTGTACGCCCGCCAGGTGACTCCGTCGTTGTCCTGCGCAACGGCGTACTCGATGCCAAGGCGGGAGACGGCTTCCTTCAGGTTATCGAAATCGGCTTCGTACGAAAATTCGGGATAATGATTGCCGATGATGATGAGACCCGCATCCTTGTATTTGCCGTGCCATTCCTTCAACGAAGGAATCACGCGTTGACAGTTTATTCAGCCGAACGTCCACATCTCGAGGAGGACGACCTTGCCGCGCAGGTCGGCGATCCGTAAGGGAGAGGGGACATTCAGCCAGGTATCGTTGTCGAGTTCAGGAGCAGGTCCGAGGTCCGGCAATGAAGCGGATTTGGGCGCGGCGGTTTCCGTTTGTCGGGGCATGGAGTCTCCTGTCGAGGCGCATCCAATGAGGACGAGGGCGAACAATCCGAAAAGAATCCTTCGCATGGTCGGTTTCCTGGATGTGGTGATTCTAAGGAAACTTCCTTACGAAAAGATTATGCGCTGATGAAGAGACCATAAGGGTTTGGGAATGCCCGGTTGCGACGTTTCGTAACGCAGCAATTATGCCGCCCCGATTTTGGGCAGGAGGACGAATGTGAAGTGGGTTGTATGGTAGCGAAATAAATTTTGCGTTACGGAATGTGGAACGTGAACTGCGCGCCTTTGCCCACTTCGCTTTCGACCCGAATATCGCCCCCATGCGCGCGGACGATGCCGCGCGCAATGGCGAGACCCAATCCCGCGCCGGCGCCGCGGCTGCGGGATCGCGAAGCGTCGCCGCGATAGAAACGCTCGAAAATGTGCTGGATGTCTTCCGCACGGATGCCCTCGCCCGTATCGCTGACGGTCACCTCCACGCCCTTACCTGTCCGCCGTACCCAAACGCTGACCCTGCCGCCGGGAGCGTGGCGCAGCGCGTTGCCGATCAGGTTATTGAGCGCGCGCCCGATGGCTTGCGTGTCCATGAGGACGGGGTCCACGTCGGAATCCACATTTCCTTCGAGCGTCACGCCCTGCTGCTTTGCCAGTTCCGCAAAACTTTCGAGCGTATCCGAAACGAGATCGCCCAGCGACGCCGCTTCCTTGTGAAGCGGAAACCCACCCGCGTCCAGTTGCGCCATTTGGAAAAGATCGTCAATCAAAACGGAGAGGTTTCGCACGTCGCGCTGCGCGGTGTTGAAATAACGCTTTACCGTTTCGGGGTCCTCCACCATGCCGTCGGCGAGCGCTTCGAGAATGGCGCGCACGGAGGTAAGCGGGGTCTGCAGGTCGTGACCGACCCAGGCGATCAGGTCGCGCCGCATGGCTTCGAGTTCGCGTTGTTTGCGGTCTGAGGCTTGCAGTTGTTCCGCCATCCGGTTGAAGGCGATCCCTAACGCGGCGACTTCGTCCCGCCCCTGAACCGGGACGCGCGTATTCAGATCGCCCTGCGCCAGTTTTTCCGCCGCGCCCTTCAATAAATGGATTCGCTCCGTCACGGCGCTGGAAAGGAAATATCCCAGCGCCATCGCCATCCCGCCCGCGAACACCAACAATACGATCGCAAGCAACAGGTCGTGTTCGCTGGCGAACATCATCTGCGCGGAGAACCAGACGTTGAAAAACGTCAGCAGGCTTGCCAGCGCGTACCCGCCGAGCAACGTCCAGCGCAATGTGGGGGAATAATTGATCCAGCCCAGGCGATACGCCGCGTAACCCGCCAACGCGGAGACGAGCGCGGTGACGCCCAGGTACAACGCCATGAGACCGAGTTCCTTCAACGGCGGCAGCATGAGCAGCGCGAAGAAACCCAGCGAAACGGCGACGATCGAAAGGACGCCGATCGCAAGGCGGGCGGGCATGGATGTGCGGGAGAGGGTGATTTTCATGGTAGTTACCGTCATTGCGAGTGAGCGTAAGCGAACGAAGCGATCTCCAATATGATCGGGGAGGTCGCTTCGCAATGACATCATGGTTCGAACTTATATCCCACGCCCCACACGGTCAGCAGCCGTTTGGGTTTCGAGGGATCCTCCTCGACCTTTTCGCGCAGGCGGCGCACGTGTACCGTCACCGTGCCGGGGTCAATATACAACGCGCCGCCCCAAATACGTTCCAGCAGTTGCTCGCGCGTAAACACCTGTTTCGGATGACGCGCCATGAAATGCAGCATGTCGAACTCCCTGGCTGTCATCTCGACGATCTTTCCCCTGACCGTGACGACGCGCCCGCGCGGGTCAATGGTCAAACCCTCGAAGGACAGGCTGCGTTCATTCCCCGCTCCATCCTGCTCCCGTCCGAGACGCCTCATCACCGCCCGCACCCGGCTCACCAACTCCTGCGGGCTGAACGGCTTGACCACGTAATCGTCCGCGCCCATTTCGAGCCCGGCGATGCGGTCAATCTCCTCGCGGCGCGCCGTCAGCATGATGATCGGCACGTCGGAACGATCCCTCAGCCAGCGGGTAAGCGTGAGACCGTCCACTTCAGGGAGCATCAGGTCGAGGATCACGAGGTCCGGCTGCGCGGACGCGAAGGCATCCATCGCCCGCCTCCCGTCCGAAACGGCGCGAACGTTGAAGCCCGCCCGCGTCAAATACAGGCTCACCACCTCCGCGATGCTGGCTTCGTCCTCCACGATGAGGATTTCCCTGGCGTTCGTCATGTCGCTCCAATCATACCCGAATGAAAAGTCGTGGTGGGATTAATACTCCATTACCTGTACGGTGAAAAGGTTCACACTTTCGTAATAATTCCCCCGCTTCCATCGGCGCGGAATTCAACCGTGCTGCTGCAAATGGACATCGCCCCTGTCGCCTCGTTCGCGGTACACCATCACGCGATTACGTCCCGCGTTCTTGGCGGCGTAGAGCGCGCGGTCCGCGGCGCGCAGGAGGTCCTCCTTGGTTCCGCCCTGGGTGGGAAAGGAGGATATGCCCATGGATACGGTGACGTTGAGGTTGAATCGCCCAAAGGGGATGTAATGCGCTGCGATGGACCTGTGCAGCGAACCGACGCGTTCCTTCGCGACCTCGACGGTGATGTTCGGCATGACCAGCACGAACTCTTCGCCCCCATAACGGCAGACGAAATCTCCCTGCCGACTCTGCTTTGTGACCATGTCCGCCAGCGTTTTCAGGACGAGGTCTCCCGCCTCGTGTCCGTAGGTGTCGTTCACCACCTTGAAATGATCAATGTCCATCATCACAATGCAAAGCGGATAGCCCTCGCGCGCGGCGCGCGCCAGTTCGCGCTCGAGGGTGTCCTCGAGGTAGCGGCGATTGAACAGGTTGGTCAATGCGTCGCGGATGGCTTGCTCGCGCAACTGGCTTTGCAGCAGGCCGATCTCGATCAACTGGGTCTGCATCCTGTCCATGGCGTGACGCAGATCCTTCTCCACCTCCTTGCGGTCGGTGATGTCGCGGAAGGTGATGAGGCGTCCGCTCAGGCGCTGGTCGTCGTCGTAGAGCGGAGTGACCCGCAGGTCCAGGTAACGGGACGGTCTGTGGGGCAGGCGCAGTTCGGTGCGCGTTTCCAGCCCGGTGAATAAATGCCCGGCGCTATCGTTCCAGATGCCCAACGCCTCCGTTACGTTCCTGCCGATGAGGGAGGTGGGTTCCTCCCCCAGAAAGTTCCTCATGGCGGGGTTGACGTCCACGATGCGCCCCTGAAGATCCAGCACGAGAACGCCATCGCTCATGTTTTCGATCAGGCGCGAACGGGCGATGGGAACCAGGTCCATGAAGCGGTGACGGAAGATGGCATACGCATAGATGACGCTCGAAATGCCAAACAGCGCGGGCACGAGGTCGAGTTCGCCGGAGATTGGGCTGCGGGAGTAGATTTGAATGCTGAAAGCCAGCGGGACGATGGAACCAAACAGGATCATCAGGTATTGTTTTTTGAAGAACGAGTTCGCGCTGCGGTAACTGATCGCCAGCAGGACGAACGCAAACGACGCGACGGCGTAGGAATATGCCAGGTTGATCCAGTACCATATCCCGGGCTGAAGGGTCAGGACGGCGTACCCGTCGTAGAGGACCTGTTCCATGGAGGCGAAGACGAGGCGCGGGGCTGCCCATATAAAGACCAGCATGAGGAAAGGCTCGGCGAATAACAATACGACGTTTCGGAATGTGACCCAGTTATTTCGATGGGTGATGCGCAGGGTGAAGATCGTGAACAAGCCCGGCACCATCACCGCGCCCATTAACATGACCTTCGACCAGAATATCTTTAGTCCAAGCGGAACGAACGCCCAGGTGAGCGCGTACGAAAATCCCCAAATGAACATCCCCAGCAATATGCCTTTCAACGCCATGGAACCCGGCGCGGTGCGTTTTCGGGCAAGCAGGAAAACGATCAATGTCACGAGCGCGGAGACCAGCAAAATGATGGAATAAGGATGATACTGAATCATAAATCAACCCAACCTGTACGACCCGATACAGGTCCTTCGTTCGATTGTATTTTACTTTGTTTGGATTGGAGTTACAGGATGCTGACAGAATACTAACAAAGATGATATGCCCCGAACTTATGCGACGAATTATCAGCGAACGCCCGATCCGGCTTTGCGTTTCCGGGACCAACTCCTGGATATATCGGTTTGACGCGTCGCCATCCCCCAGATATGGCGGCAGGGTCTTCGGACCATTTGCAGGATGTTGTACTTTTCCAAATTAATCGAGCAATAAACTTGGCACGGAAAAGCCCAGAGAAAACCACTGAGACACGGAGACACAGAGATAAAGAATTTAAAACTCAAGGGGATTGCCCGATTTAATTGTTAATCTGCAAAATCCTGGGTACGGTAACCTCGGTCAATAAAACGCGTGGGGAGGGATGTGCCTCACTCCCTGCCGAACGACTCGAGCGCCGAAGCCATGCTTTCGTACATGGGAATGTTCTGCAAAAAACCGGTAATGCCCAGCACGTTGTAGATCTGCGGCGGCGCGTTGCACAATTTGAGATGCGCCACCTTGAATTGATCCTCCTTGGGCGTGAACATCTGATAGACCTTTTGGATGGCGCGCATCCCCGCGCTGGTGAGCGTATCCAGGTCGCTCATGTCTATCAACAGGTAGCGCGCGCCCTCGTCGTAGGCGGTCCGCGCGGCTTCGAGAAATTGCGGCTCGCTTTGCGCGTCCAGCCAGCCGCCGACGTGGAAGACGGTCACAGGCACGTTGACTTGCGCCTGTTCGGATGTGATCTTCAGGTCGCTGTTCATTCTCTCCTCGCTTTCGATTCATTTGGGTGTCATAACACCCTGAGTCCCTGCGCGATGCGTTACGCCAATTCCACGTATTGCGCCGCCACGTAACCGCGATTGCCGTCCGGCTCGCGCACGTGGATCCATTGATTGGGTTTGCCGACCTTTGCCCGTACTTTATCGGCGGGTTCGAGGGCGGTGAGCCGCGTCCTGGCTTTGATCACCATCACCAATGCGCCGCCCAGCGATGGGGATTTTCTCAGGCGCAATCCGCTCGAGCCGACCGCGCTGGAGACCTTCAATTTGAGTTTCTCCGCCTGGGGGGATGGAGTGGGTGTGGACGGCGCGGAAGCAGGCGTGGATGGAGCGGGCGCGGGAACGGGCGCATCACTGCCCGGACCCGGGGCTGGTTCTGTCACAACAGGCGGAGTCTCCGCTGGGACCTTTTCCAGGTACCACGCCGCGCAGAATCCCTCCTTTCCATCCGGCGTGCGGACGCGCACCCATTGATTGATCCCGCCGAGTTTCGAGAGCCCATCCGCTTCGAGCAGGAGCAGTTGAGTCCCGGCGACGACGGCGGTGACGATGTTTGCCGCGCTCGAAGTATCAACGCTCGAACGGATGTTGAGTCCCCACGTGACCGAGTCCTTGACGCGGGCGTAGGGTCCGCCCGGGGCGGTTGGGGCAGGCGTCGGCGTGGAAGGAACCGTGCCTGTCGTCGAGGGCGTCGCGATCGGTCCGCCCGATCCATACGCCTCGTACAGGATGACGTGCGAGATGGCGCGCTGGAGCGTTTTCCCGTGCGCGTATCGTTTCATCAGGTAGTCCTCTTTTTCGGCGCCGGGACTGTAGGGCCAGGGATCGAGCATGAGGTAGTCGTCGCCTCTGCGCGCGTAGACGACGACCCAGTGCGTCTGGATGCCGGGCGCGGGGGAGTTGTCCACCTGCACGATGGAGGGTTGACCGGCCGCGAGGGAGGCGTCAATTTGCGCGAGCGGCGCGTCGCTGGTGGAGCATGGGATGTACGCCTTGAGCGTCACGTTCGGATGAATTTTGCCGACCGCGCTCCACACGATGGCGGAACTGACGAAACCGCCCACGTCCTTGAGTTTTTGGTTGAGGGTCTTGGGAGTTTCAGGGTAGCCGTGCCCGCTCAGGAGCATGGCGGTGGCGGTGAGGGCGCAGCCGACGTAGCCGATGGTGTCGCCGGGGTCGCCGAAGCCGAGGATGTCGTTCTTCCATTGCGGGTCTTGCTGGGACAGGTAAACGAGTTTGAATGGCACGTGCGCCTCCTTTGGCGGTTGGGGACGAGGATAAGGATTATACCGGAGGATGTCGTTTCGTTTGTCATTTCTCCCCGCGTCCCCCCTCCCTCACCCCGTAAAACGCGGACGCTTCGACGTACTCCCCCGTCAATGCCTGCAACCCCATTGGGATCAGGACGATATAGGCGGGCAGGAACTTTGCCATCTCCCATAAATTCCCGTTGAAGAAGAACAGCGCCGCGTACGCCCCCAAACTTATGAATCCCAGTTTGAAATAGCGGATGCTCCGCTTGAAAGCCAGCGCGCATAACGCCGCAAAACCAGCCGCCTGCGCCAGCCAAAACAGGACGATGTGCGGCAGGTTCTGCGAGTCCGTGTTGAGGGCGATGTGCAGTTGCGGCGTCGCCGGGCTGACCCGAAAGCTGAAGTGGAACCGCACAGCCAGAAAAGCGAGGAGAAAGGCAGCCAGCGAGAGAATGACCGCTCGGATGGCGCGCCCGTCCATTCCCTTTGGATGACCGGCGCGATACGCCAGATAGAATACGACCAGAAAGATGATCTGCTCCCGGTTGAGCGCGGCAATCCCAATGACCAAAGGCAGGTATCCCTCCCGTCCGCTGAACGCCAGGTTCAACCCCAGCAGGTAGAAGAACAGCGTGATGAAATCGCCGTTCACGTCGTATCCCGTGACGGATAGTGGAACGACGACCTGCAAAAGAGCCAGCCCCAGCAGGGCGGAGGCGTCGGTCGGCGCGCTCCGTTTCAATAGAACGTAAAAGGCGAAAAAGATGCCCGCAAACACAAGATAATCGAGCAGGGCATAGGCAAGGATGTGCCGCATCTCTCGCGAGGGAACGAACGGCGTCACGAGCGTCTGCAATCCCCGGCTGATCAACGGCTGGAGGATTCGGTATTGATAGGGCGCCTCCATTTGCCCGGACAATATCCTCTCCTCGTGACGAATGCGGACGGCGGCATTCGGACCGACGACCGTCACGCTCACGTACACGGTGGAGATGAGCGTCAAGATCAGGATCAGGATAAAGACGGGAGGTCTGATCTTCCGGTTGTCACTTGTATCCATAAGGCAGTTGTTCCACGAACCGGTCGATATCCTGTGGGAGGATGAACAGCCTCTTTATGCGTTTCGAGAATCCGTTGATGTCCTTGGGAATGAGCAGCAAGCCGTCCGCGGCGTCCTGCGATCTCGCAAAGAAATCCCAGCCCTTGTCCTTTTGGAAGCGCGTCCGTTCGATGCGGCTGATCTCCTTGAACGTGAGGAACAGGCGGTAATCCAGATGACCCGGCGCAAAAAAGACCGCGATCCCTGTTGCGGTGACGACGTAAATGGTGGGACTGCCAAAGAACCGGGCGTCCTGATACGTCAGGGTGAATCCGCCAAAGATGAGGAACAACTGCCAGGACGCCAGACCAAATTGACCCTTAAGCAGAGAAGCGATGAGGCTGCTCCCCGCGAGCAGGATGGCAGCGTTCCGCACGGCTCTCCCCCACGGGACGGCTGGTCGGTCCACGTGGAACTTTCCCTCCCTCCCGGCATATTCGCGCCGAATATGCGAGACCCACGCCGCGGACTGCCACCGCAACGACAATATTCCAACGACGATGACCGCAAGGAAGATCAACGAGAGGTTCGGGGGCCACGCCCACAACACGACCAGCGGAAACCACGCGTAGGGATATTGCTTGATGAACAAACGCGGGATGCCCAGGATGAAACGATCGAGGAATGTGGACATGGAGCGATTATACAGGAACGGCGGTTTACCCCGCTTTCACGTTGGGGTCGGTCTCATAGGCCGAACCGAGGCGGCACAACTCATCCAGCGTCAGCGAGAAGAGATCGAACAGGTTCTTCAAACGCGCCTTGTCCTTGATGACGCCGACCACTTCGAAATACAGTTCGTCCACGCCGTCGGGAAAACTCTTCCTGAACCAGCCTTCATCGTCCTTGACCTGGAAATGGATGTTCGGTTGGTTTTGGATCAACTGGCGGATCATGCCGTTCGTCAGCAGCGACCTGACCAGATATTCCGGTTCGCCCTGGATGATGAACTGGTCGTCGAAAAATGAATCGCCCACCTCCAAGTCCTTTACGCCGAACAGTTTACCGATCCAACTGAACGCGCTTTTTCGGTAGATGTTGAATCGGAACCCGTCCCGGTTGACGTAGGGCGCGCGCATCCGCGTGTAGGTGATGTGTGATTTTCCTGTGTGGACGGTGTACGTATCCAGCGTGATCTCCCATTCCCGATGGGATAGAACGACCTTCCCCGTTTTGAAGAATCCGCTCTCCTCGTATTCCGCCCCGATCTCGCGGCTCAACTGCGACCAGATCTCCTCCCTGCTCGGTCCGAATACCTGACGAAGCGCTCTCATAATGTCCTCGCTTTCATGTTCATTATAGTGAATCGCGCATGAAAAACCAATATCAATAATACTGGTCGTGTCATTTCGAGCGTCGCGAGAAATCTTCGACCCGGGCAATGCAAGATTTCTCCTCGCTGCTCGTCGAAATGACAAATTCAAGCGTTCCCTCAAACCTTGAAGATCAGATCCAGATACTTCTTCAACATATCCCCGACCAGTCCGCGCATGGGCATGGTCGCCGCCATACCATAGACCGGCGCCATGCCGCCTTTTTCCTCAGGATGCGCCTTGACGTACTCGACCGACTCGCGCAGATCTTCAACAAATCGCTCCGCCACGCCCGGCTGTGTGTGCCGCAACGTGACACAGATATGCGCGCACGGAGGTTTGTGCAATCCGTTCAGGCTCCATTTTTTGCGCGTCATCTGATCGAGTATCTTGTAGATGTCTAGCGAGTCCGAGGCGAACGCGACCACAAACAAAGGCTCGCCCAGCACACGTAATTCGGGAATCTCACGAATCCCTTGTTTGATGATCTCCGCCGTGGCAAGGATTTTTCGCGTGGCATCCATGTATCCCTGCACGCCGATGGAGGTCAGCGCCGCCCAACACGCCGCGCTCAACGCGCCGGGGCGGCTCCCCGCGAAGGTCGGTGAAAAATACAAACCGCCGGGCCAGTCCGCCGCCGTGTAGTATTGAAAGTGTCGCAATTCCTGATCGCGATACAAAATCACCGAAGTCCCTTTGGCGGCATAACCGTATTTGTGCGTATCCACCGAAATGGACGTGACGCCCGGCAAACGGAAATCGAATTTCGGGACGGGATAACCGAGTCGCTCCGCCCACGGCAGGACGAACCCTCCGAGACAGGCGTCGGTGTGGAACCCGATCTTATGTTCACGCGCCAGTTCGGATAATTCTTCGATCGGATCAACGGCTCCGTGCGGGAACGAGGGGGCTGATCCCACGATCACAACCGTATTCCCGCTGACGGCTCTGCGCGCCGCCTCCGCGTCCGCGCGGAAACTTGAATCCACCGGGATGTGGATCATCCTGATCCCGAAATATTGACTCGCCTTGTCGAACGCGGCGTGCGCGGTGACCGGTACGATCATCTCCGGTTTAGTGATGCCCTTCGTCTCGCGCGCCCGATCGCGGTAGGTCTTCATCGCCAGCAGGATGCTCTCCGTGCCGCCGGAGGACACCGTTCCGCAGGCAGTCGGTCCGTTGAGCATGTGCGCGGTCATGGCGACGATCTCCGCTTCGAACTTTGTTGTACTGGGCCACACGTCTGCGTGAAGCGGGTTGCTCTGCGAATGGACGGCGTAGACTTTATTGAGAAACCCGATGTGTTCCGGGTCGCCGTGATAAACCGCGCCGGAGACAAAGCCGTCTTTCCATTGCGCCTCCTCTTGCGCGCGCATGGACTCCATATCGTGCAAAATCTCCGCGCGGTCACGACCGGTCTCCGGGAGTTGGGTGAACGTCGCGAACTTGTTTTTATACGGCTTGATGGAATCCTCCAAGCCAGCCATCATATCGTCGTATTCCTTTTCGATCTTCCGGCTGATGGATGGGATTTTCTTGAGCCGTTTTTCGATCCACGCGACGATGCGCGGGTTCATCCGCCTCAGGTTTTTGAGGAGAAATTCTTCCCAGTTCATGCTGCTCCTGAATATTTGTCATTGCGTTCTTCGCGAAGCGATCTTCTGTTTCGAGAGGATTGCTTCGCCCTCGGTCTCGATATGAGCGAGAAGAACACTCGCCCTGCTCGACCATCGGACTCGCAATGACATCATCGTATCGCATACACCGCGTAGCCGCGCGGCGGGGCGTAGAACTGACCGCGCCCGTCGCGGTCGGTGGATTGGTTGATCGGGCGCGCCATGTCGGTTTTGGACCACCAGGCTACGGGTTGGAATGAAGCGTTGACGAATTTCGTCGTGACGAGCCGCCCGTTCCAGTTGTCGCCGCGATTGTTGAGGACGTAGACGAGCCCGGGTTTGTCCTCATATCCCGTGCGCTGCATGATGTAGAGGTTGTCGTCCGCGTACAACACCTGGGTATTGCCGCCCGCGTATTTTTCGTGCGCAGCCACGAGCGCGGCGATTCCATTCGGCGCGCCGTCCAGCGCGAGGTTGTAATTGAAGTAGTCCTTCCAAAACACGCACGGATACCCCTCGTGCGTGAGGATGTAACTGTACGCCAGCAATTTATCGTTGACGATGGCGCGCCCCTCGCCGCGCAGGTCGTGATTCTCGACGAAAGTCACGGTGGTCTGCGGCTGCTTTTGCAAAACCGTTTCCCAGGTCGTCAGGCTGAGCAGGCTGAAACCGTATTGATCGCACAACGCCTTGAGCATTTCGCGCAGCGGGAAGTCGAACGCATCCACAGGATTCGAATTGGAGAAGTTCGCCAGGTCCACCCAGTTCTCGATGGCGCGGGCGTTGTCCCAAAACTCGGCGACGCCGTAGGGCATGAACGGTTTGCCGCCGCGCATATAGCGATATTCCTGGATCGCCGTAATGGTGTTCGCGCCGTAACCCTTTACGTAGTCGTAACGAAAACCGTCGAAGCCGACCTCCTCGATGAGCCAGCGCGCCAGTTTCAGGATTTCCGCATACACGTACGGATTGCGATGCGAAAGGTCGGGCATATCGCCGAACGCGCCTTCGTCCCAACTTTCGTACATGCTCGGATGAAAACATTCCCAATTGCGCGGGAACCTTCCGCTTTTGGGATCGAACTTCGTCCAGCGCGATTGATTGACGAGCGGGTTGACCTCCTGCTCGTCCGCCCCGCTGTTGTGGTTGATGACGAGATCGGCGATCAGACTTAACCGATGGCTGTGCGCGCTTTCGATTAATGGATCCAACTCCCGGCGCGTTCCGAACCACGTCGGGACGGTTCCCTTCTGGTCGAATTCGCCGAGGTCGTAGTAATCATACGGGTCATAGCCCATCGAAAGCCCACCCAGGTTCGCGGCTTTGTGGATCGGCGGAAGCCATAACGACGTGAATCCCGTTTTGGCTAACGAAGGGATTCGTTCGCGCACGTAATTCCACCATTGGAATTCCCTGCCCTCCTCGCGCGGACAATCCCAGTAGAAGGCTTGCATCATGACGCCCATTGTGATTCTCTCCAATTCATTCTCTACGCGTCGCGTAGGTTTTTCCAAGATTCACCATGCAGTGTGTGGCATTTTCTGTATTGTCTCATCGAGTTTTCGGTTGGAAGGCTGCGCAGCGCGCAGCCTTTTGAAAGGTCGAGGGAATTGTACCGCGAGAACAACATCAAGCCCCCGGCGCATCGAGCGTGGTCATGAATTGGAGCAGTTCCTGATCGAACAGTTCCGGGTTGCTCATGTACGGCGCATGGGTCCCGTTTGGGATCACGACCAGTCTTCCGCGCTTCACAGACTTTACGAGCAACTCGGCGTCGCTGAGGGGGATGAGATTGTCATGTTCGCCCCACACGGCAAGGACCGGCGCGGCGATCGCGTGAAGCCGCTCACGGTATGAGGAAATGCCGACCGGCGCAACCGCGACGAACCCCGCGACGCGTTCCGGCTGGGAGGCGATGAACGGCAAGGCGTATCCTCCGCTCATGGATGCGGCTAACAATACCGGCGGCGTCCCGACCTTCAATTGATCGAAGAGTTCGCCCATCCATTTTTCCGGCGGCGTGGACCCCGCTTCCGATTGACCATAGCCGGGCAGGTCAACGGCAAGGGCGTGATAATTTGCGGATGCCAGCGCGTCGAGCGTGCCGATCTGCCGCCAGGTCGCTGACGAGAAACTTGCGCCATGCAACAGGACGATGGCCGGTTCGTTCCCTGCGCCGGCCGCGAGGTAATGTACCTTTTTGCCGGAGATGGATGCGAATTGCGAGACGATTTCCATTTTGCCAACCTCCTCCGCGTCTATTTCATTTCCGGTGGATGCAAATCAATTCCCACCACGAGCGCGGTGCGCGCCCATTTGCTGAGGGAACCGTTTGCACGGCGTTCGTGGTATTTATCCGCGAGCATGTTTCGCGCCGTCATTTCCTCTTCTTCGTCCTCCACGAGGCGCGCTTTTGCCTTGAACCTGTGTTTCCCAATCCGCACCGTGACCGAGGGATTCTTGAGCAGGTTCTTCACCCAGTCCGACCTGTCCATGCCGCCGGAGAGGAGATAGAGGGCGCTGCCCCTGAGTCCGAACCAGATCTCGATCTCGTGCGGTTTGCCGGTGACGCGCCCGGTGGTGGTGAGGTAGCAGTACGCCTCGCCAGCCAACAGCGGGGAAAGAGGCGGGGTTTCATCGTTCATATTCCCATTTTACCCAACCTTACAGTTACCTGAATCCCCATTTATATGTGACGGTTGTCAATTGCAATGAACCCTAAAATGGTGTAATATAAATCAGCCATGATACGGAATCTGACTCTCATCCTTCTAGGCATTCTTGTGTCGAGGAGTCAGCAAGCCTGACGGGTATTGAAATGTACCTGTCAGGCTTTTTTATCTATACGCGTGGAAAGCGTTCCCAAACGTCATTGCGCATTGGAGAATGCGCCCTACGCGAACATACAAGGAGCGAAAATGCAGACACCCTGGGAGTATCGCTACGCCCATCGTACGCAGAAAATGGGGAGTTCGGTCATCCGCGAACTGCTCAAACTGACGGAACAGCCCGACATCATTTCGTTTGCGGGGGGCTTGCCCGCGCCCGAGGTCTTCCCGGTGAAGGAATTCCGCGAGGCGTGCAATTACGTGCTCGAGAATTTCGGTCCGCAGGCTTTGCAATACAGCACCACGGAGGGCTACAAACCTTTGCGCGAAATGATCGCGCGTCACACCACCCGCTATAGCGTGGAGGTGTCAGCCGACAGTATTATGATCACCTCCGGCTCGCAACAGGCGCTGGATTTCATCGGGCGGTTGTTCCTCAACCGGGGCGATTACATCGTGGTCGAATCGCCGACGTATCTGGGCGCGTTGCAGGCGTGGAACGCATACGGGGCGCAATATATCCCCGTACGTTCGGACGAAGACGGCATGATCGTGGACGAACTGGAGGCGGCGCTGCGCGTCGGACCGAAATTCATCTATGTACTTCCGAATTTCCAGAATCCGAGCGGTTCGACCCTCAGCCTCGAGCGGCGCAGGAAACTGGTGGAGATCGCGGACAAGTACGGCGTGCCGATCATCGAGGACGACCCGTACGGTCAATTGCGCTACGAAGGGGAACACATCCCCTCGGTCGTGATGCTGGACAGCGAGTACCGCGGTCCGAACGGCGGGCATTACAGCGGCAACGTCATCTACTTAAGCACGTTCTCGAAATTGCTCGCGCCCGGACTGCGCCTGGCGTGGGTCATCGCGCCGCCGGAGGTGATCCGCAAACTGGTGATGGCGAAACAAGCCGCCGACCTGCATACCTCCTCGTTCAACCAGTATGTGGCTTATGAGGTGGGCAAGGGCGGGTTCCTCGATGAACATGCAAAGGTGATCCGCGCCACGTACAAGGAACGCCGCGACGTGATGTTCGAAATGATGGAGGAGATGTTCCCGCCGGGGGTGACGTGGAGCAAGCCGAAGGGCGGCATGTTCCTGTGGGGCGTTCTCCCCGAAGGAATGGACTCCGCTGAAGCGCTCAAACGCGCCATCGGGAAAAAGGTCGCGTTCGTGCCGGGCGAGGCGTTCCACCCCAATGGCGGGGGGAAGAATACGATGCGACTCAACTTCTCGTACTCGAACCCGGAGACGATTCGCGAAGGCATCACGCGTTTGGGAACCACGTTGAAGGAATTGATCAGGGAAAAGGTCTAGAGTTTTCAGCCACGGATTTCACAGATTGCCACGGATGTTTCGAAGGCAATAAACGAAGTAAAGAATTGCGCCGACCTATCAGGTCGGCGCAATTGTGAGTTCAGTGTAAATCCCTGTAATCTGCATTCGAAATCATCCCTCCACGTACGGAACGTATTCGGCGCGCGCGATGCCCTGCTTCATGGCGGTCTCCGCCACGACGCGCGCCACCTCCCGATGCACTTTCTTGTCGAGCGGATTGGGCGTCAGTTCACCGGCGGGGGTCATAGCTGCCAGCGCCTCCATTGCCGCGATCAACATTTCGTAGGTAATGCGCGGCGCGTTCGAATCCACCGCGCCGCGCAGGGTGCCGGGGAAACCCAATACGTTGTTCACGGATTTGCCGTCCGCGGCGAACGCCGCGCCGTTTGCCAGCGCCGCGTCGGGATCAATTTCGGGATTCGGGTTGGAAAGGGCGAAGACGATCTGTCCCTTGCGGATCATTTCCGGTTGGATGAGATTCGGGACGCCGGTCGTGGCGATGACGATGTCGCACTCGGACATGATCTCGTTCAACGTGGACCTCCTGCCGCCTGCGCCGACGAACCGCCCGACCGCCTCCTCGTTCACGTCCGCCCCCAGAACTGCGTTGCCGGTGAGACGCATGATCATCCTCCCGATGGCGTTGCCCGCCGCTCCCAAACCGACCTGCCCGATGACGGCTTTGTCCACATCCACGTCGACGCGTTTCGCCGCTACTTTCAACGCGGCGATGCTGACGACCGCCGTGCCGTGCTGGTCGTCGTGCATGACGGGGATGTTGAGCATGGCTTGCAGGCGTTCCTCGATCTCGAAGCAGCGCGGCGCGGAGATGTCCTCCAGCTGGATCGCGGCGAAGGTCGGCGCGATGGTCGCGACCGCCTGGACGATCTGCTCGGGGTCTTTCGTGTTCAACAGGATCGGCATGCCCGAAAGCCCGACCAGCGTTTCCATGAGCATGGCTTTGCCCTCCATTACCGGCATGGAGGCAAGCGGACCGATGTCGCCCAGCCCCAACACCGCCGTCCCGTCCGTGACGATGGCGACCATGTGACTGACGCTCGTATACAGCCGCGCCAGTTCCGGGTCGTCCGCGATCTTCAGGCAAACCTCGGCGACGCCGGGCGTGTAGACGCGGCGCAGGGTGGCAATCGAATCAATCGGGTAGCGCGAACGGATGGCGATCTTTCCCTTCTGGTGCAACTCCAGCACTTCATCGCGGATCTCGAGGACGCGCGTGCCTTCGTTGGCGCGCATCGCCTCGATGACGTGATCCATGTGCTCGGCGTCATCGGCGTAGACGGTGATGTCGCGCACCACGGAATGCGCGGTCTCGTTGATCAATTCGATGGTGCCCACGCTCGCGCCCAGGTTCGAGATGGCTGTCATCAACCGGGCGAGCGTGCCAGCCTTGTTCTGGTTGCGGACGCGCACCGTCCGCATGATTTTGCGTTCCCATGCCATGGCATTGTCCTTTCACTATACTCTTGGAACACCGCCCTCGTGGATATGTTTCGATGATCAGTGCTTCCATGAAGGCGCGTAATGGGCGTTCTCTAACGCTCATTACGCTGGAGAGCGTACGCTACGCAGTACGCGAGATTTTTATTATATGACTTTGAGGACGGATTTCAACTCGTCGAACGATTTGATCGTGATGCAATCGGCTTCGGGGAAGACGCCGATCGGGTCGTAGAGGACGGGCGTCAGTCCCGCGCGACGCGAGCCGACCACGTCCGCGAAATAATTATCGCCCACGTACACAGCCTCCCGTGCGGTCAATCCGGCGCGTTCCAGGGCATGTACGAAGAGACCGGGATCGGGCTTGTACGAATCCACCTCCCCGCCCGCGAGTGAAAAGGCGAAGAATTCGCCGAGATCATGTTCCTCCAATAATTCTTGAAAGGGCTTGTCGCGGTTCGAAAGCACCGCCATGAAGTAGCCGCTTCGCTTCAATTCGGGAAGCGTCCTGCGAACGTCCTCGGGGACGATGCTCTCCGGTTTGTAGACTTCGCCCATGTGCGCGGAGGCTTTGGGCGCGAGTTCGACAGCCTGCGCGGGTGAAGCGCCAAGCGCAATGAGCCGCCGTCGGCTGTATTCGATCCAGAAATTTTCGGTATCGCCGGAATGCGCGAGCAGGTCGTCGCGCAGGTCGGGGGAATTCGCCCAATAGAGATGCTCCCAGCGCGCGGCGCGCAAACGATCCTCCTCGTTTACGCGCAGTCCGAGCGCGATAACGTACTCGTTGAAAACGTCCCCGCCCGCAGGGACGCTCTGGCGAAGCGTGCCGTCGAGGTCGAAGAATATGGCTTTGATCTTGTGGTTTGAATTCATGGCGGCTATGTTATTGCGAATATAATGATGTTGTCAAGTAGGGGCAGGGTTTTCCTGCCCATCATAGGCAGGGCGAGACGCTGCGCAGCCTTGCCCCCACGGAGGAGACATCATGGGAAAACTCACCGGCAAGGTCGCCATCATCACCGGGGCGACATCGGGGATCGGAAGGGCGACCGCGTATTTGTTTGCAGACGAAGGCGCGGATCTGGTCATCACGGGACGCCGCGCGGAATTGGGGGAACGCGTATCGGACGAGATCAGGCAAAAGGGAGTCCGATGCGTATTCGTCCAGGCGGATCATTCCCAAGCCGAAGCCTGTTCCCGCGTCATCGAGCGGACCCTCGCCGAATTCGGGCGCGTGGATATCCTGTTCAACAACGCGGGCGTCGTCACAGGTGGGACAGCCGAAACCACAACGGACGACGTTTGGAACGAGACGCTGGCGATCAACGTGACGGCAGTGTGGCGGATGAGCAAACTTGTGATTCCCATTATGAAGAAACAGGGCGGAGGCGCGATCGTCAACAACGGTTCGGATTGGTCGGTGGTGGCGGGCAGGGACGCCTTCCCTTACGTGGTGAGCAAGGGCGCGGTGGGGATGATGACGAAGGCGATGGCGCTCGACTTTGCGCGCGATAACATCCGCGTCAACGCGGTCTGCCCCGGCGATACTTTCGTGGACAGGTGGCTGGAGAAGGGTTATTTCGAGTATTCGGATCCCGTGAGTTTGGAGCAGGCGATCAAAGACTCGAGCGATTACATCCCGATGGGACGCTTCGGTAAACCCGAGGAAATCGCGCGCGCGGTGTTGTTCCTGGCTTCGGATGATTCGTCTTTTGTGACCGGTCATTTACTGCTGGTGGATGGAGGCAATACGGCGCAGTGAACTGGATAATAGCAGTGGAGTTTGGGCTTGACGATAATAACGCATGGCGTTATTATCTGATAAATGATCAAGACCTTTCGAGACAAAGAAACTGAAAGAATCTTTGAGCGTCACTTTTCAAAACGAATACCGCCAAACATACATCAACTCGCCTGGCGCAAACTGGCGATTCTTCATGCGACAGAGCAATTGAACGATCTGCGCGTGCCACCGGGAAATCGCCTCGAAAAACTTTCAGGGGACAGGGCAGGTCAACATAGTATTCGAATCAACGATCAGTGGCGCATTTGTTTTGAATGGCGTGAAGGCAATGCTTACAATGTGGAAATCACAGATTATCATTAGGAGAACGATATGGAAAAGAAATTCGCCCCGGTTCACCCCGGCACAATTTTGCTGGAGGAATTCCTGAAACCCATGGGGATCACCCAGTACCAACTGGCGAAGGACATCAACGTACCTCCGCGACGGATCAATGAGATTGTGCATGGCGACCGTTCCATTTCTGCCGATACGGCATTGCGGCTCGCCCGTTACTTTGGCATGTCCGAAAATTTTTGGATGAACCTGCAGGCGCACTACGATCTCGAAGTGCAGAAGGACAAACTCGCGGGGCGGCTCGAGCGTGAGGTACGCGTGCATACGTTTCCGCAAGCCGGATAGAACTACGGTCATTTGCTGTTGGTGGATGGAGGCAATACGGCGCAGTGAGTCAGTGACCAGTTTTCAGTGAGCAGTGATCAGTGTCGCGGCTTGAGACGGGCGCTATACTGTTAATAACGAGTACAACCGGTGATTGCAAAGAGTCGCAATGCAACATCTCCGTGAAAAAACTGTTTCCCATATCGTCCGCTTTCACACCCCGGCGAGTTGGTTCTTTGGACCAACAACTGGCAGGGACAAAACTTCACCGGCTGGTGCAGCGAAACCGCCGAGTCCGCGCTGACGACCGCAACGTCACACTTGTATCGGTAATTCGCCCTCAAATGGACGCGGCTTTCCGGCGTTATACTTGCGACAAAGGAACCCACTTCATGCTCACACCCCTCAACTTCCTCCTCATCGCCATTGCCGCGCTGGCGGCGGGAGCGGTCAACGCCCTCGCAGGCGGCGGGACGCTCATCACCTTTCCGATGCTCACCTTTCTCGGCGTGCCGGCCGTGTCTGCTAATGTGACCAACACCGTAGCGCTCTGTCCCGGCTACTTCGGCGGGACGCTTGCTCAATGGAACGACTTGCAAGGACAGAAAAACAGGCTGTGGCTGATCGTTCCCGCCAGCGTCGTTGGGGGACTGCTCGGCGGCTGGTTATTGTTGCAAACGGGTGAAAAACTGTTCAGGGATTTGGTCCCCTATCTTATTCTGCTCGCTTCGGGATTGCTCGCGATTCAGGACCCGGTCCGCGCCTGGTTGACGCGGCGCATGGCGGCGGGACAGGGTGCGCGGCTGGAAAAAGTCACCTGGCTCCCCGTCACGTTGGCTTCGGTCTATGGCGGATATTTCGGCGCGGGATTAAGTGTGATCGTGCTTTCCGCTTTGGGTTTGACGCTCGAGGATACACTCACGCGTCTGAACGCGCTCAAACAGGCAGTGGCGTTTTCGGTCAACATCGCCGCCGCGATCTATTTCCTGTTCTCCGGGCAGGTGCTTTGGTCTGCCGCGCTGGTAATGGCGATCGGCGCGTTGGCTGGCGGCTGGCTGGGCGGGAAACTTGCCGGAAAGATCAAACCATCCACGCTCAGGTGGACGGTGGTGACGATCGGCTTGATCGTCTCGATCATTTATTTCGTACGCGGGTGAATTTCCCGCTGCAAAACACAGGTCAACACGTCTCCCCATCCTCGTCCACGTAACAAAAATCGCCCTGGAACCTCTGCCACTCCTGCATCAACCGTTCCAACTCCCGGATGTACGGGCGGATTTGATCCCCGCTGACGACCTTTTCGTTGTTCGTGATCACGGGCAATGACGTTCCCTTGCCGAACAATCGCGCCGCTTCGCGCGCATCAACCACCACGCGGTCGTATCCCAGCACCATCTCGCGGAACTCGGCTTCGATGATGTCGGCTTGCGGACTTTTCTCTTCACGGTAAAGTTTGATCATCTCATGCCTTCATGGAGTATGATTGCAATTCATCGTACAGACGTTCGGGCAGGACCGATCTTACACAACATGGAGCATTATGAAATTCACGCTTCCCGCGCGCAAGCCCTTCAACTTTTCATCCGTCGTCAACTCGCACGGGTGGCGGCAACTCGCGCCGTTTTCGTACGATGAAAACACGAACGCGTTGTCCCATATTTTGCGCCTCTCCAACGGACGCGTCATCGAATTGAAAATGCGCGCTGCCGGGGACGGCGTCAACGTCGAAACGGACAAACTCAACAGGAAGGAACAAAACGAAGCGGCGAACGCGGTCACGTGGATGTTCGGACTCGACATGGATTTCTCGGATTTCTACAACGCCTCACGCGCGGAACCGAAACTGGCTCACGCCAAAAAGCAGGCGCTCGGCCGCGTCCTTCGCTCACCTACTTTGTTCGAAGACGTGATCAAAACCATCCTGACGACGAACACCCTCTGGGGCGCAACCAAAAACATGACGCGCAAACTGGTGGACGAATTCGGCATGTCGCTGGACGGGAAAACAGGCAAACGCGCTTTCCCGGATCCCGCCTCCATAGCGGCGAGCAGGCCCGAGGTCCTGAAGGAAGCGGTGAGAGTCGGTTATCGCGCGCCCGCCATCCATCAACTTGCCGTCCGCGTGGCTTCCGGTAAATTCGATCTCGAAGCGCTCAAACATTCCTCGCTTCCCACCCTCGAACTTCGCAAGGAATTGTTGAGCATCAACGGAGTCGGTCCGTACGCCGCGGCAAACCTGCTCATGATCCTGGGAAGGCACGATTTCATCCCGATTGACTCCTGGGCGTTGAAACTGGTCTCGCACGAGTGGTACGAAGGCAAACCTGTCACAGCAAAGGAAGTGGAGAAACGCTTTGCAAAATGGGGCGAATATAAGGGTCTCGCCTTCTGGTTTTGGGATTGGAAGTACACTGGAGGTTGAATGGATAATGCCTCAATGCACCTGATACGGCACCTCGGTGATGACGATGTTGCTTTTGTTCAGCAGCGCAAACCTCAGCCAAAACGCCGTTTGAGTGTGCAATAGATTGTGCCACCAGCGCTTCGGCGTGAATTGGGGGACGACGATGGTCAACCGTTCATTGGGCTGCAAAATCGAGCATAACTGATCCACATATTCCAGAAAAGGTTCAAGGAATGTGCGATACGGCGACTCGATGACGACGAGTCGCACGCCCTTGCCCCACCAATCCCATTTGCGCTCCAATGTCGTCTTCTGTTCCGGGTCTGTGGAAACGTACACTGCAGTTACATCGTCGGAAAGGGATAATGCATACACCAACGCCTCGATGGTGCCTCGATGCACACCTGCAATTGGAATGATGACCCGGTGTCGTTTCGCGGGAGGCTGTTCTCCAAAATGTTCCAACGAAAGATCGTGTGCCAGGGTCTGATAATGGCGATGGATGGCAAAAAAACTCGTAACCATCGAGGGCAGGAGTATTACAATGATCCATGCGCCGTCGGCAAATTTTGTGATTGCAAAAATCAACGTGACAATTGCCGTCGTGATGGAACCAAACCCGTTGACAGCAAGTTTCCACCGCCAGCCTCGATCATACTGCTGTGCCGCCTCGTTCTGGACTCTTGAACTGCCTGCCAATAGACGATTATTCCACCAGTGACGCGCCATCCCAGCCTGTGAAAGAGTAAAGGATAGAAACACACCCACCGCCCACAGAGGGATGAGGGCGGTCACACTGGCGTTGAAGATGATAATGAGAAACGATGCAATCACCGTGAGGCTGACGATGCCATATGAAAAAACGAGACGGCTGCCGCGATAAGTCAACTGGCGCGGCATGAAACCGTCCTGGGCAATGACCGCGCTCAAACTGGGAAAACCTGCAAAGGCTGTATTTGTCGCCAATAGCAGAATTAAGGTCGTTGCAATGATAGTTCCAAGATAAAGCAATCCGCGATTTCCAAAGGCAGTACGGGCAAGTTGCGAGATGACCGTTTCGGATTCGGAAGGGACCGCGCCGATCACGCCCAGCAGATACACGATGCCAATGAAGAGCGTTCCCAAAATAACCGACATCCAGACCATGGTCGCAGCGGCATTCTGCGTTCGCGGTTCCCGAAAAGACTTCACGCCGTTCGAAATGCACTCGACGCCGGTAAGGGCAGTCGTGCCGTTGGAAAAAGCGCGCAGCAGCAAAAAGAGGGTCAACGGTTCTGTGTGCAGGGTTTCCAGGGGCGGCGGATCCATCACTCCGCCCAGTGTTCCGCTTATGTAGCGGAAGAAACCGATAACGACCGTGAGCGTCGTCATGATCAGGAAAAAGTATGTTGGCGCGGCAAAGGTGTTCCCGGATTCCTTCACGCCGCGCAGGTTGGCAACGGCGATCAATACCAGCAAACCCACCGAAATAAACACCCGATGAGGAAACAGGAAGGGAAACGCGGAAACGATCTGCGCCACCCCTGAAGAAATCGCAACCGCGGCAAGCAGGATGTAATCCATCAATAACGCCGCGCCAGCCGTCAGCGCGGGCGGCACTCCCAGGTTCTCCTTTACAACCGTATACGCGCCGCCCCCGCTTGGGTAGGCATGGATGGTCTGTTGATACGAGATCGTGACAATTGCAAGCAGAACGGTGATGACGAGCGAGATGGGAAAGGCATAACCAAATGCCTGCGCGCCGGCCGCAGCGAGAATAACCAGCGTTTCCTGCGGAGCATAGGCGATGGACGACAAAGCGTCCGCCCCAAAGACAGCCAGTCCCACCGCTTTACCGACGGTCTGATGCGGCGCGTCGGCGCTGGGAAGTGGACGACCAATCAGCCGGGTGCGCCATGTGCCTTGCGGGTTGTATCCGGCGACTCGATTCTGGCTCAAAAATCCCCCATGCTCGGACCTTTCATCATCATGCGATTTGTTCATATACCGCCTGAACTCGGAATGTGGGTTCGCCGGGTCTTCGCACACGGATCACGTCGACGTAATGGATTTTTCGTCCCTTTGCAGCAATTGTGCCAAAAACTGCTCATCCCGAATTGAGGGTGCGCTTCCATTGTAGCCCTTTTTGAGCCGGTTTCAACGACCGTTTTTTAATGAAACTGACATCCGTCAATGAAATTCTCTTTACAGAAGCAGATCTGTGTAATAATCCGGGCATGGAACTCACCCCCCTCCACTTCCACGACCATCCCATTCAACCCGTCTTCGATGCGCCTCCCGCGCGCGAAAAGACCCCCGACTGCCCGAACGGATTTGTATGGGAAGGCAAAACCTACCGCGTCGTCGAAATGCTCTCCTCGTGGAGCGACTTCACGCGGCGGGGCAAAATGGCGCGCAACATGCGTCCCGCGCACGCCGCAGCGGCATCGGCGCGCGGGTCGTTGAACGTGGGCAGGTTCTATTTCCGTGTCAAAGTGGATACGGGACAGGTCTTCGATATATACTACGACAGAGCCATGAAGGACGTGGACGACCGCAAGGGTCAATGGTTTCTATACCGCGAACTTGGAAAGGAATGATGAACCCCGAAACCCAACCGACTCCCCCGACGCCCGAACCGCAATCCTACTCCGTCCCCTGGAAACCGGTGGATCACTGGATCGGCATTCTTCTATTGGCATTGATGGACGTGGGTTTGCTTCTCGCCGCCTCGCGGGGCATTGGAAGTCAACTTGCCCAGAGCGCGGGACTGGCGCTGATTCAACTCGCCTACCTCATCCCATTGCTCGTCGTCTTCGCCTATCGTCGCGTCAGCCCGAAGTCCCTTGGCTTTGGACGCTTCGATTGGAACACGCTCGGGCTGGGATGCGGATTGTTGATCGTCAGTTACCTCTTCATCCTGATCCACAACGTCTTACTCGTCCTGTTGGGCGTGGATACACAGGGCGCCCGGGTCCTGGAATTGTTCGAGGCGCTCGAATCGCCCCTCTGGTTCGTCGTCGTAGGCGTATTCCTCGCGCCCATTGTGGAGGAACTGTTCTTTCGCGGCTTCCTCTTTCAGGGCTTTCGCCAAAGGTATGGGTGGTTGAACGGCGCGCTCCTCAGTTCGGTCATCTTCGGCGCGGCGCACCTCGACCCGGCCGCCTTCATCCCGACCTCCATCCTTGGATTCCTGCTCGCCTACATGTATCACCGTTCGAACTCGGTCTGGCTTCCCATCCTGCTGCACATCCTCGTCAACGGGCTGGGGTTATGCGCCGCCTACGCCGCCACGCAAATGCCGGGCGTCACTCCCGTGTGATCAATCGCACCTGGTTGTCGTAGAAGAAATACTCCCACGCCCAGTTGATCAGTACCACCAGCCGGTTGCGAAAACCGATGATGCGGTAGATGTGCAGGACCACCCAGATCAGCCACGCGACCAGCCCGCTGAACGAGAGTCCCCAGATGCGCGCCACCGCCGCGTTCCGCCCAATGGTGGCGAGCAGGCCCGGGTCACGATAATGAAACGGCTTTTGCTCCAATCCCTTGAGGGCGCGCTGGATGTTCTCCGCAGCGGATTTTCCCTGCTGGATCGCCACCGTCGAAAGCATGGGAAGCGGCTGACCGTTCCCGTTCTCGATATACGCCGCGTCGCCGAGGACGTACACTTCGGGATGACCCGGCAACTGCAACGCCGCCTCGGTTCTCACCCGACCCGAACCTGCCACCTGAACCCCAAGCCGATTCGTGATCCCAGCCGCTTTCACGCCCGCCGTCCAGATCAGCGTATTGGATTTGATCTCCGTCCCATCCGCCAGGGAAACGCGTTGACCGTTGTAATCGGTGAGACGCGCGTTGAACATGACCTCCACGTTCTTTTTGCTCAACAAACGATGCGTTGCCTTGCGTAACTCATCGGGATAACTTGCGATCAGGGCTTCCCCCGCCTCGAGCAGGATGACGCGCGCTTCGCGAATATCCAGCGCGGGGTATTCCCGTTTCATCACGTGCGAGATCAACTCCGCCAACGCGCCGGAGGTCTCCACCCCGGTCGGTCCGCCGCCGACCACCACGAAAGTGAGCATGGCTTTTCGTTTTTCGGGGTCCGCCTCGCGGCTGGCTTTCTCGAACATCTTCAACAAATGGTTGCGCGTCGCGATGGCGCTTTCGATGTCCTTGACCTGAAAGCCGTTTTGCTGCACGGATTCCATCCCAAAGAAATTCGTCTCTCCGCCTACCGCAAGCACAAGATAATCGTACGCGATCACCGAACCGTTCAATTTGATATAGCGCGCTTCGAAGTCAATGGTTGTCACTTCACCCATCTGGAAGGTCAGATTCTTCTGATTACGAAAAACCGTCCGCAGGGGATAGGCTACCTGCGAAGGGACGAGCCCTGCAATGGCAACCTGATATAGCAGCGGCTGGAAGAGGTGATAGTTGTTTCGGTCCACGAGCGTGATGCGGACGGGCGCGTTCCGCAGTTTCTTGGCGGCGGTCAACCCGCCAAAACCCGCTCCGACGATGACCACGTGGGGAAGTTGTTGGGCGTTCATGTTTACCTTCTTTTTCCAGGAACGTCCCGAGGGGTCTGACTGCCCGACATGTTTTTTTCGACGAGCTTTCGGGACGGTTACGATTGTGAAGTTTGTCACTTTCCCTTATTGTAATAAAGACGACCCTAATTGTCAAATTGTTCCCCAAACTTCACTACCGTACAAAGCCACTTATAGGACGCGGACTGCGGAGCGCGCGGACAACGCGGGTTTTTAATTGATTTTCCGCGCGCGAAGCGTCGGCGCTCGTCCGCGTCCGATTTCTAAAATGTACGGTAGAGAACCCCAAACAAAAAGGCGACAGGGAAAACATGTCGCCTTATTACGTTTGGAATCCAGAAGCCTGCTTCTGGGCTTTTCGGTGGCAAGCCGCCGATTCCAAATCTGCTATCCCTCATACCCATTCGGGTGCCATTTATGCCAAGCCCAGGCGCTGGCGATGATCTCGTGCAGGTTGTCGTGTTGCGGCTTCCAGCCGAGTTCGCGTTTGATCCTTTCGGAGGAAGCCACGAGACGCGCGGAGTCCCCGGGGCGGCGCGGAAGTTCCTTGACCGGGATCCGCTGTCCCGTAACCCGACGCGCCGTTTCGATCACCTCGCGGACCGAATAGCCGTTTCCGCTCCCGAGGTTGTAGATCAATCTGCCGCGTTCCCCGAGTCCATCCAGCGCGAGAAGGTGCGCGGAGACCAGATCCGCGATGTGGATGTAATCGCGGATGCAGGTTCCGTCGGGAGTTGGATAATCCGTCCCGTAGATCGAAGCCGCTTCAGCCTGTCCCAGCGGGACTTGCAGGACGCGCGGTATGAGATGCGACTCGGGCTGGTGCGCTTCGCCGCGTCCCGGCAGTGCGCCCGCGGCGTTGAAGTAACGGAGCGCCGCGTAATGCAGCCCGTGAATTTGACGATACCAATCGAGCGCCTGTTCGATCATGAGTTTCGTATGCCCGTAAACGTTGGTTGGACCCAGAGGCGACTCTTCGGTGAGCGGCTCGTCGCTGGATTGATAGACCGCGGCGGTGGACGAAAGGACGAACCGCTTCACCCCTGCGCGGATGGCTGTTTCCATCAAGGCGAACGAGTTCGCCACGTTGTTCTGGTAAAAGCGACCCGGCTCCTTCATGCTTTCGCCCGCTTCGATGTACGCCGCGAAGTGCATGACCGCGTCGACTTTTTCCTTCGTGAGCGTTTCCGCCAGAACGTGGCTATCGGACAGATCGGCTTCGATGAACCTGGCTTCGGGGGGAACCGCCTGCCGGTGTCCCGTGACGAGCGAATCGTAAAC
>SZPG01000134.1 GCA_030263595.1 Chloroflexi bacterium CFX6
CGTCTCCGCGAGGAAACTCTCGAACCCCGACTCCTTCTCATAGAACGACCACCAGATTGCCGTCTGCCACTTGGCTTTATCCACGCGGTTGTTGAACCATTGCCACGTCAACGCAGATTTGCCAAATCCGCCGAAGGCAGTGATCACTAACAAGTTATCCGTGTTATTTTCCAGCCAATCGTCGAGCATTTGCATTTCCGCCGCGCGACCTGTAAAGTTTTCCAAGTCACCGTAGCGATGACCGAAGAACCAGCGTATGTCTACGGGGGCGGGTGGCGGCGTGACGGGTGAGTCAAGCGCTTCGAGCAATTGTTTCCATGCAACGTCCCAATCGTCGGGGTCAAAGAAGTTGACATGGGTAAGATAACTGATTTCCAGCGGCAGTTTGCATTTTTCTTTCAGCATCGGCACAACGCGAGTTTTGCGATTGGCAGGGTCAAGGGTTTGCGAAAGCAGGCTTTCGAACTCTGTCCACCCGCTGGCAAGGTACGCTTCGGTCAAAACCAATAGCGTGTGCCTGCTTTCCAGAATCCCATCGCGCATGTTCTTGATGGCTGGCTTTCCCGCTTTGAAATCACGGAAGTCAATGCAGACCTTCAAACCCGCCTTTCAAATCCTTCCGCACCCAATCCTTGTTAGCGGAACTGTAGGAAATGAACACATCGTATTTGAACCCGGTCTCTGCCATACCTGCCTGCCCTTGTGGTGAAAGAAAACGACACAGCAATTATACGTTCAAAACAAAACGGACGGGGATGACCCGTCCGTTCGCGTTACGGCCTGAAGGCGTCGAGTCCGCCATTTTGGGCGAACCAGGTCGCGTTCGAGAGCGCGGCGAGTCCGATACATAACACCGGCGGCGCAATGGAGAAACCCGAAAGCGCCGCGGCAAGGACGTTCCATTACCTTGCATACGCGATCCATGCGGCGACGACAAAGATTCACGCTTTGGGAGTGGAGCCTGAATTATATGATCTTCAATTTCGCCAAACTCGCCGACAGGCGCTTGATGCCAACACTATTGAACACCACGTCCACGATCTCGTCGTCGTCCTGGATCTTGCTATCGAGGACGATGCCTTCGCCCCAACTGGGATGCTCGACGCGAGTCCCGGCGCGGTATTTGGCCTCCCTCACCCCTGCGCCCCTCTCCCTTGGGGAGAGGGGATGGGGGTGAGGGGCGTGAAGCGACCACTTCGACTCAGGCACGCTTCCTTTCAGACTTCGACCTGTCCGCGTTTTGCCAACGAGCAGCTCGGTCGGGATGTCATCCAGATACCGCGATGGATACGTCTCCTCCGCCATGCCGCGTCCGCCGCGTCGGATGGAACGGATGAGATACAGTTTATCTTTGGCGCGCGTGATGCCCACGTAAAAGAGGCGGCGCTCCTCCTCCATTTGTTCGGGTTCGTCGAACGAACGGCTGTGCGGAAGGATGCCGTCGTCGAGACCGATGATGAAGACCGCGCCGAACTCCAATCCCTTTGCGGCGTGGAGGGTGAGGAGCGTGGGCACGTTGCCTTCGGTGATGGTGTCCTGATCGGAGACGAGCGCGACGTTTTCGAGGAATTCGTCGAGCGTGCGCGTGGAATATTCGAGGGCGAGACGGCGCAACTCCTGCACGTTCTCCCAGCGGTCTTCTCCCTCTTCTGACTCATCGTCTATATATTCCTTGTAGCCGATGTCGCTGAGGATGCGGTCGAAGAGTTCGGGGACGGTAAGCGTACCCGCGGCGATGCGCCAGGCGGCAAGCAGTCCGCCAACGTCTGCAAGCGAAATGACGGCGCGACCTGTAAATGATGACCAGTAGGGAGAGTCCGCGCCGCGGGCGAGATCGAGGAGGACCTCGCCGGGTTGAATACCGTTCTGGCGAGCGACCATGTGTAACGTAGTGAGAGTCTTTTCGCCGATGCCGCGCGGCGGGACGTTGATGACCCGGTCGAGACTGGCTTCGTCCGCGGGGTTGTGGACGAGCCGCAGGAAGGCGATCACGTCCTTGACCTCGCGGCGTCCGTAGAATCGCTGCGCGCCGACCAGGCGATAAGGGAGCCGCGCTTGCAGGAACGCCTCTTCCAACAAACGCGACATGGCGTTGGTGCGATACATCACCGCGCAATCGCCCGGCTCGAATTGGCGCGAAGCGACGAGCTGCGCGATGGTATCCACGACGAACGAGGCTTCGGCGTAATCGTCGGGCGCTTCGTAGAAGAAGATCTTTTCGCCCCCGCCCCTGTCGGTGAAAAGTCTTTTCTTTCTTCGGTTGCGGGCGCGGTCAATCACGCCCATCGCGGCGTCGAGGATGGTTTGTTTGGAACGATAATTCTGTTCGAGCAAAATGGTCTGCGCGTCGGGGAAATCCTGCTCGAAGCGTTGGATGTTGCGCCAGTCCGCGCCCCGCCATGAGTACACACTCTGGTCCGGATCTCCAACGCAAAAGATATTTTTATGATGCGAAGCGAGTT
>SZPG01000074.1 GCA_030263595.1 Chloroflexi bacterium CFX6
AATGAACTTCAAAGACTACCAAACCAAATCACGCAAGACGGCAGGCTACCCCGCCATCGGGCATCCCGTCATTTACCCCGTGCTTGGTCTCGCCAACGAAGCAGGCGAAGTGGCGGGCAAGATCAAGAAGGTGTTTCGCGACAAGGAGGGGAAAATCAGCGAGGAAACGCGCGAGGCGCTCAAAGCCGAACTCGGGGACGTGTTGTGGTATCTCACGCAGGTCGCAACTGAGTTGGATTTGTCGCTGGATGAGATCGCGGAATCCAACATCGCCAAGTTATATGACAGGTTGGAAAGAGGGAAGATTCGAGGGGATGGGGATAATAGGTAGCCTGATAGTCTGATAGTTTCAATAGTCACGTAGTCGAATAGTCCGCGCTCGCACGCGGCATGACTTTGACTATCAGACTATCCGTCTATCAGACCATCAGACTATCAGACCATCAGTCTATCAGACTATCCGTCTATCAGACCATCAGACTATCAGACCATCAGTCTATCAGACTATCCGTCTATCAGACCATCAGACTATCAGACTAACCATAACGACTTCTTCCATAATCACACAACTTCCTTATCGGACATTTCTCACACATCGCCTTCCTCGCGGTGCAGATTTCGCGTCCCAATCGAATAATATTCAAATGTGCAGCGTAATACGTCTCCGGGGGAAATAAACTCTCGAGGTGAGGATGCGCCTGTTCGACGGTCATCCGCTCCGGGCGGAGTCCGATACGCCCCGTCACGCGGTAAACGTGGGTATCCACAGGGAACGGTCTTCGGTCCCACGCCATTGAATTTTGTCAGCCAGTCCCGCGCCTCCTCCACAGACATCTCCCTGAGAAACGACAGGTCCAAATCTCCGCGCTCCACGGTGATGGCTTTCAACACCTGCTGAATGCGCGGACCCTTTTGATTGGCGAGTCCCGCCGGGCGGATCGTTTCGATGACATCCATTTCTTTCGCATCGCGCACCGCCTCCCAGGTTGGGAATTTTGCGCGCAACGCGTTGAAGGCGCGGTCGCGATTCACGTCGTTCGTGTTTTGCGAAAGGATGGTCGAGACCAGTTCGTCAATGGCGGGCAGCGGGTTGCGCCAGATCGGTTCGCCGTAGAATTCGAGCAGGCGTTCGTGGATCTTCAATGCGCGCTGGGCGAGTCTCTTCATGCGTATCCAGCCTCCTTGACGAGGCGGATCGTGTGGTTCACCACCTCGCGGTGTTTCTCGGGGATCAAGCCATCGAACATCGCTGCGGTGAGACGGTATAACGTGAGCGCCGCCGCGCCGCGCGTTTGATATTGAGAGGAGGTCGAATCGAGTCCCCATGCGGTGCGGAACGCGCCCGTCCATTTCGAATCGCGCCCCACCGAATCCTGGATCAGGTCGAAGTAGCGGTTCTCGCTGACGATCATAATGCCGCGCTGCACCGCCACCGCTTCGAGTATGTTCTTCACCAATCCCCACGCGGCATACAACACCGTGGATTCGCGCCCACGCGCAAGACCATTCAAAATCTTATGCGCCTCCTCCGCGCAGCCCATGATCTCCTCCGCGGCGAATTCGTCCGCTTCAGGCTGCAGAGGCGACCAATCGAATTCTTGCGCGGCTTTCTGCAACGCAGACAACGAGCCGTCCTTATCGAGAACGATCTTCATCCCGCTCAAGCCAGGCGCAGCCCAGATCGCCCGCCGAGGATTCGTCAACGCGGCGCGCTCATCGTCGGGCAGCGTATATTTCAGGCTGACCAGTTTCCCGTCCCAGTATCGCAACGTGTATCGGTCGTATTCGCTTTCGGGCAGTTTACCGACGAAGATGTCGAGGTCAACATCGCTATATTTCGACTCCTGCCCGCGCGCGTAACTGCCCACGACGCCAACGCCAACGACATCGGGCGAGTCAACTTGTTCAAGAATGGATCGGATGAAAGGGTCGGAGAGGGGCATAGGGGGAAGTATACAGGGATACACGTGGACACGTAAACAGGGAAATCGGTAGACACATGGACATGGAACAGGTGGACACGAAACACGTAAACAAGTCTCTGGTTCCCAGCCTCCAATTCTCCAACTCTCTATTTCTCTACTCTCCCACCTTCCACTCTCCACACTTCAGACCTTTCCACAAACTCAGGCGCGAACAAATTCAAATCGGTCGTCGTGAACAACACCTGTTCGCTCTCGCCGACGTACTTCGACAGGTCGGCGCGGCGCTGCAGGTCGAGTTCCGCCATCACCTCATCCAGCAAAATCACGGGCCACTCGCCGGTGCGCTCCTTCATCCAATTCACTTCGGCAAGTTTCAAGGAAAGCAACGCGGTGCGGATCTGCCCGCGCGACCCGTAATCGCCCAGGTCAATGTCGTTGGCGAGAAAACGCAATTCGTCGCGGTGTGGACCGATCGTCGTCATGCCGCGCGCCATCTCCTCGCCGCGCAATTCACGCAGGCGCGCCCGAAAGCCGTCCTGGATCTCGTCCAGTTCCAGATGCGAGCGATCCACGACCGTATTCAACCTCAAGCCCATTTGCCCGTTCGGCTTCGGCAGCGGGTCGAAGGCAGGCTGATAGGCGAGACGAAGGATCTCGGTTCCGTGAGTCAGTTCGTGATGGACGCGCGAAGCGAGATGTTCGATCCGCTGGACGGCTGAGATGCGCCACACTATGATCTGCGATCCGAGACGACTCAACGCTTCATCCCACACTTCGAGCTGATCCCTGTTCCCCCCGTTCTCGCTCAACGCCTTGAGCAATGCATTACGCTGGGTCAGCGCCTGGTTGTATTCGCCCAACACGCGCGCGTAGGCAGGCACGGATTGAGCCAGGGCAAGATTCAAATAACGCCGGCGGTCTTCCGGCGCGCCCTCGATGATCTGCGACATCTGCGGCGCGAAGATGACCGCGTTGAAATGACCGACGACCTCGTTGACCGGTTTCTTCACGCCGTCGAGCAAAACCTCCTTGCGCAGGCGCTGACCGTTCAACACCCCGACAGGTTCGAGGATGAGCCGCGCTTCGACGCGATGTTTGCGCCTGCCGCGTTGATACTCCGCCACGAGACGCGCCACCGCGAGGTCGTTCTTCTTCGCTTCGTGAAAGTTGATCAGTTGGCGGTCTGCGTGGGTTTGAAAGGACGTGAATGCCGCAAGGAAATAAACGGCTTCGAGTATGCTGGTCTTGCCTTGCGCGTTGCCTCCCGTAAGCAAGACCGCCCGTTGGGGAAAATCGAGATCCAAGCGGGCAAAGCTTCGGAAATTGGTGAGGGAGAGGCGGCGGAGGTACATGCAAAGATGGGGTAAATTGTAATTGGTAATCGAGGGCAGAGAGTTGAGGATTGGAGAATTAGAGACTAGAGACTGGAGACTAGAGACTGATCACTACGCAACACGAGTCTCAAAATTCCTGTTCCTGTTCCACTTCCTGTTTCGGCTGCCAGACGCGCGTAGCGCGCTCGGTGAACAGGACTCCGTTCAAATGATCAATCTCGTGCTGGAAGATGCGCGCCAGCCAGCCTTTCGCCTTGACCTTCATCGGCTTGCCATGGCGGTTCAATCCCCTGACCTGCACCTCGGCGCGGCGTTCCACCTCCCCCACCAACCCGGGAATGGAGAGGCATCCCTCCACACCCAGCGTGGTCTCTTCGGAGGTTTTGACGATCTCGGGGTTGATCACCGCCCAGACCTTTTTCGGCGCGTCCTCCTTCTCCTCGTCCTCTTCACGTTCGTAATATTCGACCACGATGAGGCGCTCGGAAAGTCCGATCTGCGGCGCGGCAAGACCGACGCCCGGCGCTTCGCGCATGGTCTCGATCATGTCGTCTATCAGGGCTTGGAGGTCCTTGTCGAATTTGGAGATCGGGCGGGCTTTGCGTTTCAATACGGGGTCTGGAAGGGTTACGATTTTGCGAAGAGTCATTCTATATTTTTCTACCTTTGATGATTTCCTCCCGCCCGGCCTGGCGGAAGAGGCTGGGGGCGATTTTACCCGGTTTTGGGCTTGTTCTCCTCCTCGTTATAAAAATCCCTTGCGTTTCGATGATAGGTCGCCAGCCATTCCGCCATGCGCTCGCGTTCGGCGGAGACGCGGGCTTCGTCCTGTTTCGCCTTGCGCGCCATGCGGCGGCGGTCAATGTCCGATTGGACGGTGGCGGGGTCCATCACGTCCTCGAAGGCGAGTTTCGTCCCGCCGACGGTGATGTACACCGTGCCGTAATTGAACAGGTTGCCCAGAATTCCCTCACGGATGTAGTTGGTTCCCAATATGCTTTCCAGTTGCGCCGCGTTGCGCGATTCCGTGCCGAACGGTTTGCGGTCAATGTCAATGATCTGTTCGGGGGTCACTTCGAACTTGTCGTTGCTCCAGTCCAGGACCTCGTAACCCAGCCATGCAAGGAACGGCAGGAAGGCAAGGACATACACCGTCATCCAGGTATCGAGGCTGAGACCGTCCCCGGAGGGAAATAACACGATCCCGGGATCGAAGAGGATCTGGATCAACCGTCCGAGAAGGAGGAAGAGCAACACGACGGATCCGACGAACGGCATCCACGCCTGGAACAACAGCACCACCCAATGCTTGCGGTAGATCACGCTTTCGCCCGTTTCATAACGCAGTTTGAGCGTGTTCGCGCCCAGCAGCCTCAGGAGGGCGACCGCAGACTTTCGTTTAGGCGGAGGGGAGGCTTGGGCTGGCGCATCAGGTTTCGGCTGGGGAGGAACCGAGAGTCCGAGCCGCCTGCGGATGGCGTTCTTCATCGCCTCCTTTTCCAGGCTCGTGGCTTGTTCCTTCGTTCGATTCCAATATTCCTCGATCATGTGCTGCGCCTGCTCGGGATGCGTCACGTGATTGAAGGGGATCCGCCCCACCCACGTGCGGACGATGACGTTCCCGAAATCGAATATGCGTCCCAATTGGGTCGTTTCGATATTGACCGAGAGGATCGTGCTGAGCGGCGATTCCTGGCGGCTGTCGTAAAGACCGATGACCTTTTCGAGCCAGACCACGCGCTGGTTGGTGACGATGTAATAATCGTTGCCCCAGTCAACGACGGTCCACCAGATCCAGCCGAACGCCGCCAGCAGGGAGAGGGTCGCCGCCAGGGCGACGATGACATACGGCAAAATGAACGCATACGCGTAAAACAACGCCGACGGCACGGTCAGCGCGAGCGCCGGCGGGATCAACTTTTGATACAAAACGATGGGATGCTTGCGCGCCAGAAAGTAGATCACCTCATCGCGCCTCAGCCATTTGAAGCGCAGGGTGCGCGCCAATTTGCGGCTGCGCACAGCCACGTCCATGTTCAGGCGCAGTTGCGCGGCTTTCTTGTAATGTTTTTCGAAATCTTCGCGCGATAACACGAGAAGCGTCGTGTCGCTGGTCGCCGTCACCGTGCCGGAGCGTTTGCGCCGGGCGATCAACCCCATTTCGCCGAAATAGTCGCTGCCCACCAGCACCGCCAGTTGAATTTCCTTGTTCTGCTGTTTGCGAACGATGCGCACGCTCCCCCGGTAGATCATGTAAAAACTTTCCGATTTGCCCTCCTGCTCGAAGACGACCTCCCCATTGGAGAAGGACGCCTCTTTCAATTCCCCGGCGATGGCTTCGAGTTCGTCGTCCTCCAAACCATAGAAGAGGTGGATCTTTCTCAAAAAGGCGATTCTGGCAGGTGTCTCGATCACGGTTCGATTCTATCAAATTTCCCGTACGATGGCGCAACCGTAGGCGCGGGTTTCCGTCAGCGCGGGGGAACGCCCCTCGAGCAACGCCTCGACCGCTTCCTTGAGAAAGAAGCGTGTGGCGGTCCTTTGACGAAACGTGACGTCGTCCACCGCGCCGCGATAACGCAGGATTCCATCCCCATCAATCACGAAGACGTGCGGGGTCGTGATGGCTTCATAGAGATCGGCGACGGCATGATCCGCGTCCATCAGGACCCCGGGCATGTTTCGGTTTCGAGAAGCCTCTTCCACGCTCCGAGCGGATTCGTTCCGATTCGAGGCGATCGAGAGCAGTTCCACCCTCCCGCCCCATTGCTGCAACCAGTCGAGGATCAAACCATCCGCCCGCTCCGAATGAGGACACTCCGCCGACCAGAAGTTTACGATCACGATCCTGCCGCGATGATCGCTCAGCCTGTGAAGGCTGCCCTGTAGATCGGGTAATTCGAGGTCGGGCGCGGGTTGATGGATTTGCACGGTGAAATTATACCCAGAAGAATGAAACGCAAAGGATCCCGCCTCGCGAGGGCGGAGAATGCTTCGCGTCCTTCGTTGCTTCGCGGTGAAGAACAAACGAGGAGGATGGCGGGGAATTACGAGACCAGGACGGCAGCCAGAATCGCCAGCCCACCGGCGATGAACATCACAATGGAAAAGCCGTAGCCGCGGAACAGATCCTTCATCATCAGGTTTGTCCGCTCCGCCGTGTTCATGTCGCTCACGGATTGGGAATAGGTCATGGAAAAATTGCCGAGGTAAGCCTTGTATCCGAAGATGCCGAATACGCCAACGACAACGACGGCAATTCCGCAAATGAAAAAGCGGTCGCTCAGCGAAACGGCGCTGAAATCGGCGACGATCCACGACCATACCATGACGATCCCTGCGATGAGAAGGTCAACCAGCAGGGTGTTGAGAAACAGGTTCAGCCACCAGGGTTTGTTCGACATATTTCCTCCGCTGAGGATTTACGAAATGGGCGGCTGGAGGTTGCCAACCCCAGCGTGATACAATCTTTCCCATGAAAAAATGGCAATTCTGGCTCGGGGCGCTGATCAGCATCCTTTTTATCTGGCTGGCATTACGCGGCTTGCATCTCGAGGAATTCTGGGAGGCGGTGAAAGATGCGAATTACATCTGGCTTCTTCCGGGGATCGGCGTGTATTTCATCGGCGTGTGGGTGCGGGCGTGGAGGTGGCATTACCTCCTCGGTCCCATCAAGAAGATTCCCACCAAAACCATGTTCCCCATCACGACCATCGGGTACATGGGCAATAACGTCTATCCGGCGCGGGCGGGCGAGGTGTTACGCGCCGTCATCCTGAAACGAAAAGAGGGCGTGTCGGTCTCTGCTTCACTGGCGACGATCATAGTCGAGAGGATCTTCGATGGCGTGGTGATGCTGTCCTTTGTCTTCCTCAACCTGCCCGAACTGGCAAAACTGACGAGCGCCTCCGGCTTCGTCGGGAACATTCAACAGGTCGCGTTGATCGGCACGGGGGTTTTCCTCGGCGCACTGGTCGTCTTTCTCCTTGCCGCCATGTTCCCGCAGAGAACCGCAAAGATCGGTTTTTGGTTCATCGAACGCCTCCTGCCGAAGAGGCTGCACGAACGGATCACCGGCCTGATGAACAAGTTTCTCAACGGACTGGCGTTCCTCCGCTCCCCTTTCAACGTGTTGATGGTCTTCTTCACTTCGGTCGTCATCTGGCTGTTGGAGACGGGCAAATACTGGTTCGTGATGCACGCCTTCGATTTTACGGTCTCCTTCTTTGCGTTGATGCTGATGAACGGGATCGTCAACCTGGCGACGACCATCCCTTCCGCACCCGGTTACATCGGCACGTTCGACGCGCCCGGCATCGCGGTGTTGACGGCTTACGGCGTGGAACACTCGATCGCGGCGGGATACACGCTCGTGCTTCACGTCGCGTTGTGGCTGCCGATCACATTGCTGGGCGCGTACTACCTGGCGCGTGAAGGCATCCATTGGAGCGACGAGATCCGGGGCGAGTTGGGGGAGACTGCCGATGAAGGTTGAGGTGGATCAAAGCGGCAAGATCGGCGATACCAAAGTCCCCACCGTGCTGGCATTTTCGAACGGGCGAAAATATGCAGTTTTGATTCCTGCAACGGTGAAGCGAAAAATCATCGAAAAACTGCGACATCAGGGAAGGTCAGGCAGATTCCTGTATTCAAAGTTGTTTGCAGTTGGCTTGTATCTGTTGCTGAAAGACCATATCCGCCAGTTGAAGGAAATTGTGATTGACGTGGAATATCCCGGCTGGAACGCGGAAATCAAGTTGTATCTTCTCAACATGCTTCGCCGCAGGGACATTGAATTCGACCCAAGCAGGATCCATTTTCACACTATCGGAAAGAAATCAAATGCTCACACCAAAGCGATTGCAGTTTACAAGAAAGTTGAAAAAGCGGATAAGACAATCACAATGGAGGAAATAGTATCGGAGTATTAAAAGCAAACAGATCGGGGTCCCCGTTGGGGGGTTCCGCCCAGTTCAGCCGCCGGTGATGTGCCGGCAGGTCCCTGAGCCACCCGATCATTACAATTATCATACACCCTCCAGGGACAGGCGTCAAGCCGCATGCGCGCAAACCGGCTTGAGTTATACTTGGGCGATGATCGGACGAGGAGCGATTACCCGGTAAAGAGGCAAGGTGTTTCCATGACGCAACCCGAGGGACCCCACAGCAAAAAGATCAAGGTACTCATCGCCGACGACGTTCAGGAAACGCGCCGTAATACCCGCCTGATGCTGGCGACCATAGACGACCTGGAGGTGGTCGCCATCGCATCGAACGGACTGCAAGCCGTGGAACTCGCCAAGGAGCATCATCCCGACATCGTTTTCCTGGACATCAACATGCCCGAAATGGACGGTTTGACCGCCTACCGGGAGATCCTGAAGCTCCGTCCCGATACCGGCTGCGTGATCATCTCGGCCGAAAAGGACGCGACCACCCTGCAAAACGCCATGTCCATCGGCGTGCAGGAATACCTCATCAAGCCATTTACCGTGGAGGAGCTGGAGACAGCCGTCGCCAGGGTCAGGGAACGCATCGGGCAAACGCGGATAAAACTGGCGCAAACCGCGCAACTCCAAAAACAGCGCGAAGCCTACCTCGTCCAATTGGCGGTGGAGTACGCCAAATCCCGCCGCACCGACGACAAAGCCATGGAAGTCTTCGAGCAACTGGCCGAAAATCCCAAATGCGAAATGCGCTGGATACAAAACCTGGCAATGATCTACATCGTCCGCCAGAAGTGGAGCAGGCTGAAAATCCTTGCGGAAATGATCGAGAAAAGAAGCAGATGATCATGTCATTGCGAGCGCTTCGACAAGCTCAGCGTGAACTCCGCGAAGCAATCCCCCATACAACAGGAGATTGCTTCGTCTGAATTTCGGTGCTGCCGCACCTCAACCCTCCTCACAATGACTTAATAACTTTGGAGACTACATGCAAATCGCCATCATCGGCGCGGGGTTTGGAGGCATGGCAGCCGCGTACGATCTCAGAAAAGCGGGTCACGAGGTGACTATTTACGAATCCGCGGATGACGTGGGCGGGCTGGCGAGCGGATTCAAGGAGCCGCATTGGGACTGGTCGGTGGAGAAGTTCTATCATCACTGGTTTGTATCCGATAAATATATGCTCGGGCTGATCGAGGAATTAGGCTGGATGGATAAAGTGCTTTTCCCGCGCCCGTTGACGGTGATGTATCACGACGGGAAATTCCATCCCTTCGACTCGATCCTCAAAGCGCTTCTCTTTCCGGGACTTGGGTTTGGTCTCGACAAAATCCGCTTTGGCTTCGTCGGACTCTTTCTCCGCCTCACGAATGACTGGCGCTCACTGGAAAAGGTCACCGCCGACGAATGGATGATGAAGTGGGCGGGCAAACGAGTCTACGAGCAGATGTGGAAGCCGTTATTGATCGGGAAGTTCGGTCCGTATTATCGGGATGTCAACATGGCGTGGATGTGGGCGCGCATCAAGGCGCGGACGACGCGCCTCGGCACGTTCGAGGGAGGCTTTCAGCGATTCGCGGATATGTTCGCGGAAAAACTGCGCGGGATGGGAATCGAGATTCGGCTGGGGGTGAGAGTCGAGTCCATTCAACGGGAGCAGGTTGGGTTGTCGGTGCGAAGCGAGGGGAAATCCGAATCGTTCGATCAGGTCCTCGTCACCACTTCCCCGAATCTGATGGCGAAGATGTGTCCGAGTCTTCCCGAAAATTATCTCAAAGGCTTGCTCGAGTTGAAGTCCATGGGCGCGGTGGTGATGGTGATGTCGCTCAGGCATCAATTGTCGCGGGAGGGATATTACTGGTTCAACCTGCCGAAGGAGGCGGGCTATCCGTTTTTGGCGCTGGTGGAGCATACGAATTTTGTCTCGAGGGACCATTTCGGCGGCGATCACATCGTGTACGCGGGTGATTATCTGGAAGCGGGTCACGAATATTTTTCGATGAGCGATGAGGAGTTGCTCGAACGTTTTACGCCTGCGTTCAAGAAGTTCAACCCCGCGTTCGAAAAGGATTGGGTGAAGAAGGTCTGGGTGTTCAAGACGAATTATGCCCAGCCCGTGCCGCTGGTGAACCACTCGAAGAACATCCCCGCCATCCAGACGCCGATCGAGGGTTTGTATTTCGCTTCGATGAGCCAGGTGTATCCGTGGGACCGGGGGACGAATTTTGCGGTGGAGATCGGGAGGCGCGCGGCGAGGATGATGCTGGGAAGTTGAGTTTCCCTCACCTCGCCGATTCCGCCATGCGGATCAGGTCTTCGGGGGAGACGTCATCAACCCAATGCAATTGGAGGGCTATTTTGCTATCCCACTCGGAATCAATGACTTGAACATGATCTGATTGCCCGAAGTCTTTCTTTACATAATCCCAGTCTCCACGAACCAAGACCGCGGGTTGTCCGTGAATCTGCACTTCATCATAACTGCCGGGCGCCACCGGTCCCCATATGGCTGCCTGCCCGATCCGATATTGTTGAGAAGCCATATCAAACCATCTCAGATTCTGGAGCATAATAAAGATACTGGATTGTTCGTCCACACCTTTCCAGGACAGTCCAACAAAATCTGAGAGTTGATCCACACTACATATCCTGTCATCGAAAACGAATCCCTCGGGCGCCCAGGTTGGTACATGCATTTCAAAACGTACTATTTTTCTGGCTTCATCCAGAGTCAGACATTCGGGTTGTGCCGCCGGTAAGACGGATGTTTCGGGCGGCGAAAACAATTCAACCTTATGCGTTCTCTCAACCTGCACCCAAATGTCCCCAACCTTGCGCCAGCCTCTATCAACCACAGCATAAACACACGCGGCGACAAACAACATGAGGGCGAACATTGCCCCAACGTTGCGGAATGTCAGCCTGTTCAGCATCGGGATACCTGAGCGCGGCTGAGGCTGGGAGGAAATCCGATCGTAGAGCGCGTCCGCGAATTCAGCGCGGGGCGTGCGGCGATAGCGGAGCAGGAATTCATCGTTCATGGTTCACTTCCATTTCGATACGCAATTTCTCGATGACGCGATTGAGGATCGTGCCGACGTTCGATTCGCGCTCCGTATTTGAGGGCGACGAGTTCGCGTTCACGGGCGGGCAGACGGGAGAGCAGGAGATTCAGTTGTGCGAAGTCTTCGTTGCGCTGGACGGTCTCATCCACGGATGAGGTATCAGCCTGCGCGCGGATCGCTTCCAAAGGCACCTCCCGACTGTTCCGGCGGAAATGATCCGCCGCAACGTTGCGGGCGATGGTGAAAAGCCAGGTCGAGAATGCGCCCAGGTCGCGACGGTAGCGCTTCCGTCCGCGCCAGGCTTTCTCGAAAACCACTGAAGTCAGGTCCTCGACCAGCGGCTCGTCGCCAACCCGATAGAGGAAGAAGTTGTAGACGCGCGGGAGGTATTCCCGATACGCGGCTTCCCAATCGGTCTCTTCCGCCAAGGTCCCGGCTCCCTTCAGTACACGCGCTTGAGTGTTCATCCATTTCATTATACGGATGGGAGGGGAAAGTATCACATGAATCTCCACCGTGCGAATGTCATTGCGACCTTCGGGAAGCAATTCCCTGTTTTTTTGTGCTGGTCAGACATTAGTTGATCAAGAACGGTTTACCATGGAGGCACTCCCGAAAGAACATCGGGACGACGTGAGTCACGAAGATTTTTGCTTTCTCCGCGTCTCCGTGTCTCGGTGGTTCAGGAAGGTGTTTAGGATGTTCCTGATCAACTCACAATTCCCTATTTTTTCCCAGCGAACATTCAGCAGAATCTGCCAGGAGATTGCTTCGAGCGGGAAAACGCCGCTCTCGCAATGACATGCAGCGATAAAACCAACAGGGCGACCCTTTCGGATCGCCCTGTTTATTTTACTGCCCGCGGCTGTGAGGGTAGGGACTCCAATCCGTGAGGTTGATTCCGCTGGTGAGTTGTCCGCCTTTGACAACGAACGGTTTCATCGTCAGGTTATCGAAGACGTAGGCTCCCTGCAGGTTGTAATTTGGCGCCCAGGCATAGGCGTAGTAGGTTCCGTTGGGGAGCAGGACCTTGTAAGTCGGGTTGCCCTCGGGGATGGAGAACTGGATGATCTCTCCGGTGACTGCATTTTCGAAGTACAACGTCAACGGCGGGTTGAACTCGCTGGGATAGAAGAAGGTTCCGCTTACCTCCCCGTGCGCGAGTTCCTCCACCTTGATCGTCACGTAGAAAGCCTGGTTGGCGTTGTTGCCAAACCCGAACAGCACGCCGGACGGATTGCGCAGCATCCAGTAGCCGGTGAAACTGCCGCGCTTATCGGGAGCCGTCAGCGTGACGGATACATCCACGCTCTGACCGGGAGCCACATAGCCCGGCAAACGGACTGCGGTCGTGCCGCCCATCTGGTCGCCGCGCACGAAGACCAGCATGTAGTCCGGCGTCCACGTGCAGGTACCGCGGTTCCTCAGTCGCCAGGTCTTTGTGAAGGTCTCGCGGGCCGTGAAGCGCGCCCCGTCGGGGACGGTCACATCCTGGACGAACGCGACCCAGTCGCAGTACGAAACAGCCGTCGGTGTGGGAAGAGGCGTGTTCGTGGGAACAGGCGTGGACGTAGGCGGAAGCGGAGTCGCGGTCGGGGGGATGGGCGTCTGCGTGGGCGCGTTCTGCGTCATCGCCTGAACGGTCTGTTCGACGATGACTTGAAGCGTCGCGGCAGGGTCGTCCGACGCGGGCTGCACCGGCTTGAGCAGCGGCATGGCAAGCAGGGTCATGGGAAAACAAGCCATGATCGTAAAGGCAACAATGCCGGAGAGGATAAGGATCGAGTTGGTCGTGAGTTTCATAGTGCGCCTCCAGATCGTGCGGAGAAGTGACGAAGGTCCGCATGAAAAGGTTCCCCGCAGGAGGAGGCATGGTACCCAACGGCTACCGGATGGCGGCGCGGGTTCCGGGGAGGTTCACAGGTTTGATGGAACGATGATATAAATACCCCGCCCATGACATGGCTTCCCGCCAGTTTCGAACTGGACATCAACAAATACGAGCAATCTTCGCATGAAAAATAGAAACGTCAAATTGATCGGCGCAGTCCTTGTCCTTTTCCTCATCCTGATCGCGGGGGCGATTTACGGTGTACAAAGATCGAAGAGGCTGGCAAACCCGCCGCCCAATATCATTTTCATCCTGGCGGACGACATGGATTACGCCCTGCTTCCCTACATGGAAAATACGAACCGGCTCATCGGACAGGAGGGCGCAACGTTTACGAATTATTTTGTGACCTCCTCGGCATGTTGTCCCTCACGCGCCTCCACCCTGCGCGGGCAATATCCCCACAACACGGGCGTCCTCGAAAACTCGCCCGGCTTCGAGCAGTTTTACCGCAACGGCAACGACGAGGAGACGATCGCCGTGTGGATGAAAAAAGCAGGCTATAAGAACTCGTTCATGGGAAAATATTTGAACCTGTATCCCGCCGGAGTCAAAAGATCCTACGTCCCGCCGGGCTGGTCGGATTGGCGCGTCCTTCTCTATCACGTTTCGCCCGATTTTTATTACGGGTACACTTTGAACGAGAACGGCAGGCTGGTCGCGTACGGCAAAAAGGACGAAGACTACAACACGGACGTTTTACGGGACCGGGCGGTCGAGTTCGTGGAACGGAGCCTCCGCAGGCGTTCGCCGTTCTTCCTCTTCATCTCGCCCTATGCGCCTCACGGACCGAGCGAGCCCGCCCCGCGTCACGCGGGACTTTATGCTGATCTGACGTACCCGAAAAGCCCCTCCTTCCACGAGGAGGATATCTCCGACAAGCCGTTCATCATCCGCGAACTCAGCCGGACCGGCGGCGTCATCGAAAACGAGGAGGCGGATTACCTCTTTGTGCGGCGCGTCCAGTCCATGCAGGCGGTGGATGAGATGGTGGCGGATCTCGTCCAACTGCTCGATCAAAACGGGCAATTGGAGAACACGTACATTTTCTTCACATCGGACAACGGCTTTCACATGGGCGAACACAGCCTGCCTTCGGGCAAGATGCTGCCATACGAGGAGGACATACGCGTCCCGCTTTTGGCGCGGGGTCCCGGCATCCAGCCCGGCACAGTGATCACGCAGTTGGCCGCGAACATTGACATCGCTCCGACCATCGCCGAACTGGCTGGCGCGCGATCCGCCGAATTCGTGGACGGGCGTTCCCTCGTCCCGTTCCTTCTGGGAGGACCGAAAGAGGACGCGAACTGGCGAAAGGGTCTGTTGCTCGAAACAGGTTATCTCGACCGGGAATCGCACGTTATCGCTTATCGCGGCATCCGCGCCGAACGGTTTACCTACGTGGAATATGAATCCGGCGAACTGGAGTTCTACGACCTGCTCGCCGATCCTTATCAAATGGAGAATCTCGCCAACGGCCTCGACGCGGAGACCCTGTCCCTGCTTCATGCCTGGCTGGAACAGTTGAGCGTCTGTCGGGCGGAGGGGTGCCGCGCGGCTGAAATGTCTCTGCCGGAGGTATTCAAGTAAAGATGAACAAGGAACTCTATTGATGAAACATGAAACGAAAATCTGGAACGTTTTGACCCTCGTCATTCTCGCCTCGCTCATCGCGGGGTCGTCCTGCTCCGTTTTGGGAGCGCTCGGCGGAGGAAAACCGAACGTCATCCTCATCCTGACCGACGACATGGATTTCAGCCTTGCGCCGCAGATGGAACATACGCAGGAACTGATCGCCCGGCAGGGCGTCACGTTCACAAACTACTTCGTCACGTCCCCTTTATGCTGCCCGTCGCGCGCCTCCATGATTCGCGGACAGTACCCGCACAATACGAACATCCTCGAAAACACTCCGGGGTTCAGGAATTTCTTTCGCAATGGCATGGAAGAGGAAACGATCGCCACATGGTTGAACAGGGCTGGGTATGAAACCGCGCTGATGGGAAAGTACATGAACGGATACCCCGTCACGGCAGGCAATAACTACGTGCCGCCCGGCTGGACGGACTGGCACGCCTTCTTCCATCACGGACCCGAAAACGACGAGGGAGGGTATTACTTCAACTACACCATGAACGAGAACGGCGAACTGGTCGAGTACAGTTATTCACCGGAGGATTACAGCACCGATGTGCTGCGTCAGAGGTCCGTCAGTTTCATCGCAAAAAACCTGGAGGATCGTTCCCCGTTCTTCCTGTTGATCTCGACCACCGCGCCGCACGGACCGAGCATTCCGGCGCCCCGACATGAAGGGCTTCTGGCGGATTTGGAATATCCCCAAAAGCCCTCCTTTCTGACGGAGGACGTCAACGAAAAACCGGCGGTCGTGCTCGACCTTGCGACGGTTCCCGGCGAGGAATTCGACATCTACGACGCCAACAGATTCTTCAAGAACCGCGCCGAAACCCTGCTGGCGGTGGACGAGATGATCCTCGAGATCGTCCAGACGCTCGAACAGGCTGGGCAACTGGAAAACACCTATATCATTTTCACGTCCGACAACGGCTTCCACCTGGGGGAACATAACTTTTCCGGCGGAAAAGGCTTGCCCTACCTCGAAGACGTCAACGTGCCGTTTTACGCACGCGGACCGGGCATCGTGCCAAACACGACCGTCACGCAATTAGCCGCCAACATTGACCTCGCCCCCACCATTGCGGAGATCGCCGGAACAAAGACCGCCGATTTCGTGGATGGCAGATCCATCCTGCCGTTGTTGCATCCAGGCGCGCCCGCGCCGGATTGGCGCAACGCGCTGTTGGTCGAAGCGGGATACACAAACCGCGAGTCCCGCGCGCTCATCTTCAGGAGCATCAGGACCGAGTCTTATCTATATGTGGAATATTTCGATGGGACGGTTGAATTTTACGACCTGGCTGCCGACCCCTACGAAAGGCAAAACCTCGCCGCCGAAATGAGCCCCGCGACCTTATCCAACCTGAATTCGTGGCTCGAACAATTGAAGACCTGCCAGGCGGAAGGCTGCCGGGAGATCGAGAACGCCATCCCCGTCAAATTGAAATGACGGGCGTCCCGCCAAACCATTGAAAGCCGAATGCCCGCCTGCGGTCAGGCGGGCATTTTTTCATCAAGAGGCATACTCAGTAGTTCACGAAAACCTCGCGTATTGCGTAGGTTGCGGTCTTTATCTCCTCCCGAACCACATGCGCGCCAGCAAATTATCCTTGCGGACGAACTGATGATACAACGCCGCCCCGGCGTGCAGGAGGATCGTCAACACCAGAAGCGTCGAGAGCAGTCCGTGCCCGAGACGCGGAAGGTATTGATAGAAGTCCTGCGGATAAGGCGCGGCGCCGCTGAATACCGCCGGTAGATTCGCCTGTTGGAAAAGTCCCAGTCCGCTGACAGCCATGCCGACCAACAGCAGATACAGGATGAAATGAACCGCTTTCGCGAGGAAGTTCAGGAAGGCGTTGCCGGCGTCGGCGGGAGCGGGTCTCTTTGTGGCGAAACGAAGGATCAGGCGAACGACGAGAAGGACGGCGATCAATCCACCGATATACGCGTGGGTCTGAAGCACGAACGCTTTTTGCGGGTCGTCCGCCGGGACGCCAGGCATGAGAACCTTCCCTGCGCCGAGCATCAGTACGACCAGAAGAAAGATCAGCCAGTGCAGCGTAACGTGGACGGGGTGGTAACGGGACGGGGTCGTTTCCATTGACATGTTTTTCCTCCAGGGCAGTGTGGGGTATCGTGATGATTTATGGATTGACTACGCGTCTCCCGGGTTCCCTTACGAACGCCGCCCGGCGGATGATACAGATTCGACGCGAAAAAATCGGGCATTGCTTATCTCTAGGTGAACAGGGGAGGATGGAGTAAAATAATTTTATTCATGCGATCCCCGCCGGAAATCGGCGGGTACCTGAAACCTAAAGGAGACCCTACCACATGTATCACACCGTTATTATCGTTGGCAACGTCGGCAAAGACCCTGAAATGCGCTACACCCCCTCGGGACAGGCAGTCACTTCCTTCTCCCTCGCCACCAACCGGCAGTACACCGCCGGCAACGGCGAGCAAATCAAAGAGACCTGCTGGTTCAGAGTCACCGCCTGGGGCAAGCAGGCGGAAGCCTGCAACCAGTACGTCAAGAAAGGCATGAAAGTCCTTGTCGAAGGACGCCTGGTCCCGGATAAGACAACAGGCGGACCTCGCATCTGGACCAAGCAGGATGGGACCGTCGGCGCGTCCTTCGAAGTGACGGCTGCCACCGTCCGATTTTTATCCTCGCGCGGCGAGGGCGGCGAGTCGCCCGTGCCGGGGGGCGGCTTCGAAGGCGCCGAGCTCCCGCCCGAGGACGACATACCCTTCTAACCTGTCACAGGCAGGTCTAATGAAACGGGGAACCCTGTTTGATTAGACCTGTTTTTTTTCAAAGATCAAAAATCATGACCACACCAGCCCCACAACAGCAAGCGCCGGTCCCCAGAATGGAAATTCCGGAAGGTCTCAAACCGCTCTACAGCAACCTGGCGCGGATTTCCCATTCACCGGTGGATATCGTCCTCGATTTTGCCCAGATCCTGCCGGGGGAAGCCAGGTCGCTCGTGCAGGCGCGCATTTTGATGACGCCTCTGAGCGCGAAACTGCTCCTGCGCGCCCTGCAGGAAAATCTCGCGCGTTACGAAGCTGCTTTTGGCGAGATCAACGTGCCGCACGGAAGCACGCTGGCGGACAACCTGTTCAAGGGGATTCAACCGCCGCCCGAACCGCCCAAGGAATGAAACCATGCAAGCGAAAGCAAAGGTCCCCATGCACAAACTCGAAAAGATCGCCGAACAGATCCGCCAGAATTTCGATCAGCGCAACGCCGCGCGCGACGATGCGCTCAAGCAGACGCGCAAATTGACGCGCGCCTGTTCGCTCGCCATACGCGCCGTGCATCGCAATGAATTCGACGCCATGGAAGGATTCCTGGCAGAAGCCAAGTCCGTCGCGGACAAATTAAGAAGCGACCTCAAGGATCATCCCGACCTGTATTACGCCGGTTATACACAGGATTCCCTCAAGGAATTCGTGGAAGCCAACATCACCTGCGCGCTGATCCAGAACCAGGCGCTTCATACCCCGGAAGAACTTGGGGTGGAATATGCCACCTATCTCAACGGGCTGGCTGAAGTGGTCGGCGAATTGCGCCGCCGCATACTGGATATCCTGCGTTCGGGGTATTCGCAGGAGGCGGAGCGTTTGCTCAACCACATGGACGATATCTACTCCGTCCTTGTGACCATGGATTACCCGGACGCCATCACCGGCGGCTTGCGGCGGCAAACGGATAACGTGCGCGGCATCATCGAAAAGACGCGCGGCGACGTGACCTTCAGCCTGCGCGGCGAGGACCTGACCCAAGCCATCAACACGCTGAGAAGCGAATTGAACGGGAATCATGTCGAAGTGGGGGAAAGAAGCGGGGTGTCCGTGCGTTTGAACGACGAAGATTAGCGGCATGGCGCGAGGCGGTCACAAGTTCCCGCTCGTCGTATATCGGCGCCTGCTCGACCGCTGGTGGACCCCCATGTTTGCGATCGGGCTTGTGATGTTCGCGCTGGCTTATGGGGAGCATGCGCATCCCGCTTATCCCTTCGTTCCGTGGCAATTTCTTGCCGGGGTCGGCGCGCTGGCAATCTTCGTCGGAATTTTCTTCCTCGCGATCCGGCGCATGGCATATATCCAGCCAATGCCCGGTTACATCAAACTCGTCACGCCGTTCATGCGGATCAACATATCCTACAAGCGGCTCGTCAAGACGACCACAGCCGAAATGCGCCAGTTGTTCCCCGCCAAAAGCATGTCCGGCTGGATACGGGGGATCTTCGAACCTCTCGCAAGCCAGACCGCCCTCGTTCTTGAGTTGAAGTCGTATCCCGTTTCGCCGGCGCTGCTGCGCATGTTCCTTGCGCGGTTCTTTTTCAAGGACAGGACGGCTCACCTTGTGATTCTCGTCAGGGACTGGATGCGCCTGAGCGCGGAGATTGACAGTTTCCGTTCGGGCATGGACCCGAATCCTGCCCCTGCAAAAAAGCGCGGGAGCGATTCCATCCTCTCCAGGCTTCCCAGGAAATGAACATCTATTTTGCCTGTTCGATCACCGGCGGGCGCGAGTTCGAATCCGTGTACCAGGCGATCGTCCGCGCGTTGGCGGAGGAGGATCACGAGACGCCGACGGCTCACCTGGCGGAATCAGGCGTCGGGGAGTCGGAGGCGGTCATTCCTCCCAACGAGGTGTATGAACGCGATACGGCATGGATCCGCGCGTGCGACGCGTTGATCGCGGAGGTCAGCGTTCCGTCGCACGGGGTGGGCTATGAGATCGGTTTTGCGCTTGGGCTTGGAAAACCCGTGCTGGCTTTATATCAGCAGGGACGCAAGGTCTCGAAGATGATCAGCGGCAACCCGGACCCCAACCTTTCGTTGAGATCGTATCAGGCGCCCGGGGATGCAATTCGGATAATGAGGGTATTTCTTGCAGGGATAGAGTGACGGCCGCCCCCGGCGGGAAGGGGGTTGTCGTCCGCCGCTGCGAATAATGCCTAATGTCACCGGGGAACGATTACTTTTTACGATGGCTAAATGCCGGTTGTTGGGATATTATGAAAGCGGAGACAACTCAAAGACACCTCCAAATGCTCCTCATTGTCTCCTCCTTTGGCGAAAGCCGCCGCCGGCAGAACAACCGGCGGCGGCATTGCTTTTGTTCAAGGATGGCGGGGATCATTTGGGGTCGGACGCGCCCGCTAGTTTATTGCCTCCCGGCAGGATGAGCGGGCTGTTGATGGGCAGGACGATGAAGAAGGAACTTCCCTGCCCCACAGTGGATTCCACCCAGACGCGCCCCTGGTGCGCGTCCACAATGCTCTTGACGATTGCCAGTCCCAGGCCCGAGCCCTCCTGGTTGTACAGGTTTCGCCCCCGATAGAATTTATCGAAAATGTGACTTTGATCCTGGATGGGGATGCCGGGTCCGTTGTCCGTGACCTGCACGATGAGCTGGTCGCCCTCCGCCTGGATGGAGATCGTGACTTCGCCGTCGTCGTGCGAATATTTGATGGCATTCCCGACGACGTTATCCAGCACCTGCCGCAGGCGGACGGGGTTGGCGCGCAAGGCGGGCAGGGCGGGCGGTATGTTCATCTGTACCTTGATGCGTTTGGCTTTGATCTGCCCCTGCAACATATCGAGCGTATAACGCAGGAGCCCGTCCAGTTGCACCCATTCCCGGCGGATGTCCAAGCCCGCTTCGATGCTCCCCAGGTCCAGCAGGTCGTTGATGAGGGCGGTGATGTGCTGCACGCTGTCCTGGATGCGTTTCAGAAAATCCTGCTGGTGTTCGTTGAGGGAACCCGCGCGCGAAATCAACTCGGTGTAACCGATCACGGAAGTAAGCGGGGAGCGCAGGTCGTGTGAAACCGTATGCACGACCTCGTTGCGGACGCGGTCAATTTCCTTGAGGTAGGTGATGTCCTGCATGGTGACCGCGTAGCCGATATCCGGGATGGCGGTCAATTGGGCGCTCGCCACGCGCCCGTCGGGAAAACTGACCTCGTGGTGATGGAGGGGGTCTTCCGTGTCGCCGTTGCCCGCGAGCAAGGCGCGCAGGTCGGGGTGCTGGATCACGTCGAGGACGGGTTTGCCGATGGAGGATTCTTCGTCCAAGCCGAACGCCGCGCACATGGCTGGGTTGATCAGCAGGATATTGTTCTCCTCGTCCAGCATCATCACACTGTCGTGGATGCTGTTGAATACGGCTTCGAGGCGGGAACGTTCGGCTTCGGAGATCTGGGCGCGTTTTTTGAGCGAGGAGGTGGTGCGCCTGACTTCGCGGCGGAGCCAGTCGCCGACCCGGTTCGCGTGTTTGAGCGCCCCTTCCACCGTGTCCACAATATCGTCCGTCCGAAGCGGAGGGGTGAGGTAGCCGTTGATGCCCAGTTTGAAGATCCTTTTTACGAACTCGGGCGTCGCTTTTTCCGAATAGACCAAAAACGGGAGGGTGGGGAAACGTTCGAGCAATTCTTCGACGATTGCCATACCGTCGTGCCCGTCGAACTTCTCCCCGATCATCAACAAGGCAGGCGTGGTCTCCTGCAACAAGCGGCTCAAGGCTTTCGTGTTGCCGGCAATTGCAGTTTCATAGTTGACGGCTTGCAGGGCGCGATCCATCAACTTCAGGGTGTGCGATTCGTCCAACGCCAGCAGGATGAGGTCTTTTTTCGGCATGAGGCTTGGTCAGGATTTTACTTTGTTTTCAGCCTTACGGGTATGGGGGGCGTCGTCTTTTCGGCGGCGAGCGAGAGTCTTTGCAAAGCCGCGCGGGCGGTTTGCAATGCCCGTTTCTGTTCATCCGTCAGGGGACCGGGTTTTTCGCTCAACAACAGTTCCACCGGGTAGAGGGCGGCGCGCAATTCCTCCGTCACCGAACTGCGGACGTTCTCCAGCACAATGTTTTGCCTTCTCTGCGCCTCCTTCGCGGATTGCGCCGAATCGTTCAACGCCCTGAACAACCTCGCGTTCACGAGCGAGATCGAGGCGTAATCGGCGACGGCTTCGAGCAGGGTTTGTTCAGTGCGCGAGAACGCCTTCTCCTCCTTGCGCACGACGACCAACATCCCGATCACTTCCTTCCGCGCCTTGATCGGCACCACGCACACCGACCTGCCCAGGTTCACGATCCTGAACTTGAGCAACGGGTCGCCCTGCATGACAAGCGTCTCGCCGGAAACAGCCACCAGCGCGCTAACGCCGTCGTCCAGCGGCAGGTTCATCTTCGCCGCCCAGGTCTGCGGCAAGCCGCGATGCGAGGCGAGCAGGAACGCCCGGCTTTCCTGGTCGCGGACGAGAAGCCATGCGATGCCGGTGTTGGCGACCTGCGCCGCGCCGTCCACGATCTTTTGGAACAGGATGCGCTGATCCGCGATGGAGATGACCGCCTTGCCCAGGTTGATGATGGCGGTCAGTTCGCGCACCTTGCGCTGCAACTGCTCGTTCATCTCGCCGACCTGCATATCGAGCCGACGGTTTTCGCGCGCCTCCCTCACCCGGGCGAGCACGCGCTCCACAGCCGATAATATTTCCGCTTCGCGCGCGGGCATCAGGATGTAATCCGCCGCGCCGAGACGGAACGCCTGGATGATGTCGTGTTCCTGTCCCTTGTTGGCGATCGCAATGATGGGCGTATCCACGCCCTGCGAGGTCAGCGCGACCTGCAGATCTTTTGTGCTTAGGCCGGGAAGGTTGACGTTTGCAAGGATCAGGTCCGGCGGCGCGTGAAGCGCTTGTTTGATCGCGGAGGGGGAATCAGAGACCACATCCACCCTGTAACCCACGGATTCAAGCGTCTGGCGGGCAATCAAATCAATGATCTTCGGATCATCTTCTACAAGCAGGATGCGATCCCCGGTATTTGGCATATTGGTCTCTCGTTTTTTATTACGGACATATTTCATTGTAACACTCTTGACTAAAAATTTGGCGTCTAATGTCACCCTACCATGCCGCGATAAATCACAAAAAACCGCGCTCACGCTCGATCCATCCGATGTTTGCGAGGCGGTTCCTGGGGGATTTTGGAGCGCTGTTAGAGGTTGAACACCGGGCGGGTTTTGCCTGTCACGATGCCGCGATGGTTCAGGATGGATTTCACGGGTCCGAACCGACCGAGGGACTGTTCCTGTTTCGAGGACAGGACTCCCAACTGACGCAGGATCTCGAGCGTCACCGCCGGGCGGACGCGGACGCTCAACTCGAAGTCCGCGTTCATGCGCGAGGCGTCGCCGTCCGAGACCTTGAAGGTGATGCCCACGCCGGGCGAATCTTTTCCCAGCACGCCGGGCATGAGTCCGACGATTTGGTATCCTTCCGCGCCGCGCTTGCACAGGATCTTTCCCTCCCCCGCTTTCATCAACTCGCAGTCGAATTCGCCCTCGCCGCTCACCATTTCGGGATGGGTCGTCATGGCTGTAATGATCCTGCGGCAGGCATCCGCGCGCGTTTCGGACAATTCACGCGGGTCGCAGAAGCGCGCCATGCCCAGCGCGGCGTTGTACAACGGGATCGCAAAGTTGGGCGCGGAGCAGCCGTCAATGCCGAGGTGAATTTCCTCGGACGGGATCAGGCACAGGTCGGAGAATGAAGCGAGGATGTCCTGTTGGATCGGATGCTCGATGTCGAGGTAGTTGTCGAGCGGCAGTCCGCGCATCTTCGCGTGAGCAAGCATGGCGGTGTGTTTGCCCGAACAGTTGTTGCGGATCGGCGTGGGGGGCTGCCCTTTGAGGATCAGGTCTTTGAGCGCGTTCGCGTCGCCGGGCGGGTGCGCGCCGCATTGCAGGCGGCTTTCCTGGATGCCCGCCTTCCTTTGCATTTCCCGCACGGTTTCCACGTGCAGGTCGCTTCCCTCGTGCGAGGCGCAGGCAATGGAAAGTTCGCGCGGCGTGAAGTGGAAGCGTTCCACGCCGCCGCGTTCGACGAATGGCAGCGCCTGGAACGGTTTGGCGCTGGAGCGCAAAAAGGCGACCGTGTGCGGGTCGCCGATGAATGCGATCAATTTGCCGTTCGAGTCCGCGACGGCGATGGAGCCGTAATGGACGGATTCAACGATGTCGCCGCGCGTCGCTTCGAAGAGGGGCTGCGCGTTCATTGTCCGTTTACCCTGCGTCATTCGTCCACAACGTTGCGCGAGGAGGAAAGGTAGCGGCGCGCGTAATAATTACGCAGGCCGAATCGCAGGCGTTGGGCGTATTGTTTCTGCTTCGCGATGGGCGCCTTGAATTCCTTGAGGATCGCTTCGGCGAGTTTGTCGGTGACGGTCGGGGAGGAGGAGCGTTTCGCGCCGAGTTTTTCGATCCGTGCGTGGATCTTTTTGAGCAGATCAGCCTGGCTGCGAATGGCTTGCGGACTGACCATGCCTCCGCGCCCGCTGACCACGGTGTATCCCTTGAAATCGGTAGCCTGCAGAAGTTCGAGCGTTTCGAGCCAGGGGGGGAGATCGGCATGGGCAAGGAATGGGGGTTGTCCCTTGAGGACGGCGTCGCCGACGAAGACGACCTTCTCTTCCGGCAGGATGACCCAGATGGCGCCTTCGGTGGGACCGGGATGGCTTTCGAGGACGACGGGCGTGTCGCTCCAATGCAGGGACATTTTGCTCACGAAGGAGATCTCCGGCGGCGCCCAGCGCACGCTGCCCAAACCGGGGATGGCTTCCCAGTTCGCGCCGGTCTCGTCGCCCTGGGCTTTGAAGGTGTTGGGACGATTCTGGAAGGCGCGCGCGGTTTGTTCGTGCGCGATGACCGTGCAATCCATCATGCGGACTCCCAGCGTGCGGTCGGGGTGGGAATCGAGGTTGATGAGAACGCGTTCGTGTCCGTTTCCCATCCCCATCAGGGAGGCGCGCCAGGCGCGTCCGTCTTCGGGCGCGGGCGGCGCATCAATCTGGATCAACCCGCGCGACTGGACGATGACGCCCAACGTCACGCCGGGGAAACGCTCTTCGATATACACGTTCTTTGCAATGGCATCCATCTGCTGACTGCTCCTGAATGTTCGTGTGCGCCTATCTTACCACCAATCGGCGGGAGGAATTATAACGCCCACGCGGAGGCGCGTGGGCGTTCATGAAAACGTCGCGCACATCCCCGCTCAAGGCGTTACATCGCGTTTCCCCAGCAATTTCCCATTGCGTTGGATCTCGACCATGCCGTTCGCAAGGACGCGCAC
>SZPG01000135.1 GCA_030263595.1 Chloroflexi bacterium CFX6
CGTTACGGGTATCATTGCGTAACATCAGTCAAAAAAACTCCGTGACTCAGTGGTTGGAGAAAATTCCTGCACAACACCTGCCCTCCCGCTCCGCTTCGCTTCGGGGACTATAGTGGCGGGCGGCGCCGGAAAAAAGATTTCTCGCTGACATTCGAAATGACAACCCCATAGGTCATTCCCGAGGCTGCCTACTCTGTAGTCTTCGCCCATCTCGCGATCAGCATCTTCACCTTCACGCGGACGCGGCTGTCCGCGTCGCTCGACGCCCAGGCGGAGCGGGTGGCGCGTTTGGTTCCCTCGCCGAGCGCGATGAAGTCCTTCCATTCCTCGTCAATCCACTCCTCCATTTCAGCGGGCGAATCCCACGCATAATAAAGCGGGAAGAACCCTTCGCGCTCGCGGACGAACCAGCCTTTTGATTCCGCCTCGGTCATTGCCTGGTTGGCGGCGTTATCGTCCTGCAGCCCCAGCGGGAGGTCGGTTACGCGTCCCGTTTCCTGGGTTTCGCGCGCGGAATGTACCTCGACGAGCCAGCGGTCGGATAAAGGGCGCAGGTCAATGAGAACGCCGCCCGGCGCCAGGACGCGTCGTATTTCATCCAGGGCATGGACCATGCCCTCGTGCGCAATTCATCAGAGCGACCAGGCGAGGAGGACGACGTCGAAGGTCTCGCTGCGGAAGGGTAGTCGTTCCGATTTTGCGTTGGAAAAGCAGACTTTCTTCAGCAGGTTGTAGGGGCGGTCCGCCAGGGCGACGCGCAAGGCGTTTCGATCTGGATCCAGCCCAACGGTCGAGAAAGAAGCGGGGGCGTATCGCCAGGTCAGCCGTCCCTCGCCGCATCCGATTTCCAATACGCGTTTGCCCGCCAGGTCTGCATACTCGCGCAGGCGTTTTGTTTCGTTCTGTTCGCTGTCTTTGTGGAGGGTCATGGAGGCGCTCAGCGGGTGAGGTAGCCGCCGTCCACCGGGTAGTACGCGCCGGTGACGAAGGAAGCTTTGTCCGAACTGAGCCAGATCGTCAATTCCGCCACCTCTTCGGGCCTGCCGAGACGCCCGACCGGGTGCAGGGAGACGAGCATGTTGTTCACCTCCTGGTTTTCCTCCAGTTCCTTGATGAGCGGCGTGCTGATGAAGCCCGGACCCACAACGTTGATGCGGATGCCTTGCGGAGCGTATTCGATGGCGGCGGTCTTCGTGAGACCCAGGACGCCGTGCTTTGCCGCCACGTAGCCGACCGCGCCGGCGAATCCGACGCGCCCGAGGATGGACGCCATATTGACGATGGAGCCGCCTCCGCCCTTGAGCATGGCGGGGATCTCGTATTTCATGCAATAGAACACGCCCGAAAGGTTGACGGCGATGGCTTTATTCCAGGCTTCGAGGGAGTAATCGGCTGTGGGGTTCTGGTCGCCGCCGATGCCGGCGTTGTTGCAGGCGAAATCGAGCCTGCCATATTTGTCCATTGCCGCCTTGACCATGTTCTCGCAATCGGCGGGTTTGGATACGTCGGCGCGAACGAAGATCGCTTCGCTTCCCGCCTTGCGGATTTCCTGGGTGGTCTTCTCGCCCAGTTCCTCGTTGATGTCCGAGAGGACGACCGCCGCGCCTTCCCTCGCGTAGAGTTCGGAGACGCTCTTTCCGATACCGGAGGACGCCCCCGTGACGACTGCAACCTTTCCTTTGAAGTCCATGGTAGATGCTCCTTTCTGTAAGTACTGATGTTACGCAATGATACCCGTAACGCGAGACTGCGTAGCGTCTCGCGTTCAGGCGTTTCCTGGGCAAGAGCGACATGTTGCAGATTAACAATTAAATCGAGCAATCCCCTTTGAACCAACCACGGAGACACCGAGTCACGGAGTTTTAAATTCTTTATCTCTGTGTCTCCGTGTCTCGGTGGTTTTCTCTGGGCTTTTCCATGCCAAGTTTATTGCTCGATTAATTAATTTGGAAAAGTACAAAATGTCGCGTTACGATGACCAATATGATCTTTTCTGCATAACGTGAGTCAAGTAACGCGCGTGTGATTATACATTGAAGCCATACACTCTCGATTTCTTTGTGTCTCCGCGTCTAGTATGATAAGTATGGTAAAACACAAGGACACAGCAGACCGATCGTGTCTGGGTCTAAAAGACCGTCACGGAGCGAAGGTCGCTGTGTCCCG
>SZPG01000075.1 GCA_030263595.1 Chloroflexi bacterium CFX6
CCTCACCTTCCCCGAAATGGATGTCATTGCGAGGGTGTTCGTCCCGAAGCAATCCCCACTTTGCAGGAAAATCTATGGCAACAGGAGATTGCTTCTCGACGACTCGCAACGACATGAGGGAAGTTAATAATTTACTGACCCTTAGCCGGAATATTTTAAGCCTCCCGCCAACTTCATCCTCGAACACACGTGCTATAATCCGTTTAGTCCGATAGTCGCTTAGTCGAATAGTCTCGCGTATGCGCTTCTTCCCTCCAGGCGACGATTTGACCATCTGACCATCAGACCATCAGACTAAAATGAGCTTCGCCCACCTCCACGTCCACACCGAATACTCCCTGCTCGACGGTTTCTCGAACATCAAGAGACTGGTCAAGCGCGTCAAAGAACTGGACATGCCAGCCGTGGCGATCACCGATCACGGCACGATGTTCGGCGTGATGGATTTTTACAAGGCGGCTCAGGAGGCGGGGGTCAAACCGATCATCGGCGTGGAGGCGTACATGGCGGCGCGCACGATGCGGGACCGCGACGCAAAACTGGATCGTACCTCCACGCACCTGCTGCTGCTCGCCGAAAACGAAACGGGCTACAAGAACCTGCTCAAGATTTCCTCCGCCGCCCAACTCGAGGGCTTCTATTATTATCCGCGCATTGACCACGACTTTCTGGCGGCTCATTCGGAGGGATTGATCTGCACTTCCGGGTGCATGTCCGCCGAGATCCCGCGTTTGATCCTGGATGGGAAACCCGATGAAGCCGTCCGCTTGATGAACTGGTATTACGATGTCTTCGGACCCGACCGCTTCTTCATCGAACTGCAGCATCACAACATCAAAGAGATCACCGACCTGAACAAAAAATTGCTCGAGATGGGCGTGCGCTATTCCGCCAGGTACGTTGCGACGAACGACGTGCATTACATCAACCAGGAAGACGCGAGATTACAGGACATTCTGCTCGCGATCCAGACACAGGCGCTTCTTACGGACCCGGAGCGGATGCGCATGACCGACGACTCGTACTACCTCCGCACGCCCCAGGAGATGAGCCGTCTCTTCGCCGAAGTCCCCGAATCGTTGAGCAATACGCTTCTCATCGCCGAACGCTGTAACGTGGACTTGTCGTTCAAGGGCTATCACCTGCCCGATTTCCCCGTCCCGGAAGGGTTCACGGCGGAGACGTACCTGCGTCACCTGTGCGAGGAGGGGGCGAGGAAAAGGTACGGGGATCGCGCGGACAGCCAACAGGTCCGCGAAAGACTCGCTTACGAGTTGGGCGTCATCCACGAAATGGGATTCGACGCCTACTTCCTGATCGTATGGGATTTGTGTCGTTACGCCAAGGAGAACGGCATCTGGTATAACGCGCGCGGGTCGGCGGCGGGCTCCATTGTTGCGTATGTGTTGGAGATCGCATTGGTTGACCCGCTTCAGCATGCCCTGTTGTTCGAGCGCTTCCTGAACCCGGGCCGCATCTCGATGCCCGACATTGATCTGGATTTCCGCGACGACCGCCGCGGCGAGATGCTCGAATATTGTGTGCGTAAATACGGAAGCGATAAGGTCGCGCAGATCATCACCTTCGGCACGATGGGAACCAAGCAGGCGTTGCGGGATGTGGCGCGCGTGAAGGATATTCCGCTCCCCGAGGTGGATCGGGTCGCCAAACTTGTCCCGTTCGTTTCGGGGCGCAACACCACAATGGAAGACGCCCTGGCGATCCCCGAGTTCAAGGAGATTTATGCAAAACAGCCGCACCTGCGCGAGTTGATTGATACCGCCGCAAAAATGGAGGGGACGGTTCGCAATGCGGGGACGCACGCCGCCGGAGTCGTGATCTCGGATAAATCGCTGCTGGAATACCTGCCGCTGCATCGTCCGACTTCCGGGTCGGAGGAGACGCCCATCAAGACGGTGACGCAATTCGAAATGGGAGTCCTCGATTCGCTCGGCATGTTGAAAGTGGACTTCCTCGGGCTGATCACGCTGACCGTGATGGCAAAAGCCTGCGACTTGATCGAGAGGCGGCACGGCGTCAAATACGACCTGAACAACATCCCGCTCGACGACCCGAAAGCCTTCGAGTTGCTGGGGAGCGGACAGACCGCAGGCGTCTTCCAGGTGGAAGGCGGGGGAATGACGCGCTGGCTCGTGCAAATGAAGCCGAAGACGCTGGATAACATCATCGCCATGGTGGCGTTGTATCGTCCGGGTCCGATGGCGTTCATCCCCGATTACATCGCGCGCATGCACGGCGAAGCGGAAGTGGAATACCGCCACCCGAAACTCGAACCGATCTTCAGGGATACCTACGGCATTCCGGTCTATCAAGAACAGTTGATGCGCGCCGCAGTCGAGATCGCGGGATACACGCCCTCCGAATCGGATGAATTGCGCAAGGCGATTTCGAAAAAGAAAAAGGAGGAGATCGAAAAGCACCGCAACAAGTTCGTGACCGGCGCGGTCAAAAATGGGATGGACAGGGAGACAGCCGAAGCCATTTACAGCGATTGGGAGGAGTTCGCACGTTATGGATTCAACAAATGCCTGCCTGGCGATGTGGAAGTGTTGGACGCTTCCACAGGTCGTCTTGTAAAAATTGAAGACCTGTACCATGGCGTCGAACAAATTTCGCGCACTCTATCGTGTGATATTTCCTCTTTGAAATTAAAGAACCAGCCTGTGACTCACGTCATGGATAACGGCGTCAAGCCTGTTTTCCGTCTGACCACTGCGCTGGGACGCGTCATTGAAGCGACAGACAACCATCCCTTCTACACGGTAAGTGGCTGGCGACAGTTGGGTGAGTTGCAGCCCGATGACTTTATTGGTGTACCACGTGTTATCCCTGTGGAAGGAAAGAACGAATGGTTTGACCATGAAGTGATCGCCCTGGGTCACTTGTTGGCGGAGGGGAATTTGTGTCACCCACACTCTGTCTACTTCTATAGCCAGGACGAAGAGCAAGTCAGTGACTTTGTTCAAGCCGCCAATGCGTTTGAGAATGTCAAATGCACCATTGCCACGCACAAAAGCGCTTATTCCGTCTATGCAGCACGCGCCGATAAAAGTATCCCGCCAGGCATATTCACGTGGTGCGGCGAGCTGGGCTTGCTTGGCAAGAACGCGCGCACAAAGGAAATCCCTGCGCCAATCTTTGAATTGACGAACCGTCAGATCGGATTGATGATCAGCCGCATGTGGGAGGGGGACGGTCATATTAACGTGCGCGGACGCAGTATATATTACGCGACTGCCTCGAGGCGGATGGCGGCGCAGCTTCAGCATTTGTTGTTGCGCTTTGGCATTATCAGCCGCCTTCGGACTGTGGAATTCCCATACAAAGAGGGACGTGTTGGGTATCAGGTCTTCGTTACGGGTTATGAAAACATCAACACGTTTGCAGAGAACATAGGTCGTCACTTTGTCAGCCAAAAAAGATGGGACGCATTGATTGAACTGACAAAGACCATCCCACCAATGGCTGTCGGAACAAAGGATGTTGTACCAGTAGGGGCGGTAAAGGATTACGTCCGTTCCGCTAAGGATCAATTGGATCTCACGTGGAACGAACTTACCGTGCAGACAGGGATTGCCCCGCGCGAATTCTACCCGACCAATTCGGCGGGTAAGATCGGCTTCGGGCGTAATACCCTACAAAGACTGGGCTATTATTTCGATGACCCCAACATCAAACGCTATGCAGAAAGCGATCTGTATTGGGATCGGGTGGCATTCATCGAGTACGTTGGCGAAAAACAAACCTACGATCTTGAAATCGCTGGAACACATAACTTCATCGCGAATGACATCCTTGTTCACAATAGCCACGCCGCTGATTACGGCGTAATCGCTGTCCAGACCGCGTTCCTCAAGGCGCATTATCCCGCCGAATACATGGCGGCGACCCTCACCGCCTCCGCGAGCCAGACCGAAAAGGTCGCGCTCTACGTTGCGGACGCGCGCAGTATGGGCGTGCCGGTCCTTCCGCCCGAGATCAACGCCTCCGACTGGGACTTTGAAATCGAAGACGTCGAAGACAAACCGCACATCCGCTTTGGTTTCGGCGCGGTCAAGAACGTGGGCAGGGGCGCGGTCGAACTCATCATCAAGGAACGCGACGCGAACGGAAAATTCAGGGACTTGAACGATTTCGCCCGCCGCGTGGATTTGCGCGCCGTCGGCAAGCGCGCCCTCGAATGCCTCATCAAGGTCGGCGCGCTGGATGTATTCGGCAACCGCGCCGCGTTGCTCGCTTCACTGGATCGCCTCGTCTCCATCAGCAACAATCATTTCCGCGCCGCCGAAGCGGGACAACTCTCCCTCTTCGGCGACAGCACCGGCGTTGTCGAGGAGATCATGCTTCCCGAAATCAACGACGTGGATCGGCGCGAGATGCTCGGCTGGGAACGCGAACTCATCGGGCTTTACATTTCCGATCATCCGCTCACCCCCTACCAGCAAACCTTCGCGCAGATCGTCAGTTACTTCTCGGGTCAACTCAACGAGGCGCAACACGAGGAGAAGGTGCGCGTGGCGGGTCTCGTCACCAGCGTCCGCCCATACATGACCAAGACCAACAAACCGATGGGCTTCGTCACGCTCGAGGACATTCAGGGCAACATGGACCTCGTCCTCTTTCCGCGCACGTGGGAGAGGACGCGCGAGATGCTCACCGTCGGTCAGATCGTGATCGTCGAGGGCAAGGTGGATGCGAACAGCGCGCCGCCGAAAATTCTGGTGGATGCGGTGCGGACGGAGATAAAAATCCTCGAGCCTCTAAAGGATGCTTCGCCTCTCGCGACGCCCAAGCCTGCTCCTGACCTTGAGGCATTGTCCCAGCCCAAGCCGGATAGCCACGTAAGGAACCTCAACATCCAGTCGAAGCAACCCAAGCCGATCGTTCCTCCGCAAAGGCAGCCCGCCATGCAGGTGGCGGAGAAGTCGGTCGAAACGTACGAAGTTGATTCTGATTTCGACGGCGTGCCTCCGCCTCCCGATAACTTCCCCGATGACTGGGATACACAGTGGCAGCCGTCGTTCGAGGAGGCGGCAATGGCAACCAAGCCGGAGCCGAAGTTCAAGAAATCGGACGAGATCACGCCGCCGCGCGCCATGGCGTCGTCCCTGCCAGGAGAGACGAGAGAGGGATTGGTCCCAGCCGAGACTCAGGAAGTTGAGGCGGAACAGGCCGAGGCGGAGCGCGAAGCGGTGGTCATATCCCTGAAATCCCTTTACATCCCGCTGGCGAGGGAGGCGGATAAGGACCATCCTCCGAAACAGATCACGGTCAACCTGCGCTCGTCGGGCGACAAGGAGGCGGACCGTCGGCGCATCAAAACCATTTACGGCACTTTGATCTCGTTCCACGGACACGATCGTTTCAGTTTTCAGATCTTCGAGAACGGCGGCAGGCACCTGATTGACTTCCCCAACGACACGACGCGCATCTGCCCCGAACTGCTCACGCGCCTCAGGAAGTTGATGGGAGAGGAAAACTGGCGCGTGGAAGAGATCACGTTTCAGTAGGTGGGATACGCGCCCCTCACCGCCTCGCACCTCTCGCAATCCGTCCGCTGGCAGAGCAGAGCCAGCGGATCTTTTTTTATCAATTCCATGGTGACTTCCAACAATCGCTTCACGGGCACAGCCTGGATGAACGCGCCGCCGTCCAAATCCACGCGACGGGTGTGGGGGAGCATGTGTTCCTCGATGGCGTTGAAGCCGGAAGAGTCGCCGGGGTAGCCGGGACATTCGACGATGCGTCCGGGGGTTGATGCCCAGCGGACGAACTGCCGCCGCCCGGCGAGTTTTTCCCCATAATGAATGCTTGTGTTGACGGTGTGATCCACGTTGATGAGGATGACCCAGCCGTCTCTTTCCGCCAATGCGCCGATGAGGGCAAGCGGATCGAACAGCGTTTGCGTGAGGAGGATATCGTCCGCTCGAAAACCGGCAAAGGAAAGGATGGGATGCGAGGCGCGCGTTACGCCTTTTTCATAAAGCAAATGATAAGGCAGGATGCCCATCATTTTGTCGGGGGGCATATCGGGACGGAATGGTTCCGCCATTTTGTTCAAGTCTTTGTCGGTTCCATAGGTGATGCCGTTGTTCGGCGGGCCGACTCCCGGCGTGACCATCGTCTTGTACGTGAAGGTGGGCATGATGACGCCGTTGAAGGAGGCGACCAGCGCCTGGATGAGTGTCCTTGGTCCGCCCTGGATGGCGGCGAATTTTTTCAGGGAGGCGTGGACGACGACAGGCTTGCCCGCCAGCCCGAGTCCGCCGAGCGCGCGTTTCAAGTCGGCGTACCCTGCCATGTCATTTACCGGACCAATTCGGTTGGCGTTTTTCGACGAAGGCTTTCATGCCTTCCTTCTGGTCTTCGGTGTCGAACAGGTGGTAGAACGCCTGCCTCTCCGCGGCGAGTCCGTCGGTGAGCGAGGATTCGTAAGAGGCGTTGATCATTTTCTTGGCGGCGCGCACAGCCAGGGGGGCGCGTGAGGCGATCTCTTCTGCAAGTTTCAGCGCCTCGTCGAGGTAATCGTTTACAGGGACGACGCGGTTCACCAATCCGTATTGCAGCGCCTCCTGCGCGGTCAGGGTGCGGTTGTTGAGGATCATTTCCATGGCGAGCGCCTTGCCGACCGCGCGGGGGAGTCGCTGAGTGCCGCCCGCGCCGGGGATGACGCCGATGGTGATCTCCGGCTGGCCGAATTTGGCGGACTCCGAGGCGACGATCATATCGCAGGCCATGGCGATCTCGCATCCGCCTCCCAACGCCCAGCCTGATACGGCGGCAATGACCGGTTTCTCCACCGCGCGCATCCTGCCAAAGACCGCGACGTGATCCGCCTCCAGCATCTCCCGCGCGGATTTCCCCGCCATCTCCTTGATGTCGGCGCCGGCGGCGAAGGCTTTTTCATTTCCCGTGACGACCATCGCGCCGACGGCATCGTCCCTGTCGAAGGCTTCGAGCGCGTCCATGGTTTCGCGCATGAGCTGGTTGTTGAGGGCGTTCAACGCCTGCGGGCGGTCGAGTCTGACAAGTCCGACCCGTCCGCGCCTTTCGACCAGTATCGTTTCGTAGGTCATTGTTTCTCCTGTGATGATGAAAAGTTGTCGCGTCGTTTTTATTTTACATGAGATTATGCTACCATTGGGCATCATATCAACGCCAAAGGAGACATTTATGGATCTCGTGTTCGTTGTCCTCGCCCGCCTGCCCGGCGGCTGGAGCCGCTGATCGGATCGGGCTGTCCTCCCCGCTCGATGCGCGGGGAAAAGGATCTGTGGTTGGCTGCGGAACTTCCGAATTGACTTTGGTTCGATAATTCTGTATAGTATTACCATCCGTATTCGGCGCTTCACGAAATCCACGTGGAGTTTGCGCTCTTCGCGTAGCGCGTAGATTTGGAGCGAGAGAACGCCAATTACGCGCTTCGTGATCCACCATCTTTAGAGGAGAATCCCCATGGCACTCAAAAAGTCGAAGACAGGCGTCAAAGGCAGGGCAAAGAGTGGGGTCACCAGTACGGAACTTACCAGCGCCAAACGGTATTTTGCATCGAACGAACTCCTGCTCGATCCTCCCATCCTGCGCGCCGCGTATTCGGATCGCACGGCGTGGGTGATGGCGTCCATGGCGCAACTGGTCTACGACCGTTTCGAGGAGGGCGGCAAGGCAAGGGTTCTGTTGATCGAAAAACTCGAGGGCGGAGGGTTCGAACTGCTCGGCGAGTTCCATTCCCCCAAAACGGACACGCAGGGGTTCCTGGTCTCGAACGGCGAATACGCCGTCCTTGCCTTTCGCGGGACGGAGGTTGCAAAGGGAGCGGACATCAAAACGGATGCGAAGGCATTCAGGGCTTCGGTATTCGAGGGCAGGGTGCACAGGGGATTTGCGGAAGCCTACAAGAGCATCGAAGTGCAGGTGTTGAAGGCGCTTCCAAAAGTGAAGGGACTTCCGCTATACATCACGGGTCATTCGCTCGGAGCGGCGGTGGCGACGATCGCCACGCAATACCTCGAACGCGACCATGAACTGCGCGACAAGATCGCGGCGTGCTATACCTTCGGCAGTCCGCGCGTGGGGAACAAGGAGTTCGACCGCGATCTCAAGTCCGCCGTTTATCGCGTGGTCAACACAACGGATATTGTCACCGTGTTTCCCCTGCTTTCCATGGGATATACCCACGTCGGAGATGTGCGTTTTCTGGAACGTGCCATGGGAGAGATTCGCCGCGGGATACCCTTTCTTCAACGAATGTTCTTTTTTCTGATGGCGGCGTTTAGATTGTTCGGCCCGCTCGTGGGAGATCACGCCATTGCCGAATACAGAAGGAAATTGGAAGCCGTCGCCCAGGCTCGCAACGTGGACCTGTATTACGATCCGCGCAAGAGAGGCAGATAGTTTTCATCTTCTCCATCCACATGTTGCGGAATGATCGCCGTCCTCGGGCGGCGGTCATTATTTGTTCAACAACAGATCCGCCAGTTCGGGGGTGCTTTTCAGGATCGTATCCGCGCCTTTTTTTCTCAACTCCGCTTCCTCGCCGAAGCCGCACAGCACGCCCGCCGTCTGCGCGCCCGCGGATTTGCCGGCGCGCATGTCCACGGTGGTGTCGCCGATCATCAGACATGCCTCCGCTTCGACGCCCATCTTTTGCGCGGCGAGCAGGATCGGGTCCGGGTAGGGTTTCGTGTGTTCGGCGGATTGACCGGTGATGACCGCGTCGAAGTATTTCACGAGGTCGAACTGTTCGAGGAAGCGCATCGTCCCTTTTTCGTCGCGCGCGCTGACGACCGACATGGGATAACGCCCCTCGAGACGCTTCAGCATTTCATCCACGCCGGGGATGAGCCAGAATTTTTTCGCCGACCGTTTTTGATGGCGCGAGACCCAGTCTATCAACGCGACGATCTCGTCGTCCAGCCCGATCGTGTCGGTCAATCCGAGCAATGCGTTGCCCGGCGCTTCGACCCACATCACAAAACGACGCGCGGCGTGGTCCGGGTCCTTGAACAGGAGGCGCGGGAAGAAACGCGCGACCTTGTGAACGTACAGGTCGTCGGTGTCGCTGAGCGTGCCGTCCACGTCGAAACAGAGGGCTTTGATACGGGGAATGTCGAGGGTCATGCGTCCCATTTTACCTTGACTGTGGCGGGGATGGGTGTGCTATACTGGGATTGCGAGAGCGGATTATGACACTTCCTGAAGAATCGAACCGGACCCGGGCGCTGCTCGAGCTCCTCTATCATGTCAGCCGGGAGTTGGCAACCGCCCTCGATTTGCGCACCGTGCTTCAACGTGTGCTGTACGAAACCCTGCAAAACGTCGGGGGGGAGCGATGCAGTATCGTCGTCCTGGACGACGCGGGCAAAGCCGTGGATGCGACCATCGTATACGGCACGAAGATCCACGAGCATACCACCCAGCAGATGCGCGAAACGATGGAGCGCGGGCTGGCGGGTTGGGTCATCCAGAACCGCAAGGGTGTGTATGTCCCGGATACGAGCAGGGACGAGCGCTGGTTGATGAGACCCGACGACACGGATCGTCTCGGTTCGAAATCCGCCATCTGCGTCCCTTTGCTGGCGCGTGAGCAACTGGTGGGGGTGATGACGCTCGTGCATACCAAACCCAATTCGTTCTCGAACGAACAACTCGATCTGGTGCAAGCCATCGCCGACCAGGCCGGCATTGCGGTGTTGAACGCGCGCCTCTATACGGAAAGCCAGCGTCAGGCGCTGATTATGACCGCGCTGGCGGAGGGTGCCGCCGCCATGAACGCCTCGCTTCGGATGGACGAGGTGTATCAGCGCGTTCTCATCCAGACCATGCAGGCGTTGCGGGTGGAGACGGTTGCGCTGGGAATGGTGGAGGGCGATCACATCGTCTTCCGTGCCGCGGCGGGACACAACTCCGGCAACATCCTGGGGAAAACCATCGCGCTGGGCATGGGCGTCACCGGCACGGTTACGCGCGAAGGGCGCGGGGTGGTGATTCCGGACGTCAGCCAGGAAAAGAATTTTAGCGAAGCGGACAGGCTCGGGGGAGTCGAGATGCGGGCGGCGGTGATCGCGCCGGTTCAATCGCAGGGACGCGTGCTGGGCGTCATCGAGGCGATCAATCCCATTTCCAAAACGTTCGACCCGGATGCATTGCTGGTGATGACGGGCATCGGCGGGCTGGCGGGGACGACCATCCAGAACGCGCAGTTGTTCGAGCGTTTGCAAGCCGCGCACAAGCGTTACCGTGACCTGTTCGAGGAGAGCATTGACCCGATCGTCATCACCGATTGGGAGGGGCGCATCATCGAAGCCAACCGCCGGGCGACGTTGTTGAGCGGTTATTCGCGCGAGGAGTTGCAGGAATTGAGCATTGACCAACTGCACGAGGTGAACTGGAACAGGACCGGCATGGAGTTCGAGTTCCTGCGCGGCGACCGCATGGTTTCGTATGAATCGTCATTGCACAAGCAGGACGAAACGCACATCCCCACCGAGGTGCACGCGCGCCGCGTGGAGTTCGATTCGACCGATTCGATCCAGTGGATCCTGCGCGACATCACCGAACGCAAGGAATTGGACAGCCTGCGCGAAGACCTGACCTCGATGATCTATCACGACCTGCGCTCGCCGCTTGCGAACATCATTTCGAGCCTGGACGTGATCGCGCACATGATCCCCGAGGCGGAACGCGAGACGGTTCGTTCCATCCTCAAAATTGCGGAGAACTCAACGGACCGCATCCAACGCCTCGTCAGTTCCCTGCTCGATGTCAGCCGCTTGGAGTCCGGGCAACCGGTCGCGGATCAAACGGTGGTAGATACGCTTGCATTGACTCGCAGCGTCCTGCAGGACGTGGAGCCGTCCATCAGGGGGCGCAAACAGACCCTTATCGAAGAACTGCCGGGGGAACTTCCCTCCATTTGGGTGGACGAGGACATGGCGCGCCGCGTGTTGATCAACCTGGTCGAGAACTCGAGCAAATATTCCCCCACCGGAGCGACGATCGAGATCGGCGCGCGCGGGGAGGGCGGCTGGGTGCATTTCTGGGTCAAGGACCAGGGCACCGGCATCCCTCCCTCCGAACAGGATCACATCTTCGACAAGTTCACGCGCATTCGCGGCACGGGCAAGGTCGGCGGCTTGGGGATCGGTCTTGCGTTCTGCCGCCTCGCCGTGCAGGGACATGGCGGACGCATCTGGGTGGAGAGCGATACCGGCAAAGGCGCGACGTTCCACTTCACGTTCCCGGTGGCAAACAAGGAACAAATGGCGGGAAGCGCAGAAGAGTGATCGTTCGCCTTTCGTAAAACGTCCCGAAGGATTTGACAGGTCAAGTTTGATTGGCGGAAAGTCCTCACCGCGCTGGCGTACGGTGCAAGCGTCGGGACGATATGCTTATATTTTGCAGCCTGTTTTGCATCCTGGGGTGTGTAGTACTGCAACCAAAATACCGGGGCTTGTCAGACAAAATCGAGGAGGATCATGCGAGATGAACCCAACCCAACCCAACCCAACCCAACCCAACCCAACCCAACCCAACCATGGAACAGCCTTTAAGTGCGCGTGAGTGTGAAGTGTTGGAACTCATCGCGCGCGGATATGGGGATCGCGAGATCGCGCAGACGCTCGGAATCAAGGAGCGGACGATTCGCTTTCATGTAGGGAATATTCTCGGTAAACTCAATGTAAAGAATAGAACGGAAGCCGCATATTATGCGTTTAAGAGAGGGTGGATAAACGACTGATTACGATGAGTATTATCTGAAAAACTGGCTTAAACGCCAGTTGTATTGACCTCTGGAGTTTGCTATGATGTTACTGATGAAAACACCAAAGCGGGAATTGACCGTATTTACCATAATCCTCATCACATCACTGGCTGGGGCTTGTGGGAGCATTTCGGCCACACCAACCGATCTTGCAACCACAACGTCAAGCCCTCCACCTCCTATCCTATCGATTACACCTTCGCCTACTCCTTCAGCTATACCATTACCCACAAATTCATATACCCCTTCTCCTGAACCAGATATTGCGCCAAATTGCAAAATTGCCAATGAGGAGGGACAACTCCATTTATTGAGCGACCAGGAATTTCGTGATTTACGGACGGATGAAGGCATTTTGGATCAAGCACTTGCAGCCCATTACCCAGAATGGGCGACCTACACACAAATGGTTTCGTGGAGCACGCAACCTATAAAGTTGGGGGAAATCGTCAAAGAAGCGTCATTCAATATAGAACTAAACTTACAGATTAATCCAACGGTCACATTGGTTACCTTGGGAGAAAGTTTGGATTGGCAACTGCCTGCTACCGCCGATCTTTTTTCGGAGTCACGGGAAGTAAGTATGGAACTGAGTCGTTTGAGTTTTGCTTGGGAGAATCCATTTGATGACAGTCTTCGCAGGCAATACCCCGAGGTGGCAAATAGCGGCACATATGCACTGTACGCCTTCTTCGACTACAACCTCGACCGGCTGCAGCGTTGGTGCAATACCTATCAACAATTATTTGGGAACTCACCATAAGTAACGGTTAATTCATTCACATTTCACTAAAGAAAGGGAGATAAGACAATGTTACGTACCCGATTTTTTTCTCTGCTAGTTGTATTCAGTTTGTTGTTTTCCACCCAGCTGGTAAACCCGCTATCTTGCTGTTCCCACTCTCAAGCGGCAATTGCAAAAGACTATCAATTAAGATAGTTGTATTAGCCCCTGGAGTTTGCTATGATGTCATTGATGAAAACACCAAAGTGGGAATGGGCTGTTTTTTCCATAGTCCTCATCACATTGCTGGTTGGGGCTTGTGAGGGTGTTACACCTGTGCCAACTACCACCGCGACGATCGCGCCAAGCCTTACGCCAATTACTCCCTCGATTACCCCCACGGCTACACCAACAATCACTGTGACCACTACTCCAGACTTTTGTAACGCAGGACAAGGGCGAGATCATTTGATGGTTGTGTCCGAGGATCGTTTTACTTCCTTGGAACCGGGAGGTCCGAGACTTTTTGACCGCATTCTAATAGAACAGAATCCCGCTTGGGCGAACTTTCAACAAGAGGTACATGGTGAGACATGGAGTGCAGGGGTTACATTTCACGAGACCGCTTTTGGTCCAGAATTGGGCACTGGTGTCAGCCCAGCAGTCATACTGGTGACATATGGAGTGGAAAGAAACTGGGAAATGCCTGCCAATGGAGATTTGCGATCAGAAGTAGACAATATCCGCGCCGTACTGTACCAACATGATTTAGACTGGATCTTGGGCAAGGTTGACCAAAGTCAATATCCAACAATGGCAAATGCTGCCAGCTATGCACTTTATGTTTTCTTTGACCATGACACAGAGAAACTAGTGCCTCAACTTGCTTAAGTTGTAGGGTGAGGATAAGATGGACGGATGGCAAACGAAAAACATGAAGTCCATCTCACAGAAGTAGAACGCAAGAAGTTGTTA
>SZPG01000076.1 GCA_030263595.1 Chloroflexi bacterium CFX6
CCGCAGTTATCACACTGATCGGAGCGCGCGCCTTCGTAGCCGCAGATGTAGCAGGTGCCTTCCACGTAGCGGTCGGGGAGGAAACGCCTGGAGGAGGGCGAGTACCACTGCATGGACTTGTCGGTGTAGAGAAAGCCGTTCTCCTTCAATGCGAGGAAGATGGCTTGCGTAACCTTGAAGTGATTCTCGGTGTGGGTGGTGGTGAATAGATCGTAGGTGATGCCGTAACCCTGGAACAATTCAAGGAAGCCGTCGTGGTAGCGCTTGTACACCTCCTCGACGGGCTTGCCTTCCTTGTCCGCCGCCAGCGTGACCGGCGTACCGTGCGAGTCCGTGCCGCTGACCATGAGGACGTTGTTTCCCTTCAGGCGGTGGTAGCGCGCAACGATGTCGCCGGGCAGGTGCGAGCCGGTGATGTTGCCCACGTGAATTTCGGCGTTGGCATAGGGCCATGCAATGGCGATCAGGATGTTTTCGGGCATTCGTGCCTCCGTATTTATATGTCATTGCGAGGCGACGCTCTTCCGCCGAAGCAATCTCCTGTAATTGGAAGATTGCTTCGCCCTTCGGGCTCGCAATGACAAGATATTTACAAACAAAAAGGCTGTCCGCGGAATGGACAGCCCGTTGATCCAAATAGGATGAACTAACGTGCCTTCCACCCGGCGCGGCAGAGCGACTCCATTCGCATGGCCATGGTATTTGTCACCATCGGGAGGGCGGGTCTTGTTTGCATGGGCGATATTTTACTACAACAATTTCTTCAACGCGGCAAACGGCGAATCGTCTTCACTCAGGCGATGCCCGCAATCCCTCAGGTTCAGGTCCTGTCCACATTCGGGGCAAAGACCCCTGCAATCGGGTTTGCATAACGCCTTGATCGGGACCTCCAGCAGGGCATACTCGCGCAGCAGCGGCGCAAGATCAATCTGCCCGCTCTCGGGCATGAGCAAGCCCGATTCGCTCATACCTTTTTTCGTGAAGGCATACAACTCGAGCATGGTCCACTTGAGCGAATGCTCGAACTCTTTCAGGCATCGAACACATTCCAGCGTCGTATTTCCCGAAAACTCGCCCTGCACAACCAGTCCCTGTTGTGTGCGGTCAATCGTGACCGTCCCTTCGAAGCGTTCCAGCGTCAGGTCGTCGCCGAGGACCGCTTTCTTGAATTCCAACGGGATTTTGTGGCTGTATCCGACTTCCTCGTGGACGATGAAGCCGACGTTCAGACGGAATGGTTTGCGCGGGTTTGACATGGGATTTCCTGGAGTCAGGGAGATTGCTCCCGTGATTCGCCAACGGCCTGGTTGATTCCACAATTAGATCTTTCTATCCACAATGAACTTCGCCAGATTTTCCAACGCGTCCCGCTCAGGGACGGCTGGCGCGTCTTCCAATGCGCCGAGCGCGCGGCTGACGGCTCGACGCGCCTCTTCCATCGCCTTTTCGATGGCGGCGTTCCTGCGGATGTTGTCCACGATGCGCTGCACGCGCTCCGTATCCTTCCAGCCGCCGTCGGGCAGGGAGAGTATGTCTTCGTCGTGCGGATGTTCTTCCGCGTAGTAGATCGCCGGCAGCGTGATCAGCCCGTTCAACAGATCCGAACCGATCGGCTTCCCGACCGTGGATTGATCGCCGGTGAAATCCAGGATGTCGTCCACGATCTGGAACGCCATGCCCACCTGGTACCCGAATTCCTTAATGGAGGCGCGCATCGTTTCGTCCTCCGTGGCGACCATCGCCGCGGCGAGCGCGGACATTTCGAACAGCGAGGCGGTCTTGGCGTAAATGCGTTGGTAATAATTGTCCCGTTCGATTACGCCGCGCGCCGAGAACATCTGGGTCAATTCGCCGTTGACGATGGTCGCCAGGGTTTCGGCGAAGAGTTTCATCAGGGGCAGGTAGTCGGTCTCTGCGGCGAGGCGGGCGGCGCGCGCAAAGAGGAAATCCCCGGTCAGGACGGTCGCGGCGGGAGACCAGCGCGCGTTCAGGGTGGGCATCCCCCGGCGCAGCAATGCGCCGTCAATCAGATCGTCGTGAACGAGCGTTGCGGTGTGGAGCAGTTCCACGGACGCGCCGAGGGTGATGAGTTTCTCCTCGGGCGCGCCAAGCATGTTTCCGACGAGCAAGCCCAGGGTGGGTCTGATGCGTTTCCCTCCCGCGGAAAGAAGGTGTTCCAGCGCGGAACGCAAGTCGGGGTGGTGTTCATCGCCCGCCTGTTCCCGAATCCTTTGTTCGACGAATCTAAGTTGGTCCTGTACCGATGTGAAAAAAGTAACCGTGCTCAAACGTCAGCCTCCCCAACCGAACAGGCGGTTCGCGTTGTCACTGGTAATTTTGGCGACCTGTTCGAGGGTTGTGTTGTGAATTTCTGCAATTTTATCAGCAATATGCGTCACAAAGGATGGTTCGTTGCGCCTGCCCCGGTGCGGGACGGGGGCGAGGAATGGGGCGTCGGTCTCGATGAGAATTTTTTCGAGCGGTAGTCGGCGGAGGATTTGACGCTTCTCTTCCGCGTTTTTGTACGTGACGGGTCCCGTCACGCCGATATGGAAATTGCGCGCCATCGCCTTTTGGGCGGTTTCGAGGTTCCCGTTGAAGGAATGGAGCACGCCCGGCTTTTCAGCCAGAGGATGGTTCGTTGCCTGCAATTCGTTCTGCCATTCCGTGAGGATCGCGAGCAGGTCAGCCGATGCCTGCCCGAACCACGCGTCGTTCTCTTCGCGCATGTGGATGATGACTGGCTTATTAGCCTCTTGCGCGAGTCGAAGTTGCTGCTTCAAAACTTCGCGTTGTTGCGCCTGTTTATCGGGTTCCTTGACCCAATAGTAATCGAGCCCGATCTCGCCGATGGCGACGATTTTCTCCTCACCCTGAGTGCCTCTCCCGGCGGGAGAGGAGCTGGGGTGAGGGAGAATCAGTGCGCGCAGATTTTCAATCGCCGCTTCATTCCATTCGTCCAGATCCGTTGGGTGGAAGCCGACCGCCGCGAAAAGGTTCGGATGCAAGCCTGCCAGTTGGACGACCGCCCTGCTCGATCCCAGATCGAGCGCCGGGACGAGAATCCTTTCCACGCCCGCCGCCAGCGCGCGCTGAATCACCGCGCCGCGGTCTTCGTCGAACTTGTCGAAATCGAGGTGGCAGTGGGTGTCGGTGAGTTTCACGCGTCAAGTGTCATGTATCAGGTGTCAGGTGTCAAGTCCCCGCACAATATGACCCCTGACACTGGAACACTTGAAACTTTATTTGATCCCGGCAACTTTCAACCCGTCGTCCAAAATCGCCTTGACCTTGTCTTCGCGGGTGGTCTCGCAATAGATGCGCATGATGGGTTCCGTCCCGCTGAAGCGGATGAGCAGCCAGCCGCCGTCCTCGAGTTTGAACTGGAAACCGTCCACGGTCACGAGTTCGGTCACTTTCAAACCGCCGAGCGTTTCGGGCTTTGCGTCGAGGATCATTTTTTCGCGGGTCTGGCGGTCGCCGCTGAAGGGAGTGTCCACGCGATCGTAGTAATGTTCGCCCACCTTATCGAACAGCATCTTCAGGAGTTCGGTGGGTTTCTTGCCGGTGCGAACCATGAAATCGAGGAAGTATAAATTCGCCAGGATCCCATCGCGTTCCGGCACGTTGCCGCGGAAGGCGTACCCGCCGCTCTCCTCGCCGCCGATGAGCGCGTTCGTTTCGATCATTTTGGGCGCGACGTATTTGAATCCCACGCCGGTCTCGTGGACGGGAACGTTGTAGAGCTTGCCAAGTTTGTTGAGCATGGTGGTCGTCGAAAGCGTCTTGACGATGTCGCCGCGTTCGCCGCGCGCCTCGAGCAGGTAGAGCGCGAGCAACGCGTACACGCGCAGCTGATTGATGAACTCACCATTCTCGTCGCCGATGCCGCAGCGATCCGCGTCGCCGTCGGTGACGAGCAGAACGTCAGCCTTGTTCTCGACCGTCGCCCTAAGTCCCGCGTCGATGTTCGGGCGGATGGGTTCAGGGCGTATCATTTCGGGGAAGGACGGATTTCGTTCGTTATGGATCTCGATGATCCTGGTGCTGCCGCCGCCGAGCAGTTTCGTGAACCAGCCCGCGCCGTTACCCCACATGGCATCCACCACCACCGTAAAGCCCGCATCCCTGATCTTTTGAATGTCCACCAGTTGTTGGATGTGTTCCAGGTACGCCTCGGACGCGTCGAAGTAGACGATCTTTTTATCGCGCAGGGCGTCCTTGAGATTCATCCGCTTCACTTCCTGGACCGAGTCCGGGATCAGCGCTTCGATCCTTGCCAGCCCTTCGGGGTCTATCGCCCCGCCGTTCGGGTCGCGGACCTTGAAGCCGTTATCGGTGGGCGGATTGTGCGAAGCCGTGATATTGACCGCGCCGCAAGCCTCTTTATCCACCACCGCGTACGAGATGACCGGCGTCGGCGTCGCGCCGTCGGTGAGATACACGTTCAAGCCGTTCGCGGCAAGCGTCTCGGCGGTCGCCGCGGCGAAATTCTCCGACTGAAAGCGCTTGTCGTGACCGACGACGACCCATCTGCCAGCGAAGCCCTGTTCGAGCAGGTAGGATGCAAATCCCTGCGCCGCGCGGCGGACGTTGTCGAAGGTGTAATCTTCTGCGATCTCGCCGCGCCAGCCGTCCGTGCCGAATTTGATCTTGTACGTCATAGCGCAACTCCCTTTGAGATGTGATGCGGCGATTATAACATCCGAAAAAAGAGGAACTCCGGGAGACTCTCCCGGAGTTCCTAAAGTCGCTTCTCTTCCGTCAGCCATCCTTTGGCTGATTCCTCGTCGTCGAAATTACTTGAGCGGTTGATCTTCGCTCACGCCGATCCTGAGTTTACCGAAGGAAAGAAGGTGTGCGCGGTGTCAACGGTGAGATTGCACATCTCCCCACACCCCGTTACTGCGCGGTTTCTACCGGTTGCTGATTTGCTGATTTGCCGATTTGCTCATTTGCTCATTTGCCGATTTGCTCATTTGCTCATTTGCTCATTTGCCGGAGGCGTCCCTGGTCTTGAGGTTCATTGTCACGAAACGATCTCCCATGCCCGAAAATTACCCCTATTGAATTCGGGGCAAGTCTCGACAAATTTGTTTGGCTCGCCTATACTACATCTTATTCTATCGCGAGGCGTATATGACCAAGTATCTCGTCGTGGTGGCAGGCAATATCGGAGTGGGTAAAACGTCGTTGACCGAGCGCATCGGTTCGCGCCTGGGGTGGTGGACGGGTTACGAATCGGTGTCGGATAACCCCTATCTTGCGGATTTCTACGGCGACATGCGCGCCTGGTCGTTCCATTTGCAGATATTCTTTTTGGGGCATCGCGCCGAACAATACCTGGAGGCGTCGCGCGACCCGCGCCCGGCGATCCTGGATCGAAGCATCTTCGAGGATTTTTATATTTTTGCCCGCGCCCTGCATCACATGGGCGACCTGGCTGAACGGGATCATCTCGCCTATCGCCGTTTGTTCGAGATCGTGGTGCAGGGACTACCGCGCCCGAATCTTTTGATCTATCTCAAGGCGCCGGTGAACGTTTTGATGGATCGGATCCGGCGCCGCGCCCGCAACATCGAAACCGGCATCACGCCCGAATATCTATCCCTGCTTGATTCTTTCTACGACGAGTGGCTGGGCGCGTTCGACCAATGCCCGGTCCTCACGATCCGCACCGACGATCTCGATTACGTCCACCAGCAGAAACATTTGGAGACGGTTGTGGGGCGCGTCCAGGATAAACTGGCCGGCAAGGAAGTGGTGGAATTCTAACCGCCCGTCCTGTCGTTTTGCGACCTAACGCCGGTTCTTCGTGTAAAATAGCCGGGTTCGCCGCCCTCCCTGGAAAAGATCATGTCAACAAACCTGCTCGCTCAAATTCCCTTTTTTACGGACCTTCCTTCGGATGAACTGGATCGTTTGCTCTCCGAATTGAACGTCGTCAACCTGCAGCCCGGTGAAATCCTGTTTCGCGAGGGCGATCCGGGGGAGCATTTGTACATTGTCGTGAAGGGCGAACTCGAGATCCTGATGGCGCCGAATACGAGCAATGAACTGGTGCTGAACGTTCTTCACGAAGGGGAATACGTCGGGGAGATGAGTCTCATTCAGCCGGAAGGTCATCGTTCGACCAGCGCGCGCGCCCTGGGCGAGGTGGTGCTGTTGAGCATGAGCCGGAATCAGTTCAAGGGGCTTTTGCAGCGCCATCCGGAACTGGCAAGACCCATGATCAGCGTGTTGAGCCAGCGCCTGGTCAATACCAATGTGCAGACCTTCCGCGGGCTGACCGAGAAGAACCGCCAGCTGCAGAAGGCTTATGACGAACTCAAAGCCGCGCAGGAACAGCTGATCGAAAAGGAACGCATGGAACGCGAACTCCAGGTGGCGGCTGAAATCCAGATGTCCATCCTGCCCGCCGTTTTGCCCTCGGCGGGGGGATATGATTTCGGCGGACGCATCCTGCCCGCCCGTCAGGTGGGAGGCGATTTTTACGATGTCATTGATCTCGGCGGGAACAAGTTTGGAATCCTGATCGGCGATGTGGCGGACAAGGGGGTTCCCTCCGCGATCTTTATGGCGCGGGCTCATGCCCTGATCATCGCCGAAGCCGACAGCGCCGCCACGCCGGGAGAAGTCCTGCGCGCAGTGAACAAACATATTACGCGGTTCGAGAAATCCACGCAATTCGTCACTGCCTTGTTTGGGGTTCTGGACGCAGCCACCGGCGAGTTCCATTACGCGCGCGCGGGACACGAGCCGCCGCTTCTTTTGGATAAGGGCGAGGTTCGCCGCCTGCCGTATCAGCCGGGCATGGCGCTGGGGTTATGGGAAAACATCGTGCTGGATGAAAACAGCCTGACCCTTCCCAAAGACTCCTGCCTGATCATGTACACGGACGGGCTGACGGATTGCCGCGATCCGCAGGGCGAGCCCTTCGGTTTCGAACGCGTCAAGAAAACCCTGGCGGACTGGAAGGGCAATTCCGCGCAAAGGGGATGCGATCGGTTGTTCGAAGCCTTGCAGATGCATCAGGGCGGTTCGAGGCAGGACGACGACGTGACGCTGGTCGCGGTCCACGCGAAAAAATAAGGAAGAGACCGGTCTGTGAAAGCCCGGTCTCTTTTTCGATAAGCCAGCGGGGAGTTATGCCTTATCCAACGCCTGTTTTAGATCTTCGATCAGGTCGTCCCTGTTCTCGATGCCGACGGAGAGCCGCACGAGCGAGGGGTCCACGTCCAACTGCGAACCGGCGACGGAAAGATGCGTCATTGCGGCGGGAACTTCGATCAGCGATTCGACGCCGCCGAGCGATTCAGCCAACGTGAAGAGTCTCGTTGACTCCACCGTCCTGATCGCCGCCTCGCGTCCGCCTTTGACGATGAACGAGATCATGCCGCCGCCGTTCTTCATTTGTTGCTTTGCGATCTTTTGTCCCGGGTGTGAGGCATGGAGGGGATAATACAATTTTTCCACCTTGGGATGCTTTTCGAGGAACTCGACGATGGCAAGCGCGTTCTCGTAATGCCTGTCCATGCGCAGGGGGAGGGTCTTGATGCCGCGCAAGACGAGGAAGCAGTCCATCGGTCCCGGCACTGCGCCGACGGCGTTTTGCAGGAAGTGGAGTTTGTCCGCGAGGTGCTTGTCCTCTACGATGACCGCGCCGCCCACCACGTCCGAATGCCCGCCAAGGTATTTGGTCGTCGAATGGACGACGATGTCCGCGCCAAGTTCGAGGGGACGCTGCAGGTATGGGGTGGCGAAGGTGTTGTCAACCACCAGCAGGGGTTTGTTTCGATGCGCGTGGACGACCTCCGCGACCGCGCGAATGTCCGTGATGCGGAGATAGGGATTGGTGGGCGTCTCGAGCCAGACGAGCCGCGTGGAGGGCGTCAAGGCATCGGCGACGAATTCGGGATCGGTCGTGTCGGCAAACGTAAAGTCCAGGTTGAAGCGGCGGAGCACTTTATCGAAGAGGCGAAACGTGCCTCCATACACGTCGTTGCCGGCGAGGACGTGATCTCCCGCGTTCAATAATCGAAGTACGGCATCCGTCGCCGCGAGCCCCGATGCGAAGGCAAGTCCCCACTTTCCACTTTCCAGCCTCGCCAGGCAATCCTGCAATGCCTTGCGCGTGGGGTTCATCGTGCGTGAGTATTCGTATCCCTGGCGCGGCTTGCCGACGCCGTCCTGCGCGTAAGTCGAGGTGAGATACACGGGCGTCATCACCGCGCCGTTGTTCGGGTCGGGTTCCTGCCCCGCGTGGATGGCAAGCGTTTCGAATTTCATGGGGTCTCCTTTGGCGTTGGTCGTTTGACGAAATCATACAAGAGGAACGCCTTTTGAGCAATAGACCTCCTCTTGCGTAAGAGACGTTCTCCGACGTCGTTCGGCTTGTGCAGGAAGACCGACGCTCATATTGCCGCCTGCCATTGTTGCTGGAATTGATTTATAATGCGCGCCAAAACCTTAGAAGCAATGGAGGTGCCGCGATGTGGGAGGAACTTTTCGTTTACGTGAAGCCGTTCTTGAACGCCGTCTTGATCGGCGTGGGGGGCTTGTTGCTGGCGTTCATCCTTTCGCAGATCGTCCGCCGCGCGTTAGCCCGTCCGATAGGCGAAGGGTGGAGCAGGTTCGTTGCGAGCCTGGTCGCGCTTCTGATTGTGATCTGGACCATAAAACTGATATTGGACTCGACCGGCGCGGCGGGTCTGGTGGTGATCCTGGTGACGGCGCTGACCGGCGCGTTCGCGATCGGCTCCGAGCGTTTCGCGGCGGACCTGGTTTCGGGTATCGGGCTTCTTTTTTCACGCGAGTACGCCGTCGGCGATTTTGTTTCGCTGGCGGGATACGAAGGGAAGGTCGTGAACATCTCGCTGACCACGACGACGCTGGAAAACGATTACGGCGACCTGGTGTACGTTCGCAACGCCGAGGCGACGAGCGGAACGGTCGTCAAATACCCTTCCAAGCCCGTGCATCTGGTTGCGATCAAAGTGCCTTTCCCTGTTGACCAGGACTTGAACATTGCCGTCTCCGCCGTCGAAGCGGCGGTGAAGGACTTTTCCCCCGAGTTGGTCAATCAGCCTTATCAGCCGACAGTGATCGTCGAATCGGGCGAGGCTGGCTACTTCACCGTCGAGATCCGCGCCTATACCGCGAAAAAGGGAGATATCGAAACCGAAAAGACGCGTCTCTACCTGCTTGCGACCAATGCGATCAAGCGGGCTGGACAAAGACTTGCCCGCTAATTCTGCGCCGACATGACCGTTCCCCGTTCCAGCCCGCCGAGGAAACGCCGCGCTTCGGTTGCGTCCGTTGTGTTCACGGTCACTGTGACCACGACCATGATCGCCACCGGCGGATTCGGCGCGCTCCCCGGCAATCCCATTACAACGACGTTCCAGGAGGAGATCGGTCAAAATCTTCCCGATCCTTTTCTCGATTTGTTCAACTCCTACCTGGACGACCTCTCGGTTCCGACGATTCCGCCCCAGCCTGCTTCGACTCCCAATCCTTCCCTTGACCTGATCGCTCTTCTGCTCGGCGATACGCCGACCGAAACCCCCGACGCCTTGACTCCCTCGCCGACGGAGACGCCCACTGCCGCGCCCTCGCCGACCGTTACGCTCACCTCCGCGTTTACCCCAACCTCCACCCCGACCGCAACGTCCACCTATACGCCCACCTCCACTCCCACCCCGACGCCCACTCGAATATGCTCTCGTCCGTCAACGACCCCCGCGACCACGACATTTATCAACGGTTCAGGGCTGACCATGGAAATCTACCTGGTGAATCCCGACTGCAAACTTACCCTTGCCAGCGCGCTCGGGCCGGAGCAATCCATCATTCTGGAGACATTCATCGGGCAACTCTGGTGGTTCGTTGATGCCGCCTCGACGCGTTTGGTGGCGGATTACGTGGTCTCATCGGCGAACGAAACGGTGGACGTTTCGACGGGGACGATCATCGCCGCGACTGTAACCCCTGCGACGCCGCCTACGTCCGTTCCGTTTACCGGTTTTACGGTAAGCAACGTAAGTTTGACGGACGACGTTGCTCAATTTGGTACGTCCATCACGCTCTCGCCGGGACAGGAATTCTACGTGTCTTATGATTTCCGGGTCTTCAACGATCCCTGTCCGGGGTGTATTACGCAACTGGTCACCGGGCTGGGCAGTCCGGGCGCTCATGCCGGGACATGCGCCTACAATGGTGTGCCGGGCGTTTCTCCCGGCGTGACCGGTTTCGAAAGCGTCACGCTTTACGCGCCTGAAGCGTCAGGCACGTATTATGTCGTTGTGGAATATCATTGGCAATTCAACTGCGGGGATGCGTTGTCATTCTATGGAACGGGCGGCGCGGTATCTCCTCAATTCATCGGGCAAATCACTGTTCGATGATAATCCGCGCTTCGCGAAAGCGTGTGATTCACAAAAGCGCGTAATTGGCGCTGCCGAAGGCGTTTTACGCCAAATTTTCGCGATCTACAGATAACCTGGAATGACGTAACATACCAATCCTGACCGGCGTCTATTGCCTGTCAGGATTACTGATTCATCTTACGCTGTACCGCGAGACCGCAGCCTCGCCTTCGCAGGGCGACATGAATGTCGCGGTACGAATGAACAAGGAGCAGACGATATGACCGACACCAAAACCATCCTTGCCGTGCTTGCCCATCCCGACGACGAGTCCTTCGGGCTTGGCGGCACGCTGGCGCTTTATGCGCAGAAGGGATATGACGCCTATCTCGTTTGCGCGACGCGCGGCGAAGCGGGTTCGATGGACGAGGAGCATTTGCGTGGATTCAAAGATACGGCGGAACTGCGCACCGATGAGTTGATGCGCGCCGCGAAGGTCCTCGGTTTGAAGGAGGTCTTCTTTCTGGGTTACCGCGATTCTGGAATGAACGGCTCGGAGGACAACAAACATCCCGACGCGCAGGTCAACCATCCCATCGAGGAAGTGGCGGGGCGCGTCGTCGAATACATCCGCGAACTGAAACCCGATATCGTTTTGACCTTCGACCCGATCGGCGGATACAAGCACCCCGACCACATCCACATCCAGCGGGCGACGACGCTCGCCTTCGAAAAAGCGGACGACGCCTCCTTTCACCCCGAGGCTGGCGCGCCTTTCAAACCCCGCGCCCTCTACTATCACGTTTTCCCGCGCTGGTTCCTCAAATGGGCAACGCGCTTGATGCCTCTGTTCGGAAAAGACCCGCGCAAATGGGGCAGAAACGGCGACATTGACCTGACCGACCTGATCGCGGATTTCCCGGTGCACGTAAGCGTTGACATCCGTCCGGTGGCGGAGATCAAACGGCAGGCGGGCGAACAACATGCTTCGCAGGGCGGTATTGCCATGCGCCGCGGCTGGATGGGAATAGTGACGAATCTTTTCGGGGAGCGGGAAGACTACATGCGCGCCTACCCGCCCGTCAACGGACATTTCACCCGAAAGCGCGATCTGTTCGACGGGCTCTAACTCCCGGTCGCGAATAACGCGGGGAACTTTCCTGTCGTTTGGGGCGTTATTGGGATGTATCGAAGCATGTTAGAATCCCCTCATCAATTCCTATGACAGACACAACGTCGCAACCGATCCATCGTTCCAGCCTGCCGCGCGTCCTCGCGGTATTGTTCCGTCCCCGCGCGGTATTTGCGGAGATGGCTTCCGAATCGCGCCCGACCTGGTCCACTCCCATGCTCGTGTTGAGCGTCACCGCGCTTCTCGTCGTATTGGCGGCTGGCTACTTGAAGACCCGCGCCGCCATGATGGGCGAGATCGCCCTGCCTCCCGAGTGGCAGTGGTGGACGCCCGAAATGCAGGAAAATTACATGCGGGCGCAACAAGCCACGCAGGGACCCGTGTTCGCGTACGTCATCCCTCTCGTCGGCGCATGGACCCGTCTCTGGGTTGGGTGGCTCGTGCTTTCCGGGTTGATGCATCTCGGCTCGACGCTTTCCGGCGGGCGCGGCACCATGCAGGGTTCGCTGAACGTGGTCGCCTGGGCGAACGTCCCGTTTGCCTTGCGGGACATCCTGCGCCTTGTCTTCATGCTGATCGCCGGTCGTGCCATTGCCAGCCCCGGACTTTCCGGTTTTGCCTCTGCGCCCGGGTTTATCTCACACCTGCTCGCGCGCGCGGACATCTTCCTGGTTTGGAGCATGATCCTGCTGGTCGTGGGTCTCGCGGCTGCGGATGGATTGACGAAAGGCAAATCGTTTGCGATCGTTCTGGTCGTCCTGGTCCTGTTTCTTTTGGCAAGCGCGGGCTTGGATGCGCTCGGATCGGGCTTGAGCGGCTCAGCCATTCAACGCCCCTTCTTCTAGTTTGCGATCGCATGGATGGGAAATGACCAAGCCTCTTGTACGCGTCGCCGGTTTGAAAAAATACTATCAGATGGGCGGAACCGTAGTGCGCGCCCTCGACGGCGTGGACCTTGAAATCACACCCCGCACGTTTACCGTGGTGATGGGTCCATCAGGATCCGGCAAAAGCACCCTGCTCTACCTGCTCGGCGGGCTGGATCGCGTCACGTCGGGCGCGATCTGGGTGGATGGACGATCCCTGAACGACATGGACGAAAATTCACTGGCGCTCTTTCGCCGCCGCAGCATGGGCTTTGTCTTCCAATCCTTCAACCTCATCCCAAGCATGACCGCGCTTCAAAACGTGGCGTTTCCCATGCAGTTTGCCGGTGCGACCTCAGCCCGGCGCGCTGCGCAGGCGCGCGACCTCCTTGCGCGGGTCGGGCTCGAAGACCGGGCGGAACATCGCCCCACCGAACTCTCCGGCGGACAGCAGCAACGCGTCGCCATTGCCCGCGCCCTGGTCAACGACCCGGACCTGATCCTCGCCGACGAACCGACCGGCAACCTCGATACCGCCAGCGGCGCGGCGATCATGCAACTCCTCTCGGACCTGCACCTTGCGGGGAAAACCGTGCTGGTCGTTTCGCACGACCCGCGCATGACGCATTTCGCGACGGATAAGATATTCCTGCTCGATGGGCGGGTGGTCAGCGAGGAGGAATACCAATCCGCTTCGCTGGGAATGGCAAACCCATGATCCTGGAAATTTGGAGAAACATGAAAAACAAATTACTACGCATTACCTCCTTTGCGCTTTTGATGGCATTGATGGCGGCAGTCGTTCCCCATCCTGTCCACGCCCAGGTGTCTATCACGTCAATTCAACCCTCGAGCGTTCAATTCGGCGTCAGCGTAACAATAACTGTTCAAGGTACGGATTTCGTGAGCGGTTCGTCTGTCGTCATCCTTGATGGATACGGCGCGCTCGCGACGACCTTTCAAAATGCCACTGTCCTGACCGCCGTCGTGCCGGCGAATGTCCCGGTTGAGACTTAGGACTCATGTAAAAACAACTTCCGTTTTTTGAAAGCAGAGGCCAAAAAGTGCGTACAATAGACAAGCAAAAAGCGTTTGTCAAAGGATAGGTAA
>SZPG01000136.1 GCA_030263595.1 Chloroflexi bacterium CFX6
GTGCTTTCCAGCGCGGTTTTCACGTTGGGATGAACCTTCCCTTTTTCGACGATGGCGCTGCGCATGGCAACGATCGCTTCCATCGGGTTGACCTGTTTGGGACAGCGGCTGGAACAGGTCGAGCAGGTGGTACAGTCCCACAACTCTTCGCGCCCTTCCAGGTTGAATCCGTTCCCGGCAACCAGGATGCGGTAGATCAACGCGCGCGGATTGAGCGCGGTCTTCATTGCCATCGGGCAGCCGCCGGTGCATTTCCCGCACTGGATACATGCAAACAGCCCGCGCTCTTTCGCAAAGGTTCGGCTCTCAATTTGAAGCATGGAGTTCTCCTTCTGCAACGACTGGAGTCGTTGCACTCCGCAACATAATCATTGCCGCAGATGCCGCCGCCTTGGCGTGCGCGACCGTATCTGGAATATCCTTCGGTCCCTGGCAGCAGCCCGCCAGGAAGATGCCCGGCACATTGCTTTCCACCGTCCGCAGTTTGGGATGCGCCTCCTGGAGGTAGCCGTCTGCCCCTTGTTGCAGATTCAGGATGCGGGTCAGGTCGGAGGCGTCTGCCCGGGGGGTGAGTCCCACCGCCAGCACGACGAGATCGGACTCCACCTCAACCTGCTCGCCAAGCAAAGTATCTTCCGCGCGCACGACGACTCGATCCCCGCGGCGAATAATTTCAGATGGATTGCCGCGCCGATAAATGACTCCCTCCTTGCGGACGCGGTCATAGAATTCCTCGAAGCCTTTGCCGAACGCGCGGACATCCATGTAGAAGACCGTGATCTCCGCCTCGGGCAGACGGTCATGCGCGAGATGCGCCTGCTTTGCAACCGCCATGCAGCACACACGCGAGCAATTGGGCAGGTTCAAACTGCGGTCGCGCGAACCGACGCATTGAATGAAGGTGACTTTCTTCGGCGGGTGTCCGTTGAGGGAAATCCTCCCCGCTGTGGGACCCGAAGCGGACGCAAGCCGCTCGAACTCCAGAGAAGTGATCACCTGCGGATATTTTCCATATCCAAGTTCGGGCTTGCGGTGCGGATCGAAGACATCGAAACCCGTAGCAACAAGAATGGTATCCACGTCAATGTCCATGCGCTTGGGCTTGTCGTCATGGATGATCGCCCCGCGCAAACAGGCGGTGACGCATTGATCGCACTCGGAGCAAACCGCGCAATTCAAACAGCGTTGCGCTTCGGCAATGGCTTGCTCCCGGGTCAAACCCTGTTCCACTTCGTTGAAGCCGTGAATGCGCTCGGCAACGGGAAGTTCAGTCATGCGTTCACGCGGCGCGCGCTTGACGGGCGAAGCGGGGACAACTTGAATGTCTTTCGCTTTGGGAAGATGTTGTTCACGACCTTCGCGCAAATCAAGCCCGCGTAAATAACGATGAATGGACTCAGCCGCTTGAATCCCCGCGCCAATCGCTTCGACCACCGACGCGGGTCCGATGACCGCGTCGCCACCTGCAAACACACCTTTGACGGATGTTTCCAACGTGAGCGGATCAACGATCACGCGATCCCATTTTGTCTCCACGCCCAAGCCCGCGCTTTCCACGTTTTGACCGATGGCGGCGATGACAGTATCCACATCGAGAATATATTCAGAGCCAGGGATGGGAACCGGGCGGCGGCGTCCGCTGGCGTCGGGTTCGCCCAACTCCATGCGGATACATTCGATGCCGATCACGCGCCCGTCTCTTTCAAGAACTTTGGTCGGAGCGGACAGGAACGTCAACTTCACGCCTTCTTCTTCCGCGGCAGCCACCTCCCACGCGGCGGCGGGCATTTCCACCCGCGAACGGCGATAAACCAGTTGCACTTCAGAACCAAGACGCAAGGCACAGCGCGCCGCGTCAATGGCGGAGTTGCCGCCGCCGATCACCGCCACGCGCTTGCCGATCTTCGCTTCATG
>SZPG01000077.1 GCA_030263595.1 Chloroflexi bacterium CFX6
TGGGGCATGACGCCGGTCGAGTCGTTGAAGTTCGTGGAGCAGCAAATGGTTCCAGCCTTTCCGCTGGGCGACTATAAAGTGACCGAGGCGATCAAGCAGGTAAAGGTGTAGTGTCATTGCGAGGGCTGGTGGTTGAGTAAGGCGAGTGATTTTCTCGCCTGTATCGAAACCACAGCCCGAAGCAATCCCCTGTTACGAGAAGATTGCTTCGCTCACTCCGGTCACTCGCAATGACAATGGAGAATACATGCAAAAAGAAATCATCATCGCAGGGTTTGGAGGGCAGGGCGTTTTGTTTGGAGGGCAGGTGTTGGCTTATGCCGCAATGGATTCGGGCAAGGAGGTCACGTGGATTCCCTCCTACGGTCCCGAGATGCGCGGCGGGACGGCGAACTGTACGGTCATCATCGCGGACGATGAGATCGGTTCGCCGCTGGTGAAGAATCCGCCGCTGGCGATTGCGTTGAATTTGCCGTCGTTCGATAAATACGAAGAATTGCTCGCCCCCGGCGGGACGCTGGTCGTCAACCAGTCCATGGTGGATCGCGGCGCGAAGCGGAACGACATCAACGTGATTCTCGTTCCGTGCAACGAGATCGCCGAGGAAATCGGGGACCGGAAACTGCTCAACATGGTCGCAGTCGGTGCGTTATTGACCGCGCTGTCCGAACTTACGATTGAGGATGTCGGGAAGGCGCTGGAGTCTCATTTGCCCGCGCGGCACAAACACTTGCTGCCGAAGAATTACGAGGCGTTGAGGAGGGGGTTCGAGGCGGGGCAGAGTCAGTGATCGGTGATCAGTGACCAGTGATCGGTGATTAGTGATCGGTGATCAGTGACCAGTGATTAGTGATCGGTGATCGGTGACCCGTCTCGAGAGAGGCGGGTTTTTATTGTGTACAATTGGGGGTATGAAATACGAAACCATCCATAATGTGACCCTTCCCAAAATCGGATTTGGCACCTGGAAGATCGGCGGCGGTTCCCGCCCGGACCCGAAACTTGATTCTGTTTCCTTAGCCGCTCTCCGCGCCGCGCTGGAAGTCGGCTACACCCACTTCGACACGGCGGAGACGTACGCAAACGGTCACGCGGAGGAACTGCTTGGGCGGGCAATCCGCGAGATGGGAGTCCGACGCGAGGCGCTCTTCATCACCTCCAAAGTCCAGCCTGCGCATCTCGAATATGAACAGGTCTTGAAATCATGCGAAGTCAGCCTCGACCGCCTGGGCACGGATTATCTCGACCTTTACCTCATTCACTGGCCCCAGGCGGGCGGAAAATATGAAGAGACCTTTCGCGCTCTGAACAAACTTGTCCGCGATGGGAGGGTGAAACATCTCGGCGTGAGCAACTTCAATTTGAAACTGCTCAAGCAATCGCAGTCGCTTTCCGAAACGCCGATCGTCACGAACCAGGTTCCGTACAGCCTTTCCGACCGTTCTTACGTGAAAAACGGTGTGATCGAATACTGCCAGCAAAACGACATCCTTGTCACCGCCTATTCCCCCGTTGACGAAGGCAGGTTGAAAGCGAACCAGGTCCTTCGGTCCGCGGCTGAGGCGCACCACGCGACGATCTATCAGATCGCGCTGGCATGGCTGGTCATGCAGCCGCGCGTCATCACCATTCCCATGTCTGCAAATCCGCAGCACATCCGCGAAAATTTCGAGGCGGCGGAGATCGAAACAACTTTCCGATGAATAAAATTCATCACTTTGGCTTCGCTCAGCGCGAGCCTTCAGCCTTCATCATTCATCCTTCCGCCGTCCTCCCCGAAATCGAAATCATCGAGGAAAGCGAAACGGAACTCGAACCGCTCTTCAAGGTCGTCATCCACAACGACGACGTGACGCCGATGGATTACGTGACGTGACGCCGATGGATTACGTGGTGCATATCCTCAAGACCGTCTTTTACCTCGCCAACGACCGGGCAGCGGAGATCATGCTCAGCGCGCACGTCTACGGAACGGCTTACGTGCAGACGCTCGCCAAAACCGAAGCGGAGAAACGGGTCAACCGCGCGCACTTCGAAGCGGGCAATGCAGGCTATCCGTTGAAATTCACGATGGAGCCGGAGTAAGACTTTGGACTCAGGCGGCGACATTTTGACGACGCTCGCCACCGCACTTACAAGATCAACTCGCACTCACCCTTCGACTTCGCTCAGGGCAAGCTTTCCACCCTTCATCCTCGCTCAGGGCAAGCTTTCCACTTTCCACCCTTCGACTTCGCTCAGGGCAAGCTTTCCACCCTTCGACTTCGCTCAGGGCAAGCTTTCCACCTTCCACCCTTCGACTCTCGCTCAGGGCAAGCTTTCTACTTTCTACTCTCCACCTTCCACCCTTCGACTCTCGCTCAGGACAAGCTTTCCACTTTCTACTTTCTACTCTCCACCTTCCACCCTTCGACTTCGCTCAGGGCAAGCTTTCCACCCTTCATCCTTCCTCTCCCATGCCCTCCCAACTCGAAACCCTCACCCGCATCAATCTCGACGATCTCGTCTCTTCGTTCGGCTGGGAGAAGAAACCATTCCTCGCCTCGCTGATCCGCCGCGCCTTCGCAGGTCCCGCGCGCAAATTCGCGGGTCAAATCGCGGACTTCGACCAGGCAGTCGGGCGGACCGATCTCGCCGAAGCCTCGCGGACGATCATGCAAAAGATGTACGTGCGCGATGTCCGCGCGCATGGGCTGGAACACGTCCCACAGGACGGACCCGCGCTCTTCCTCTCCAACCACCCCGGCATGGCGGATACGATCAGCCTGTTCGCAGCCATCAAGCGCGCCGACCTGAAGATCATCGCCTTGCACCGCCCCTTTTTGGAATCGCTCGTAAACACAACCAAACAACTTTTCTTCATTGACGACGATCCCGCCAAACGCATGAACGCAGTGCGGCAGGTCTCGGCGCATTTGAAGAACGGCAACTCCGTGTTGACCTTCCCAGCCGGGGAGATCGAGCCTGATCCGCTCGTGTATCCCGGCGCGCTGGACTCGCTGAAGGACTGGACCGATTCCGCCGGGGTCTTCATCCGCTTCGCGCGTGACACGCGGATCGTCCCCGTTTTGGTGAGCGGGGTGATATGGGAGAAGACCGCGCGTCATTGGCTGACGCGCCTCAAGCGGACGCGGGAGGAACGCGAGAAACTCGCCGCCGCCCTGCAATTGCTCGTCGTCATTCTGCGCGACGCGCGCCCGAATACCGTGCATGTCCGTTTTGCAAGACCGGTCACGCTCGATGAAGTCGGCTCGACCGACGCGCCGGCGATCCATCGGGTGGTCATCCAGCGAATGCGCGGATTGATCGAGACCCGGCCGCCGGATCAGGGCGTGTCCGTTCTTCGAAGAGCAATGATAAAATCCGATTCGCCGATATGAGCCGTATTTACAAGTAAAGGAGTCAAAAATGAAACTTACCGGCAAACATTACGTCATCATCCTCAGCGCCCTCGCGACCGCCATCCTGCACATCTCGCTATACCCGGACATCATGTTCACGTTGAACGGTCTTGGGTATCTCGGTCTGCTGGGCGCGTACCTCCTCCCCATTTCGTTCTTTCAACAGCGCCGCAACCTGGTCTGGTGGGTGTTGGTCGGTTATACCGCGCTCACCATCGTCCTGTGGGTTGTGATGGGCGATAAGACCTTTGTGGCAGGCACGTCGAGCGCGACCGGTTACTACGCCAAAGCCGCCGAAGTGATCCTGCTCGCCTCCCTTTGGATGGACAAATCCAAATCCTGATGCAAGGTAAAATTGGGGGAGTGAAACGCAGGACCGTCTACTTCACCGCGCCGCGACAGGCGGAACTCCGCGAGGAGCCTCTGCCTGCTCTTGGCGCGGACGAAGTTTTGGTGGAGACGCTCTGCTCGGCGATCAGCGCGGGGACCGAGATGCTGATCTACCGCGGTCGCTTCCCGCGTGAACTCGAAACTGATCCCGTTATATCGGCTTTGCGCGGCGGCTTCGAGTTTCCCATCGCGTATGGATATGCCTGCGTTGGAATAATCAGGGAGACAGGCGCACAGGTGGAGGGGTCATGGCTCGACAAGCATGTATTCTCCTTCCAGCCTCACACGTCCCACTTCATTACAACGCCGGACAACCTGTTGCTCATTCCCGATTCATTGTCACCCGACTCTGCCTGCTTCCTTCCAAACATGGAAACAGCCGTAAACCTCGTCCAGGATGGCGCGCCGATTTTGGGAGAGCGCGCGCTGGTGTTGGGACAAGGCGTCGTCGGTCTGCTCACGGCTTCACTGCTGAGGGAGTTTCCGCTCGAGATGCTGGTGACGGCGGATTGTTACGAGTTGAGGCGCAAGGCGTCGCTCGAATTGGGGGCAAACGATTCGTTCGATCCCGAAGTTGCAAGCGAGGCAAATGAATCAACCCATATCCCCTCGACTCACCGATCTGGCTACGCGCAGAGCAAGTTCGACCTGGTTTTCGAACTCAGCGGCTCCCCCTCCGCGTTGAACGACGCCATCTCATTGACCGCCTTCAGCGGGCGCATCGTCGTCGGTTCGTGGTACGGAGAGAAACGCGCGGAAATCAACCTGGGCGGAACGTTCCATCGCTCGCGGATCAAACTCATCTCGTCTCAGGTCAGCGCCATTGATCCGGCGTTGAGCGGGCGCTGGGATAAACCGCGCAGGTTCCGGGTCGCGTGGGAGGCGTTGAGGAGGATCCAGCCTCAGAAATGGATCACGCACCGCTTCCCCATCCGCGAGGCGGAGAAGGCATATCGTTTGCTGGATGAAAATCCACAGGAGACGATCCAGGTCGTCTTGGACCACACAACATGAAGTTCGATGTTCCTCCGCCGGAGAATGATAATTGAACGCCCCTGTTGAAGTATTGATTTTGGCCGGCGTCGCAAGCCTGCTGTTGTTGAGCGTATTTGCGAGCAAGGTCTCGGATCGTTTTGGCATTCCCGCGCTCTTATTGTTTCTCGCGCTGGGTATGCTGGCGGGAGCCGACGGTCCCGGCGGGATCTATTTCGACGACCCGGCGCTGTCGCAATTCATCGGCATCATCGCATTGAACCTGATCCTGTTCGCGGGCGGTTTGGAAACAGAATGGAAGGACATCCGCCCCGTTTTGAAGGAGGGGATCGCGCTTTCCACGCTGGGCGTCCTGCTCACGGCGCTGGCGGTTGGGTTGGCGGCTCAAGCCCTGCTCGATTTTTCCCTCCTGCAGGGGCTCCTGCTTGGCGCTATCGTGTCCTCCACGGATGCGGCGGCGGTGTTCTCCATTTTGCGCTCGAAAAACCTCGGGCTGAAGGGGACATTACGCCCGCTGCTCGAACTCGAATCGGGAAGCAACGATCCGATGGCGGTTTTTCTCACGGTCGGCTTTATCCAACTGCTGACCCAGCCCGATTTTCAAGCCAACGACCTGGTCGTTTCGTTCATCCTCCAAATCCTCATCGGCGTTGCGCTGGGATTCGTCTTCGGCAGGTTGATCGCGTTCCTCGCCAATCGCCTGCAACTCGGTTTCGAGGGGTTATATCCCGTGCTCACGCTTTCCATGGTGTTTCTCACTTACAGCGTCACCAGCGCGGCGCACGGGAACGGTTTCCTTGCGGTCTATCTCGCCGGCATCGTGGCGGGGCGCCAGGATTTCGTCCATCGCAGGAGTTTGATCCACTTTCACAACGGTATGGCGTGGCTGACCCAGATCATCATGTTCCTGACGCTCGGTTTGCTCGTCTTTCCCTCGCGCGTCGCTCCCGTCATCGGGATAGGATTGCTCATCGCCGCCGCGTTGATCTTCGTTGCCAGGCCCGCCAGCGTTTTCATCACCCTGGCGTTTTCCCGCAGGTTCGATCTTCGGGAAAAGGCGTTCATATCGTGGGTTGGGCTGCGCGGCGCGGTGCCGATCATCCTGGCGACCTTTCCGCTTCTTGCCCGGCTGCCCGAGGCTGATTCGATTTTCAACATCGTTTTCTTCGTCGTTTTGACCTCCGCGCTGCTGCAGGGCGCCTCCCTGCCCTACGTCGCCAAATGGCTCAAAGTGGACGCGCCCATCGAGAACAAACCGATCTACCCCATCGAATACACGCCCGTCAGCGGATTCAAGAACGAACTCAAGGAATTGCCCATCCCGCCCAGTTCGCCATTTGCCGATAAAACCATCGTGGAACTGGGTTTGCCTCCCGAATTTCTTATCGTCCTGATCGCGCGCAAAAACGAATTCATCATGCCCAGCGGCGGGATCGAGTTACAGGAAGGCGACACCCTCATCGTCCTTGCGGATAAGGAGACCTTCGCGCAGGTCGAGGCGGGCGCAAATTCCCCCGCGCCGGAAACCCTTCGCGAATAACGGAGTTTTCATGTACACACTTGGAGTCAGAAGAGATTTCATTGCAAGACATTTCCTGATCGGCGGCGATTGGGGACCCGAAAATCATCCCAACTCGCATCGTTACGTCCTCGAATTACAACTCGAAGGAAACGAACTCGACCGGCACGGCTATCTCGTGGACATCGTGGAGGTGGAAAGAAACCTCGATGAGGTGATCAGTATTTACAAGGAACAGATGTTGAACGACTGCGAGGAATTCGCAGGGTTGAACCCGTCCATCGAGAATTTCGCGCGGATACTTGCCGCTTCACTGAATGAACGAATCAAGGCAGGGAATATCTCGACGTTGAGGGTCGTGCTGTGGGAGAATGAGTCGGCGTGGGCGGCGTTTTCCATCGAAGGTCGCAAGCCGCATGTCTAAACCGACCTCCGGCCCTTGACGTTCGACCTATGCAAATCGGATTTGTGATCTACGGGTCGCTGGATACGGTCAGCGGAGGATATTTGTACGACCGAAAACTGGTGGAGTATTTGCGCGCGCAGGGCGACACAGTGGAGATCATATCCCTGCCGTGGAGGAATTACGCCGCGCATTTGACGGATAACTTCCACTTTCGATTTTGGAATCCGGAAGCCCGCTTCTGGAAAACCCGACAGCAAGCCCTCCGATCCCAAAAATTCGACATTTTGATCCAGGACGAACTCAATCATCCCTCCTTGATACTGGCAAACGCAGGGAAACATCCCTGCCCCATTGTGAGTCTTGTCCATCATTTGCGTTGTTCCGAGTTGAGACCGAAGTGGCAGAATGATTTTTATCGAGTCGTCGAAAGGAAATATCTGCAAAGCGTGGATGGGTTCATTTTTAATTCAAAGACAACCAAAGGCGTTGTGAATGGATTGATCGGAGATAAAAAACCATCCGTTATTGCGTATCCGCCCACGGACAGATTCGGCGACAAGTTGATTTCAGAGGACGAAGTCCGAGACCGGGCAAAAAGCGAAGAGTTGCGGATTTTGTTTTTGGGGAATGTGATCCATCGGAAGGGGCTGCATACACTACTAAAAGCCGTCGAAGGTCGAACGTCGAAAGTCAGGGTGGACGTGGTGGGAGGATTGAATGCCGAACCAGGGTATGCAGACGGGATGCGGAGGTTTGTCACGGTCAATGGTCTTTCGTCCACGGTCACATTTCACGGCGCGTTGGACAACCAGCCGTTGATTGACATGTACAAGCGTGCGCACGTCATGATCGTGCCATCCAGTTACGAAGGGTTTGGCATCGTCTATCTCGAAGGGATGGGGTTCGGCCTGCCGGCGATCGGGACGACGGCGGGGGCGGCGGGCGAGATCATCACGCACGGGGTGGATGGGTATTTGATCGAACCCGATGATGCAGTTGCGCTGGCAAAGCATCTTGGAGAATTGGTGAGGAATAGGGACTTATTGGTGGGGTTGTCTTTGAATGCGGTGAAGAGGTACAGGTCACAGCCGAGGTGGGAGGAGACGGCGAAAAATATAAGAGAGTTTCTCACCGTCATTGCGAGGGGCTGTCGCCCCTCGCAATGACGGACGGTGTACTTATGAATTATTCCTTCCCCCACTACCTGCTCTCCAAACAATCCGTTGACGACCGCGCGCTCAATAAGGATGTGCTGAATGCGTTGAAGGCAAACCTGCCTCCGCAGCCGATCCGCATCGTCGAAGTGGGCGCGGGGATCGGAACGATGTTCAGGCGGCTGGCGCGGTGGGATGTGATTCGTCAATGTGAGTATGTGATGGTGGACGAGAGGGCGGAGAACGCGGCGTACGCGTCAGAGTGGGCGAAGGTTTGGGCGGGTGAATCAGGTTTGAGCGTGGAAGGAAGCGGGGAGGGTCTTCATTTGTTCGACGGGCATCGTGATTTCCGGCTCCGGTTCGAGCGGGCGGACGTTTTCGATTTCATCCAAAAGAATCAAACGCCCGCGGATCTGTTGATCGCTCACGCGTTCTTGGACCTGCTCCCCCTGCCGGAGTCTCTGCCAAAGTTGCTGTCATTGACAAAGGAACTTGCATGGCTGACGATCAACTTCGACGGCGTGACGACTTTCGAACCGACGATTGACGCCGCGCTGGACGCGCGGATCGAACGGTTGTATCACGAGACGATGGACGCGCGCCCGACGGGCGGCGACAGTCGAAGCGGGCGGTATTTGTTCGGGCATTTGCGGAAGGCGGGCGCGGAGATCCTTGCGGCGGGCTCGTCGGATTGGGTGGTGTACGCGGTGAACGGTAAATATCCCGACGACGAGGCGTATTTTCTGCGTTTCATCTTGCGTTTCTTCGAGGAGTCGCTTGCGGGTCACCCTGACCTGGATGCGGAGGCGTTTGCAAGTTGGCTGTGGGAGCGGCGCGCGCAGATCGAGCGCGGCGAGTTGACGTACATCGCGCATCAGGTGGATTTTTTGGCGGGCGCGCCTTCATCGGCGCGGAGGCAATAGCCCGAATACCGCGCAGGCTGGAGAGCGCTCCGCAAAAGCCGCGCAACCTTTCGATGTCCCCTGCGTATGTCTCCCTGGAAATCATCGAAAGGAGAGCAACATGAACAACTACAAGACCCTCACCCGCAGTACGTCCAACCGCATGATCGCGGGCGTGTGCGCGGGCTTGGGCGAGTACCTCGGCATTGACCCGACCATTGTCCGCCTGCTGACGATCCTTGCGTTCTTCACGGGATTCGGCGGGATCGCAATCGTGTATCTGATCATGGCGATCGTCATTCCCGAGCAATCGCAAGCGACGCAATAAACGAAGAGACGACCCGCACGGGTCGTCTTACGTTTTTCTGCGGGATTTTGGCTTCAATTCTTTTGCCATTTGGGCAAGCCGATTTGCCGTTTCGAACTGGCTTTTGCCGAGATAATGGGTTCGGGCTTTTTTGAAGATTTTGGAGTCGGGTATTCCAATGGACGCCCTGACGTCGGGCAGCCTTTGCAGGATGAATTCCTTTTGGCTGTCGCCGCCGGTCCAAATGTGCGCCATCAAGCCCACCACATCCGCGCCCAACTCATCCACGACATACGCGGGCAGGTCTTCGGTCATGGGGGTCTGGCTGAGCATCGTGATCATTTTGTCCAACGCCGCCACAGCGATAAAGTCCCTTTGTTTCTCAGCCGCCAGCGATCCGATCTCGAACAGCGCTTCGCTCACGTCGGTCATCACGTAAAAATGGTGCTTGTTGATGACATCCAGGGGTTTGATATAGGTGATCAAGCCGAGGGTTTGTATGAAGCTCATGATGATGTTGTCAACTTCGAGTCCCGATTCGAAGCGCGTCACGGCGGCGCGTCCCATGCTGCCCGTGGCTTTGACCGTTCTTTGCAGGTCAGTCACGCGTTGAATCTCCCTTCTGGCGATGGCAATTTCCTGGAAGATTTCGGCGACCATCCGAAAATTTTCGAGATTGACCGGCTTGGAATCGACTATCACGATCTCGTGAAGCCTCAGGATGAGGGTTTCGAGACCGTCGCCGGAATACGACGGATGGTTGCAGGTTTCCATGACGAGGGTGTGGATGGATTGAAGCACCAAGCCCTTTTCCTGGGGGGATTCCGCATTCTTGCCCAGGTCAATGATGTCTTCGATCGCCTCTTCGGGAAGCCTGCCCTTGGAACTCATACGCCGCAGCGCCTCCCGTTCGAGCAGATGCAACACACCCTGGCGGCGGCTATAACGGAGAGGAAAGTAGATCGCCACGACCAGGATCACCGCGATCATGACGCCCAGCACAGCCGCCCATCGAACCGCCCATTCTCGAGCGTCATGCGCCACCGATATTTCGGCATAAATCCCGACGGTGCTGATCACCAAAGCGCTCGATACAGGCACGAAGATCAATACGAGCAAATAACCCAGCAAACGCCTGCGCCCAAGAAAGATATGACGGACATCCGGCGGCATGGATTGGAATACCAGCGTCGGGACTCCGATGAGAAATACGAGCAGCGTAACGATCGCGTCGAGGGGAACGTCAATCTCGGCGGGCATCTCATCCTTCACATGGGCTTCTGGCCCATGAGCGTATCGAAGATCTTGATCAGGATCGCGTCGGGCAGGCTGGTCGTCTTCTGGAAGAAAACGGTAATGCCCAGGGCGTCGAGTTCCTCCTGGATGTCCTCCCGGCTCTCCACGGTAAAAATGCCCAGGTGACTTTTATCGAAGCCATTGGGCGGTTCATCCGGGTGAACGTTACGATCCCCGTTGATCAGCCAGCTCAGCAATTTGATCCCCAATTGCGCGCTTACCTTGTCTGCGCCCGCCTGCTGATAGAGCCTCTTCCAACGCGGATCAACGCCCGGCGGCAGGCGCACGTCCACGAGAATGGCGTCGAAGGATGTGACCTTGAGCAGGTTGACGGCTGAGGTCACATCCTCCGCCAGATTGAAGTCGAATCTCCCACTCGAGTAAACGGGCGCGGCAAGGTTCCTCAACTCGAGGCGGGCGCTGTCTTCGATCCACAAAACCCTTGGTTTCATCAATTGCAAGAACTCCCTTCTATTTCTTTTCCGCGTATGGCAGGTGGAGGGTCGCCTTTGTCAGAAAAGGCTGATTGAAGTACTCCGGGTCCTGCTCGGAAAATATCTTGGTGGGTCTACTGTCAATGACCACGTCCCCGCCATGAGATCGCGCGACCCGACGCGCGTCGGTCAAGCCGATGCCGGTTCCCAGCCGTCCCCGCTCCGTGGACAACTGCCCGCGGTAACCAAGTTGAAAGACCAGTCCCTGCTCCATCTCTTCGTGCGACATTCCCACCCCCCAGTTTTCGAATTCGATGTGAACCTTGTGGTCCCTGATGAATGTTCGGATCGAGACCCAGGAGGGTTTTGTCTTGTCCCTTCTCCAGGAATACTTGATGGCATTGTGAAGCAGGTTGCCCAGGGCGCGGACGATTTCACGCTCATTGACGCGCACCTCCGCGTGCAGGATATCGCGCAGTTCGATGTCCACCTTCGAACTTTGCGAAAAGCCGGTCAGCCTCCTGACGACCTGGTCAACCAGGTACTTCACAGTGAGCGTGGTCCTCTTTGATGTCTCCCTTACGTCGGCGGTCGCATATTCCCGCAGGCTTTGCAGGGTGTACTCCATTTGGAACACCGCATCGCGCGTCTTCAGGACGTCGTACAGCGCGGCGAGGCGCTCCAATTGAAAGGCGTTCTGCTGGAGGTCGCGAACCGCCTCCCTGGGCAGGAAGCCGGGTTCGATGGAATGGCAGATGTGAATGACCTCGTAAGCCACGTTGCCCAGCGTGGGGGGCCGCAACTCCTCCACTGCGATGTTTTCCTTGTAACGCTCCAGAAAATCCGCCTTGTCAGCCAGTTCCTTCCATTTGTTTCCAGGAAGAGCCTTGTGGCGGCGGTCCTCGTCGCCTGTCTGCATAAAGCGATGGATCGAACCGACGAGATGACGGGCGTTTTCATCCATCACCCGCTCCACCTCCTCCACCAGCGGAACCGACAAGCCTCCAAAAGGATTCGGTTCCAAAACTCTTGCGGCGCTTTTCAGGGTCTCGTTCATCATGACCAGGGTGGTGTTGTTCGCATGTAGAATCCTCCCAATGTCGAACGTCAACTCCTCGACCCGGTCACGTAACTCCTTCTCGTGCTTCCGGGTGTCAATTTCACTTGTAACGTCCACCATGCAGCCCACAAAACCGACGACCCGACCATTGTCATCCTTGAGTATCTTGCAATAATCCTCGACATACAGGTCCCGATCCTGCACCTTCAGATGCAAGATCCCCTTTTCGACGTTCCTATCCTGTTCGGCGAGTTGGATCGTCCGTTCGATGGCTGCCTTCCGCGCAGCTGGATCGGCGTAGAATTTTTCGATGTTCGCGTTGACCTGTCCATCCGAGGGCAACTCCAACATCCTCCGCAGGGTCTTGTTGCAAACAACGAACTGCCCGTCCAGCGAGGTCATGTAGACGCCGATGGGCAGATCTCGAAAATCGAAATCCTCGAATTGAGTGAGCAGGGAACGAGACTCTTTCACGCTTCGCCCTCGAAATCGAAAATGTTCACGTTATCAGTATCCCGCCGTTCCGTATCAACTCGATGTGTTGTTTGATCGTATCCGGCGGTTCGTTCCGTTTGGTAAGCGTCGAAAACACGGTACATATCCGGGAGCCCATTATCGGCAGACTGCCGCAGAGATCATTTGCCTGATCCAGGTAGTCCTTCGACTGTTTTTCCTGCCCGATATACCTGGCAGCCATGCCTGCGATCATAAGAAGCAGTATTTTGGAGCGCGCCTCGCGGATCTTGTGAATGTCGGCTACCGTCAAAATGGTGTCATACACGTCCTGGAACAGTTCCCTGGCAGTTTGCCCGTCGCCCTGCAAATGGGACAACTGCGCAAGGGTTGCAGTTACGTAATAGTACGATGGATCCGCTTTGCGCGCAGGCAGCAACAGGGCTTGGGCTTCCCGCTTCCAGTCTCCTGTTCCCCTCAAAATAAGGATGTTAGCCCTTATCAGCGCCACACGGCTCCTATGCCGAAACTCCGCATTGCGAAGCGTCTCCTCCAATTCTTCGATATCCCGCATCCGCGTTTCGATCTCGTCCAGGACCTGGTCGGCTTTGGAGAATTCGCCGTTCATCACGTAGGCTTCGGCAATCACGATTTTTGTCAGGAAATCCCGGCTTTGAAAATCAAGTTTATTCCCCATTTCGAAATACTGTATCGCCTCTTCGTATCTGCCGAAATTCGATCCGTTCAAACCCAGGTAATAATATGAATTTGCCATGCGGCGGTTGTAAGCCAGACTCTCCTCGCCCGGTTCGGGGCTTTGTCGGGTCACGACCTGTTTCAGATATTCCTCCGCCTTATCAGGTTGATTCGAATAATGCGCGGCGATCCCGCGTATGTACGGAACGTGAGCCGTGAAGGAGTAATCGCCCTCCTCCACGCTCTTGTAATCCGACATAAAACGGTCGAAGCGGCGTGCAAAATCGGTGAGCGCATCCGTGTTTGTCCTGAAATCATGCCGCCCGGTCTGAGCCAATTGGGCTGCTTCGCTCTCCAATTCGTTGCGCAAGTTGCGAATGTTGGATTGAAACTTTTGATAGAAGGTATTCAAACGATCGAACTTATTCGCGACATCCTCCAGTTGCTTTTGCAAATTTTCGGCTTTTTCACGCTCCGCCTGCTCGGCAAGAAGGCGGCTTTCGAGCGTTTGCTGGACGACGTTCATAATATCCGACACCCGCTTTGCGCCCGTAAGTTGCGCGTCGTCCATGGCGGATTCGCGTCGAATCTGGCGTTCCTCCCGCTCCCGTTCCCGCCGGAACTGGATATAGGTTGCAAATCCCTGAATGCCGACGAGGAGGGCGACGATCCCCCCGGTCAACGTGAACAGGAATTGATTGTATTCATTGATCGAGGTCAGCGAATGTATTGTCTCTTCCTGGGCAATCTCCAACCGCTCGACCCTGTCTTCCAGAGCGCCAGCGGGCGCTGTAGCGGGTCCAGGAGGCGTAGGCGTTACAGAGCCAGTGATGGTAGGGGTCGGATTATTTTGTTGCGCAGAAGATAAAGTTACCCCGCCCATACCCAAAACCAGCCATATCATCGCGAGCGACAATAAAACCGGTAGCGGTATTCGTTTCATTCAAGTCCTCCTGTCGAAATTGCGATTTCAAAACAATAAGCGGACATTGATTACCTTACACTTTGGTATTGGGACGCGGATTAACGCGGATGGACGCGGATTTTTAGAGGAAATACCCGAAAAAGCGCGTCTCATTTTTAAGAGTGCAAGGTAACCAGAAGCGGATATTTGTTTTGAGACTGGAGATGATTATAAATCCAGTATTACTGGATTACAATGATTCAACTTTTATCCGATCGAGGATATTATCCATTAATGTCAAGACAACCCGTCCCAAAAAAGGGAAGTGCCTGAAAGTAATCTGAGGAGCGCACGATTTACGCTCACCGGATCATTCCGTTCCCTTTTCGCTTCACAGGGGTTTTACCGGTCAGCCAAAGGAGGCGAACTTGTCCCAAAATGGAATTCACGCGATCGTCGGCATCGCTTCGCGCAAATGGATGCTCAAACGCGAGTGGTTGTTTCTGGGCGTGGTATTGGGCAACATGTTCCCAGACCTCGATAACCTTGTCGTCGCTTATGCCGCGCTCGCCAAACTGCCCGACCCCGAATCGTCGCCGCGTTGACGAAAAATGAAAAGTGGAAAAATTTCGGCAACGGCTTCGGCGCGGGGATTTTGATGCACATCCTCGTTGATCTTGTTTTGTGGTTCAATGGCGTTGAATTACTCTGGCCCCTGGGCGGTGAGTTGAATTTCTGGAGTTGGTTCACCGCTCCCGGGTGGTTGAAGATCCTCCTCGATACGGGCGAGTTCCTTGCATTCGGATTTTATTTCCTCTTGTTGGTTTGCGGGTTTGGGGTTATATCGAATTGCTTCTGTTCATTGTGTTCACTGCGTTGTTCTTCAGCGTTGGCACACAGGGGCTGATCTATCAGGTGTTCGGCGCGTTATATCTCATCTCACTGGTCGCGGCGATGGCGATAACGATACGGATGAGAGATACTGTAGAATCCGTCTGACCGCGCCGGCCAGTGGATGACCCGCATTTCCTGTTGACTCGCGAATCGTTTTGACGTACAGTATCCATATATTCCACAATGAAGGGACATCAGCCATGACACAACCTTTCGAACCCGCCCCCCAGCCCGGACAAACTCCCTTATCTGACCGCGCTATGGAGGCGCAAAGCAGGCAGGCGGTTGTCGCCGAACTGACGCGCCGTATGAAAAACGGCGCCAACAATTTCTATTGGATCGCCGCGCTCTCCGTCATCAATTCATTCGTGCTTGAATTCGGCGGCAGTTCGTACTTCGTGGTCGGGCTGGCGATAACGTTGATCGTGGACGGCTTTTTCATTGGGATGGCGGAGGCGATCCCGGAGGCTTCGCTTGTCGTGAAGGTCATCGGTCTCGCCATCAGCATTTTCATCGCGGGAATATTCGCGCTGTTCGGCCTCTTCGGAAACCGGGGCAAGCGCTGGGCGTTCATCACGGGCATCGTCCTGTATGCCCTGGATGCGCTCCTCATGCTGGTTTTTCAGGAATGGCTTGGGCTGGCGTTCCATGCCCTGTTCCTGTTCGGCTTGTTTGGCGGTCTGCGCGCCCTGAACGAACTGAATAAATTGACCAAACCCGACGTGCCGGATTTCCCTCAAAACATCGGCGCACCCTGAAAACTTGGGCGACCTGCGGGTCGCCCTTTTCATTAGTTACGAAACACCTGGGACGGGTATAATCTGCCCGATTTCCAGAGGAGACCCCCATGCCCGAACGTGACATTTACCTGCTCTCGCCGCGCGCGCTCAGCCCGGAGACCATAGCCGTTGCCTTTGCCAAGACTTCGCGCTCGCCTGAATCGTTCCGTGATATTGCCGCCGAACTCAGCGACGACAAGTCCGCCCAGTTCCATGAAAAGTGGGTGGTGGGATACGGTCACGCCTCGGTGGCGGAACATGCGATCCTGCATATCGCCTTCGAGAACGTCTCGCGCCTCGCCATCGAAAGCATCGAGTCGAACCGGCTCGCCTCCTACACGGAGAAATCGACGCGCTATCAACGCTGGGGACCGGACGATTTTACGATTCCGCCGGAACTGGATTCGCATCCCCTCCGCGCCGAATTTGTGGACACCATCCGCCTCCTTTTCGACGCCTATGCTGACTCATTGGACCCGGTGCGGACTCTCATCTTCGAGCGGTTCCCGCGCCGCGAGAACGAAAAGGACGAAGCCTGGGACCGCCGCATCCGCTCGAAGTACGTGGACGTGTGCCGTTTCCTCCTGCCCGCCGCCTCGCTGGCGAACGTGGGCATGACCGCCAACGCGCGCGTCATCGAGAACACCATCCGCAAGATGCTTTCGCACGAACTGGCGGAGGTACGCGAGATCGGCGCGAAGATGAAGGAAGTGGCAAAGGGAGAAACTCCCACGCTTGTGAAATATGCGGATGCGGTTCCTTATTTGGTGGAGACTTGCAAGGAAATCTCCCTCACCCCAACCCCTCTCCCAGCGGGAGAGGGGCAAGGGGTGAGGGAGGATTGGTGTAGTCTGATTGATTATGACAAAAGCGGCGAGAACAAGGTCCTTGCGGCGGCGTTGTATCGCTTTGGCGAAATGCCCTATGCGGATGCTTTATCGTATGTCGAAGCTTCGAGTGAAGATGCAAAAACGAAACTTGCCGACTCCCTGTTGGGACGATTGGGTAGATACGACGTCCCTCTGCGCGAATTGGAATACTGCACCTACACCTTCGACCTGGTGATGGACCAGGGCGCGTATGCCGAGTTCAAACGTCACCGCATGATGACGCAGACGCCGCAGAGGCTGACGACGCGGCTCGGGTACGCGACTCCGCTTCTCGTAACGGAAGCAGGTTTCGGGTCCCGGTATGAGGCGGCGATGGAGGCGGCGAGTCGGATGTTCGAGAAGTTATATGAGTTCAGTCCCGCCGTCGCACAATACGTCGTCCCGAACGGGTTCAACCGCCGCGTCCTGGCGCAATTCAACCTGCGGGAGGCGTACGCGTTCTGCCAGTTGCGGTCCGCCTCGAACGCGCATTTCTCGATCAGGCGCGTCGCGCAGAAGGTTTATGAAGAGATGGTGCGCGTCCATCCGCTATTGACGAAGTATATGAAACTGCATGAAGAGACGTGGCAGGGAGTGGAAGAGGGATATTTTACGGGTGTGTAACCCCCTCCGCCCTTCGGGCACCTCCCCCAAATTCCGCGAGAGCGATCTTGATAACCATACAAACTTCACTGCGGAATTTGGGGGAGGCTGGGTGGGGGTCTAAACCATCTTGCTCACGACCGCCAGCAGAATCCCGCCCGCGATCACCGAACCCAACTGCCCGGCCGTGTTCGCGCCCATGGCGTGCATGAGGATGAAGTTGTTCGGGTCTTCGTCGTTGGCGGTCTTTGCCGCAAGCCGACCCGCCATGGGGAAAGCCGAGATGCCCGCCGCGCCGATGAGCGGATTGATCTTGTAGCCGCTTGCCATGCACATCAATTTTCCGAATAACAAACCGGCAACCGTATCGAGCGCAAAGGCGATCAGGCCGAGCAGCATGATCTTGCCGGTATCGAGATTGAGAAAATCACCGGCGGTCATCGTCGCGCCGATGACGAGACCGAGAAACAGCGTGGCGACGTTGATGATCTCGTTCTGCGCGGATTTGCTCAAACGCTCGACCACGCCAGAGACCTTCAACAGATTGCCGAGCATGAGCATCGAAATGAGCGGCGTCGCTTCGGGGACGAGCAATCCAACCACCAACGTCAGAATGATCGGGAAAACGACGAGTGTCTTTTGCGAGATGGGCTTGGGCGTGTATTCCATTTTGACGAGACGCTCCCTTTTGGTGGTGAGCAGTCTCATCAACGGCGGCTGGATGATGGGGATCAGACTCATGTACGAGTATGCCGCGACGGCGATCGGCGCGAGCAGTTCCGGCGCGAGTTTGGTCGCCACAAAGATCGAAGTCGGTCCGTCTATGGCGCCGATCACGCCGATGGACGCGGCTTGATTGAGCGGAAATCCCAGCGCGATCGCCAGCAATAACGTGCCGAAGATGCCGAACTGTCCCGCCGCGCCCAGCAGCACCATGCGCGGCTGCGCCAGCAGCGGACTAAAGTCAATCATCGCGCCCACACCGACGAAGATCAGCAATGGAAACAATTCTGTTTTTATTCCAGCGTCATACAGAACTCCCATCATGCCTTCCGCGGCGGTCATGCCAGCCAGCGGAATGTTCGCCAACAAACACCCGAACCCGATGGGGAGCAGTAAGACGGGTTCGATCTCCTTGAACACCGCGAGATAGATCAAGATCAACGCGGCGGCGATCATCACAGCATTGCCAATCGTAAAGTTGGACAATCCTTTGAGCAGTTCTGGTAATAACGATGATAAATCCATGTAAACCTGTTTACCTGTTTACTTGTGTACCTGTATGCATGTAAACACGTACACAAGTAAACACAGAGACCTTCATTCCTCGAACCTCACCAACGCCTGCTTATGCTTTACCGTCATCCCCGCGCTGACCAGCACCTCTGCCACCTTCCCCGCGCGCGTCGAGCGGATGCTGTTCTTCATCTTCATCGCCTCGATGATGACCACCACCTGCCCCGCTTCGATTTCGTCGCCCTCCCTGACGAAGACCTCGACCACGGTCCCCGGCAGCGGCGCGGTCAACTCATTGACGTTCTGATCGGGAGCCGCTTTCCGCAGGTCAATGGCGTGGACTTCCTGCGCCTCTTTCTGGACCTCGCGCCTGCCCTCCACCCCAAGCGGATTCGTGTCCGGGATGACTTCGACGCGTATCCCCTCCACGTAGGCGATGACGGGCCGCGCGTTGATGTCTTCGATCTCGACCACGTAGGATTTATCTTGGATCGTAACGTTGTATTTCATGGTTGCTCCGAGAGCTCCAGGGTCTTCAAGACCTCGGAGGTCTGCTATCGCCTTTTTGAGTCATCTGCCTCGTCCGCATTCCCAACTGCCACGCGGAGACGATGGCGGTCGGCGGGTCCTCGAGCGGGTGCGCGGACGATAATTGCTGTTCCGCCATCGCCAGCGCCACACCCACCGCCGCGGCTTGGGCGAGGCTCTCGATCTCTCGGACGGAGGCAGGCTCGAGCGAGTCGGAGGCGGGGTTTTTGTCCGCGGTAAAAGCCGTCAGCAGGATCATCATCAGCCACAGGATGAGGATCGCGCCGAAGACGAGTCCCATGCCGAGGGCGGTGATCTGTAAAGCAAGTATCAAATTCGATGTCATGTTCGTTGATCCACTTTCCACTTTCCACTTTCTACTTTCCACTTTCTACTTTCTACTTTCTACTTTCCACTTTCTACTTTCTACTTTCCACCTTCCACTTTCTACACTGGAATATTCCCATGCTTCCTCGGCGGCGCGGGCGCGTACTTATCGCGTAACGCCGATAATGAAGCGATGATCTTGGGACGCGACTCGCGCGGCTCGATGATGTCGTCCACGTAACCGGTGGAGGCGGCGTAATAGGGATTGTTGAATTTGGCGCGATATTCGTCCGCAAGTTTCTTGCGTTCGGCGGCGGGGTCGCTTGCGGATTCGATCTGTCTCTTGAATAGGATGTTCGCCGCGCCCTCCGCTCCAAGCACGGCGATTTCGGCAGAGGGCCACGCATACGTGACATCGGTGCCGAGATATTTGCTGGACATGACCACGTACGCGCCGCCATACGCCTTGCGCGTGATGATGCAGACCTTCGGGACGGTGGCTTCGGAATACGCGTATAACAACTTTGCGCCATGACGGATGATGCCGCCATGCTCCTGCGCGATGCCCGGCAAAAAACCCGGCGAATCGACGAAGGTCACGAGCGGGATGTTGAAGCAGTCGCACATGCGGACGAAGCGGGTCATCTTGTCCGCCGCGTCTATGTCAATGACGCCCGCCATGATGGCGGGTTCCTGCCCCACGATCCCAACGCTGTGACCGCCGATGCGCGCCAGACCCACGATGGCATTGCGCGCCCAATCGGGCTGGATCTCGAGGAACGTGTCTTTGTCAACGATCTTCTCGATGACCTGGTGCATGATGTACGGTTCGGCGGGGTCGAGCGGAACGATGCTGTTGAGCGATTCGTCCATGCGCAGCGGGTCGTCGTCGGGTTTGACGAATGGCGGATTTTCGACGTTGTTCGAGGGCAGGTACGAAAGGAAATGCCGCGCCATCTCGAGCGCGACGCGTTCGCTCTTTACGCTCAAATGCGCCACGCCGCTGACCGAGCTATGCACGCTCGAACCGCCCAGCGACTCGGCGTCAATCACCTCGCCCGTCACCGCTTTGATGACTTCGGGTCCCGTGAGAAACATGAACGACTGCTTCTCCACCATGATGACCAGATCGGTGAGCGCAGGCGAATACGCCGCGCCTCCCGCGCACGGTCCGAGCATGACGCTGAGCTGCGGCACGACGCCGGAGTATTGCGCGTTGCGGCGGAAGATCTCGGCATAACCGCCCATCGAGCGCACGCCCTCCTGAATGCGCGCGCCGCCTGAATCGATCAGCGCGATGAACGGCACGCCGTTGCGCACCGCCAGGTCCATCACGCGGCAGATCTTGTGCGACTGCATCTCGCTCAACGTCCCGCCGTAGATTGTGAAATCCTGCGAATATAAATAAACCGTCCGCCCGTTGATCTGACCGTAGCCCGTGATCACGCCGTCGCCGTAAAACTTTTCCTTGAGCAAATTCATCTCGTCGCCCTGATGCGTGATGAACGGTTCGATCTCGTTGAACGTGCCGGGGTCGAGCAGCGACTCGATGCGCTCGCGGGCGGTGGATTTGCCTTTGGCTTTTTGTTTTGCGATGCGTTCCGCGCCGCCGCCCTCCAGCGCCTTCGCGCGCATCCTGCGAAGTTCGAGAATTCTGGGGTCTTCGTTTGACATGGGATTTACCTCACGCGGACGAGTATAGTAATGGATTATAAGACAAGCCAGTGATGGATGGCACACGGAAACGGGACGATCCGCCTCGTCCTTAGCCGACGCTCGATTCGGATCAAGTGACTCTTTTCTCCCGAAGCATTTTCCCCACCCAAAAGAGCCCGGCTCGTTTGGAATCGCCGCGATCAACCCTTTTGCTACACGGACCCTTCGACAGGGTCTCGGCAGGCTCGACCACCTGCTCAGTACAAGTTACACGCCTTCGGCGTTTCCGATCAAAAAAATGGCTCGATGAACTTTTTCCTGAATGAGGATCATGGTCGCTCCTTATGCTCCTTCTCCCTGTGGGAGCGGGTTGGGCTGGGGGGTCTTACGCGGATCCCTGACGAGAAAGAACAAAATCCCCATCATCACGATGGACAACGCGGCGGACAGGGCAAAGGTCGAAACAAATCCGAGCGCGTCCGCGATCCATCCGCCGAGGAGCGGAGCGAGGATGGTGGCGGGCGCGGTGAGCGTTTGCGCGAGACCGATGTAAAACGGACGCTCCGCTTCGCCGCTGAAGTCAACGGTCATGGACATGCTGTTCGTCCAGATCGAAACGTTCGCAAGACCCGCAAGAATGAAGATCGGAAAGAACCAGGCAAGCGATTGCGCGAACCAGGCAAGGACGGAACTCGACGCCGCCGCCGCCGCGCCGAGGAGGAGCATGTACCGATGACCGACGCGATCTCCCAGCCAGCCCATGCCCGCGTTGGCGATCGTCTGCGAGATCGTGAGGGCGGCGGTGAGATAGCCCGCCGTGACCGTGTCCATTTGAAAGCGGCGCAGGGCATACACGATGTAGAACGCGAAACCCATGCTCGCAAATTGCGAAAGCGTGCGCACGACGAGGAACCACCTGAAATTGTCGTCGCGCCGCAGGATGCGCCCGGCGCCGTGCCAGAAAGGGGAGGATTTCTCTTCGATCACTTTTTCGTGATCCGTCGGTTCGCGCGTGAGCGCGAGCGCAAACCACGAAACGGCAAAGAACAAACTGGCGATCAGGAAACAATACATGAAACCGTACGGCGCGTCGTACCAGTTCAGGAGATAGCCCGCGCCCACCGCCGAAATGCTGATGAACAAATTCGCCACCGCCGCCTGTGTGCCGAAGAACGTGCCGCGCGCTTCGGGCGGCATGATCTTCGAGATCAGGCTCGTCCACGGGTTGGCGGTGAAGCCTCCGCCCAGTCCCTGCCAGGTGAGCAGAAGGAACGTGACGACCAATCCCGCCTCTATTCCAATAACGGGGATGAGCGCCGCGACAAGCGCAAGCCCCAAAAACGGGACGCGCTCGTGAATGGTCATCAGCAAAACGGTCCGTTTGTAGCGGCGCAGGCGCGCGATGTAATTGGCGGTGAAGAGTTGCGGCAACAGCCATCCCGCCGCGTGGATGGCGGGGACGAGACCGATCAACGTCGCTGAATCGGTCATCGAGGCGACGAAGAGCGGCAGGATCGTCCCAAACGACGCAAACCCAAGCGCCAGACCAAAAAAACCGCCATCGGCGAGATTGACGATGACGTTATACCGCAAATGCCTGCGGGTGAATTGTTCGACCCGGGTGAGGGGGAGCATGGATGGATTTTACCATTTTGGCGGGAGCGCGCTTGCCGCCTGAAAATCGTTCAACGACCAGGTTGACAGACCTCGTTTCGCAGTTGCGCTTTTTGGATCTTCCCCATCGCGTTGCGCGGCAGGCTTTCCCTGAAGACGATGGATTTCGGACTCTTGTACGGCGCGAGACGCTCACGACAATAACGGATCAACTCCTCGCCGGAAACTGATTCGCCCTCTGTAAGCGTCACCACCGCTGTGACCTTTTCCCCCCACTCCGCGTCGGGACAGCCGATCACCGCGCAGGCGCTCACCGCCGGATGCTCGACGAGCACGCGTTCCACTTCGGGCGGATAGACGTTGAGTCCGCCGCTGATGATGAGGTCTTTGGAGCGTCCACATAACGTGACGTAACCGTCGGCTTCGAGGTAGCCCAGATCTCCGGTCTTGAACCAGCCGTCGGATGAGAATGATTCGGCGGTCTTGTCCGGTTGGCGCCAATAGCCTTTGAAGACGTTCGGTCCGCGAATCTCCGCCTCCCCTATTTCTCCAGAAGGCAAAACCGCGCGGGTTTCCGCGTTGACGATTCTCACCTCCACGCCGGGAAGAGGTAAACCGACCGATCCAATCCGCCTCTCACCGTTCAACGGATTGGAACAATTCATTCCCGTCTCGGTCATGCCGTAGCGTTCGAGCAGGGTGTAACCGAACGTTTGCTGAAAGCCCTTGAAGACTTCATCGGGCAGGCGATCCGAACCCGAAGTGATGAGGCGCACGCGCGAGAGATCGAATTGATTCGCATTCGGAAGGTCGAGCAATCGTTTGTGAATTGTGGGAACCGCCATAAAGACCGTGCAGCGTCCGCTGGAAAGCAATTCGAGAGTCCTTTGCGCGTCGAACTCGCGCACGAGGAGCGCGGTCGCGCCCGCATGCAAGGCGCCGTGCAAGGCGACGAACAATCCATGCACGTGGAAGATGGGCAGGACGTGGAGGAGAACGTCGTCGGGGGTCCATCCCCACGCCTCGTGCAGAGACCGGAGATTGGAAATGAGGTTGCCATG
>SZPG01000078.1 GCA_030263595.1 Chloroflexi bacterium CFX6
GATGGGACGCCTGTTCGATGCGGCGGCGGCGTTGGCGGGTGTGAGACAAAAGGTCAACTATGAGGGGCAGGCGGCAATCGAGTTCGAGGCTTTGGCGGACGAGGCTGAGGCGGGGATGTATGCGTTCGGACTGAATCAGGATAAGGTCGAAGTGCGAAGCGTTGTCGAGGCGTTGATGAAAGACGTGTTGGCGGGAATCCCCATCCCAAAGATTTCCGCGCGCTTCCACAACGGTCTGGCAGAGTCGGTGCGGGGGACGGTCGAGAAGATCGGTCTTGATACTGGGATTCGCTCGGTCGTGTTGTCCGGCGGCGTCTGGCAAAACGTCACACTGCTGCGAAGGACGCTGAGGTTGTTGCGGGAGGATGGTTTCGTCGTATACATCCACCGGGAGGTGCCAACGAACGACGGCGGGCTTTCGCTGGGACAAGCCGCGATTGCCGCGAATAAGTTCAGACCCTAAAGGCTTGCCCTGAGCCCGTCGAAGGGTTCTGGAGACCTTAGGGTCCGACAAGGAGAGCGCCATGTGTTTGGGTGTGCCGGGAAAGATCGTCGAGATTTACGAAAGAGGCGGCTTGAAGATGGCAAAGGTGGATTTCGGGGGCGTCTTCCGAGAAGCCTGCCTGGATTACGTGCCCGACGCGAAAGCGGGCGAGTATTGCATCATTCACGTCGGGTTTGCGATCAGTGTGGTGAGCGAATCGGTCGAATATCGAGGAAGAGTTGGGAGCAGGATAATGTCGTTGCGAAGCAATCTCCTGTAATTGGAAGGTTGCTTCGTCGAGGAGACCACTCGCCTCGCAACGACATAAGCGAAACGACATGAAATACGTCACCGAATATCGCGACGCGGCGTTGGTGAAAGGCGTGATCGAGGAGATCCGCCGGGCTGTGACGCGCCCGTGGACGATGATGGAGATCTGCGGAGGGCAGACGCACGCCATCGTCCGTCACGGCATTGACCAGTTGCTCCCTCCTGAAATAGAGATGGTGCATGGACCGGGCTGTCCCGTGTGTGTGACTCCGCTTGAGTTGATTGACAAGGCGCTGGCAATCGCCTCGCGTCCCGACGTGATCTTCTGCTCGTATGGCGACATGCTGCGCGTGCCAGGCTCGGGGCGCGACCTGTTCGCGGTCAAGGCGGGAGGCGGGGACGTGCGCGTGGTCTATTCGCCATTGGATGCTGTGACGTTGGCGCAGCAGAATCCTGATAAGCAGGTTGTGTTCTTTGCGATCGGTTTCGAGACGACCGCTCCCGCCAATGTGATGAGCGTATTACAGGCTCAACGATTGGGTTTGAAGAATTTTTCCATCCTGGTTTCGCACGTGCGCGTGCCGCCCGCGATACAGGCGATCTTAAGTTCGCCGTCCAATCGCGTGCAGGGATTTTTATTGGCGGGTCACGTGTGCGCGGTGATGGGATATTGGGAATATCCGCCGCTGGTGGATGAATTCAAGATCCCGATGGTCGTCACCGGTTTCGAGCCGCTCGACATCGTGCAGGGAATTTTGAAGACCGTGCAATTGCTCGAAGCGGGGAAAGCGGAGGTCGCCAACGCCTACCAGCGCGCGGTGACCTTCGAAGGCTTGAAGCCCGCGCAGGAGACGATCAACAAGGTGTTCACGGAATGCGACCGCAAGTGGCGCGGCATCGGCATGATCCCCATGAGCGGTTGGCGTTTACGTCCCGAGTTCGAGGAGTTCGACGCCGAAAAGCGTTTCGATGTGGGATCGCTTCAAGCGGAAGAGTCGCCGCTTTGCATTGCGGGACAGATCCTGCAAGGCTTGAAGAAACCGCACGATTGTTCCGCGTTCGGGAAGGAATGTACGCCCGAACGTCCGCTCGGCGCGACGATGGTCTCCTCCGAGGGGGCGTGCGCGGCGTATTATCGGTATGGGAGGATGGTGGAGAGTGGAAAGCGGAAAAAGTAGAAAGCCTGCCCTGAGCGCAGTCGAAGGGTGGAAGGTGGAAAGTAGAAAGTGGAAAGTGGGAGGTGGAAGGTAGAAAGTGGAAAGTGGAAAGTGGAAAGCCTGCCCTGAGCGCAGTCGAAGGGTGGAAGGTGGAAAGCCTGCCCTGAGCGCAGTCGAAGGGTGGAAAGTGGAAAGTGGAAAGCCTGCCCTGAGCGCAGTCGAAGGGTGGAAGGTGGAAGGTAGAAAGTGGAAAGTAGAAAGTGGAAAGCGGAAAGTGGAAAGAGTTTACTTGCTAATTTCCACCTTCCATCGTTGAGGTTTTATGTCTGACGAACCAACCAACCTCGAAGGCGCGGTCTGCGCGCCGCCTCTGCCCCACGACGAGCAGATCGTGATGGGACACGGCGCGGGCGGGCGGATGAGTCACCAGCTGATTCGGAAAGCCTTCCTGCCTGCGTTCCAGAATCCAGCGTTGAACGCGGGAAACGACGCGGCGCTGGTGGTACCCGATGCGCGTCAGCGATTATCCGTCAGCACGGACGCGCACGTGGTCTCGCCGCTCTTCTTCCCCGGCGGCGACATCGGCAGGCTGGCGGTGTGCGGCACGGTCAACGACGTGGCGATGCTCGGGGCGAAGCCGTTGTATCTCACGGCGGGCTTTATTCTCGAAGAAGGTCTGCCAATGGACATACTTCACCGCGTGATCGAGTCCATGAAGCGCGCGGCGGATGAGGCGGGCGTTCAAATTGTGGCGGGCGATACCAAAGTGGTGCAGCGCGGCAAAGCGGACGGTCTTTACATCACCACAGCGGGCATCGGCGTGGTGCGCGAGGGTGTGGACGTCAGCGGGGCGAATGCCCGGGCGGGCGATGCAGTCATCCTGTCCGGCACGATCGGGGATCATGGCATCGCGGTTCTTGGGGCGCGCGGCGAACTCGGATTTGAGTCCAGCATCCAAAGCGACGTCGCTCCGCTCAATCATCTCATCGAGGCGATGCTGGATGCGAGTCCGAACATCCATGCGCTGCGCGATCCGACGCGCGGCGGACTGGCGACCACGCTCAACGAAATCGCGACTCAATCGGACGCGGGCATTATCCTGGACGAACGAACGCTTCCCATCCACCCCGAAGTTGGCGCGGCTTGCGAGATGCTCGGATTCGACCCCCTCTACATCGCCAATGAAGGGAAACTCGTTTGCATCGTTCCGCGTGAGGATGCAGAGAAGGTTTTGAAAGTTATGAAACGGACGCGTTACGGCGAGGGCGCGGTCATCATCGGTAATGTTGTCGAAGAACCGAAGGGGCGCGTCCTGCTCAAGACCGCCATCGGGAGCACGCGCGTCGTGGACATGCTGGCGGGGGAAATGCTGCCGCGAATTTGCTGACCCACTTCTTATTGCCGGGGCAATTCGATCAACCCAAGCCGCATCGCCGCCAGGACAGCCTGCGCGCGGTTGGGTTGGTTCATCTTTTCGAGGATGTTTTTTGCGTGACTGCGGATGGTCTCTTCACCCACGCTCAATTGATCGGCTATCTGCCGGTAGGTGTTCGGCGTCGCCATCCATTCGAGCACTTCGAGTTCGCGCGGGGTCAGCGAAGTGGCGTGGCTGTGTTTCGGTTGTGAACCCATGCGGCTCAACACTTTTTTCATCACGTCGGGATGCAGGTACGCCTCGCCGTTCGTCACCGCATGAATGGCGCGCACCAGTTCGCCCGGCTCGATGTTCTTCAAAACGTAGCCTTCGATGCCCGCCGCCACGAGATCGAACACGCGGTCGTCCACTTCGGTCCCCGTCAACATCATGATCTTGATTTTGGGATTCGATTTCCGCAGCGCCAGCGCCATCTCCCGCCCATCCATTTCAGGCATGACGAGATCAACGAGGGCGATATCGGGATCGAGGCTTTGCGCGGCTTCCAAGCCTTTTCTTCCGTTCTCCGCTTCGCCCACCACCTCCAAACCCGGTTCCAGACGAAGGACCAGCGCCAATCCCTTGCGGACCACGGCGTGATCGTCCACGATGAGGATGCGGATGGATTCAGGCATAAGCGTCCGTAACGCGACATTCATGTCGCACGCTTTGGCAAGATAAATCTTGCGGTACGATGAGGATGCGGATGGGCTCAGGCATAAGCGTCCGTAACGCGACATTCATGTCGCACGCTTTGGCAAGATAAATCTTGCGGTACGATGAGGATGCGGATGGATTCAGACATAAGCGTCCGTAACGCGACATTCATGTCGCACGCTTTTGCAAGATAAATCTTGCGGTACGATGAGGATGCGGATGGGTTCAGGCATAAGCGTCCGTAACGCGACATTCATGTCGCACGCTTTTGCAAGATAAATCTTGCGGTACGATGAGGATGCAGATGGACTCAGGCATAAGCGTCCGTAACGCGACATTCATGTCGCACGCTTTTGCAAGATAAATCTTGCGGTACGATGAGGATGCAGATGGGTTCACGCATGATGATGTCCGTGAGTAGGTAGGTTGATCATGATGCGCGCGCCGGAGCCCGGCTGGCTGACGATCTCGCAATCGCCGCCGAGGGCGCGGGCGCGTTCCTGGATGCCGTGCAAGCCGAAGTGTTCACGGCTCTGACTGCGAGACAATGCAACGGACGGGTCGAATCCCCTGCCTTGATCCGAAACATCCAGAAACACCTCATGGTCTGAAATGGTCAGGCATAAGCGCGCCGAGTCCGCGCCTGAATGCCGCGCGGAATTCGCCAATGCCTCCTGCGCCATGCGGTAGATCGTGCGGCGCAAACCCGAAGGCAGGGAGTTGAAATCGCCGTGATGATTGAAGATAATGCTGAACGAACGCGGCCGGCAGCAGCTGCTGATGTAATTCGTGAGGTCCGACATGAAAACATTGAGAGTCAACGCGGAGGGCCACAGGTCGAAGATCGAGCGGCGCACCTCCTCGTGCGCGCTGTTGGCGAGGGAACGCAGTTCGATGAGTTCCTTTCGTACGTCGTCCGCCTGTTGCGGGAGCATGGTCACACAGGCGTCGAGCGAATAGACGATGCCGAAGAGCGACTGCGCCACCGTGTCGTGGATGTCGCGCGCGATGCGGTTGCGTTCGGTCTCGACGGCGAGGCGCCGGGCGCGGTCAATGCACAGGATGGTGGTGCCAAGCGCGAGGGCGGCTTGATTCGCCACCATCGTGATGACGTCCTCGCGTTGGCGCGTCAATTCCCCGCCCCTGTCCAGTTCCACCATCAAAATCCCGACTGAGTGTTCGCGCAGCGAAAGCGGATACACGTACCACTGGCAGGTTTTCAGCCACGAGTTCAACGCGGGGTGATTGATCAGAAATTCGCCATCATTCCCGGTTGTGAAAGTGTTGCGTTCGAGGAGCGCTTTGAAGATTTCGCCGCTTTCAGGTTCGAGCGGGAGCGGGTCAACGGAGGGGAAGGACGAGTTGACGGGATACAGCATCCAGCCGCCCATTTCCTCGCGCGCGGGATCCACCACGCCGACGACCGCCCGGCGAAAACCCAGTCCCGTCGTCACCGCGCCGAGCACGCGCTGCTGGACGGATATCAAATCGGGCGCGGCTTGAAGCAAAACGGTGAGATCGTGAATGACCCTCAACTGACGATGGGCGACGGCGAGATTCTCGTGCTTTTCGGCGAGTTCATCCCGCGCCGTGGACAGTTCATCGCGGGCGCGCTCGATCTCCTTGAGCAGCACCGATGGATAGGCAAGCAAAGCCGGGATCAACCAGATGCCCACAAGTTGCGTAATGAGCGTCACGCTTTCGGAGGGTTGAATGTCCGCCAGGCGATGCGCGATAAAATCAGAAGCGAGATAAAGCGGGGTAAAGGATGCCGCCGCCGCAAGCGCGCCGCGCATCTGAAAGAAGAACGCTCCCGCCAGCAATGGGCTGAGCGCGTAAAGATAATACGGGCTGTGCGAACCGCCGCTGACCGTCAGGATGAACGCGCAGAAGAGCAGGTCAATGCCCATGGCGAGCGGTCGTTCCGCGACGAGACGGTTGAGCGGACGGTTGAAGATGGAAACGATCGCGTTGGCAAGGACGACGATCAGGAAGGTCCACAACGGGGAAATGAACGGGGGCGATTCTGTCCCTCCCTTTTGAATCAGGATCGGGAGCGCGGGGATGAGCGCAGCCCACCGAAATGCGACGAGGAAAGGGAAGATGCGGTCTGAACGGAAGAGCGTCTCGATCTTTGAGAGCATGGTATGGGAATTATATTCGCAATCAACGTTACATGAAAGCGCGCCTTACGCGCCTCCCCCGCGCGGGGGAGGGAAAATCCCCTGCGCATGGGATGGTCGGGCGGGAGGCATTTCAGTATGATGTGCTTCAATCGTAACGCGACTTTCAAGTCGCACCCCAAACGCGACAGTGCGAAGCATATCGCGCCACCGAATCTTCGCGATGGGTCAGTTTTTGCACAAGGAGGCTCCCCGTGATGGATGTGATCAAGGAAGACCAGGTATTGGATTGTTCAGGGATGCTTTGCCCGATGCCCGTGGTGAAAACATCCAAGGCGATCAAGACGCTCGAAGTGGGACAGGTGTTGAAGATGATCGCCACCGACCCCGGCGCCCCGCCGGATATGGAAGCCTGGAGCAGGCAGACGGGGAATGAATTGCTCCGTTCCATGCAGGACGAAGGCAAATTCGTTTTTTATATTCGTCGAATGAAATAAATATATGTATGTCGCTGCGAGCGCCGGTCGAGTAGGCGGTTTTCGTCCGCCATATCGAGACCAAGCGAAGCAGTCTCCTCGAGTTACAAAAGATTGCTTCCCGCACCGTCCTGACGTACGGTATCAGGAAAGGCTCGCAATGACATGACCAATTACGGAGGTTGACATGTCCAAGTCCGACCCGAACGCCCCGAAGCGACTCGCCCTGATCGCCTCGAAAGGGACCTTAGATTGGGCTTACCCACCCTTCATCCTCGCCACCGCCGCCGGCGCGATGGGCTGGGAGGTGGGCGTCTTCTTTACCTTCTATGGGCTGACCCTTCTCAAGCCGAAACTGACCGCGGCGGTCACGCCTGTGGGCAACCCCGCCATGCCGATGAAGATGCCCTTCGGTCCCGAGGGATTCCAGAGCATCAACTGGCCCATCCCGCAGCTCGTCATGGCGAATGTCCCCGGTTTCAACGCGCTGGCAACCTCGTTGATGAAGCAAACCTTCGAGAACAAGGGCGTCGCCAGCGTCGAGGAACTGCGTCAAATGGCGATCGAACTGGATGTCCGCATGATCGGCTGCCAGATGACGATGGACGTCTTCGGCTTCAAGCGCGAGGACTTCATCAAGGAATGTGAGATCGGCGGCGCGGCGACCTTCCTCGAATACGCCTCGGACGCCGACGTGCAGTTGTTCGTCTAGCCGCGGAGAATCCAAGTGTCGAAACTTTCGATTGAAACCGACAACACGCAAAGCGTATCCGTGATGAACGTCAAGGGTCGCATCGATTCGGAGACCGCCCCCGAACTCGATAACGCGCTTTCGAAACTCCTGAGGAGCAACAGGAACAAAATCGTTCTGAACCTGCAACGTGTTGATTTTCTTTCCTCCGCCGGTCTGCGGGCGATGGTCAAGGCGCTCAAGGACGCTCAAGGTTCGGGCGGGGACGTTCGCCTCGCGTCCGTTTCGGAACCGATTGAAACGGTCCTGCGAACCGTCGGCATGATGCAGATGTTCAAGATGTATCCATCCGATCAGGAAGCGGCGGCAGGTTTTTAAGTCAATCCAGACTTCCGAAGTCTTTGGAGACTTCGGAAGTCTGAGCCTGGAGGGCAGTATGAGCGTTTGGAAAACCAACGACCCTGACGTGAAGAAAATTCTCTACGTTCAGACTCACGGGGAGGCTGATCCTGAACGAACGGCGACTCCCTTCTTCCTCGCCACCGCGGGCGCGGCGATGGATAACGAGGTCGCCATCTATTTCACGATGAACGGCCCGCAGTGTGTAGCGAAAGGCAACGGCGACAAGATCGTCATCCCGCGCAAGGGCGGCAACGGGAGGGAACTCAAGTACTTTATTGATCAGGCGCAGGAGATTGGCGTGCGTCTGCTCGTCTGCCAGCCTTCGCTCGATCTGCACGGCTACACCATGGACGACATGATCGAAGGCGTGGAGATGATCGGCGGCGCGGCGTTCAACGACATGGCGGTTCATGCGGATGCGGTGATTGCGTTTTAAACACAAGGTTTTCGTCATTGCGAGCCTACGGGAAGCAATCTTCCTCAACGTGTTGGGGATTGCTTCGGGATTTCGACGCTACCGCGTCTCAACCCTCGCAATGACAGAACACAGGAGGCACGCGTGCCAACTACACTTGAAAACTGGAATCCAGGCAAAGCGGAGAATCGTCACCCTGACGTGACTTACGAGGAAAAAGAACGCCTCTTCCTCGAAGTCAAGAACGACATCCGTTACAGCGACTTCCTCTACGGCTGTTACGAGTGTGGGATTTGCGTATCGGCATGTCCCTCGGCGCGGTTCTATGACTTCAGCCCGCGTGTCATCGCGCAAGCCATCGCACGCGAAGATGTGGAACGCGTGTACGACATCATCACTGAAGATATCTGGAACTGCGCGCAGTGCTTCTCGTGTGTGCGTTGTCCGCGACAGAATAACCCTGGGGGATTGGTCACGATTCTGCGCGAAGTCTCCCTCAAAAACGGATTGCAGGAATCGAAGGACGCGCTGCAAGGCTACAGCCGCGTCATTTACAAAGTGATGCTCAAAGGCAACCAGGTCTCGCCTGACATGCTCCAGCCCGATTTCTTCCCCGATTGGGGTCCGTGGGTGAAGAACTTCAGCGAGAACATGCACGTCTGGCGCAAAGCGATTCCCATGGATTCGATTCGCGGACTCACCGATGTCGCCTGGCGGACGGATCGCAAGACGTTGCTTGAACTGTATACGATTTGGTTTGAATCGGGCAACATGGACATCATCAAGGAATTGGATGAAGGTCTGTATGATTTGTTGAGTGAGGTAATGCAAGAGGAACTTGAAGAAGGATAACATATGTCATTGCGAGGGTTGAGACGCGGTAGCGTCGAAATCCCGAAGCAATCCCCTCATTGAACAGGAGATTGCTTCGTCGGGATTTCGGTGCTATCGCACCTCAACCCTCCTCGCAACGACATAATAAGTTTAATGGAGACTTGTTATGACCGACACCTTCACCCCCGTCGAACAAATCCTTGAGAAGAAATCGCATCCCGTCACGCGCGAGGCGGAATCCGCGCCGACTCACGACATGCACGAACTGTTGCACGAACTCGAGGCGAAGGGCGAGATTGTCCTTCAAAAAGTCCCTGAGCCGTATATCGAGTTCACAACCAAGTACGGACGCAAGAAGAAGATTCCCATCGAGCATACCTGGCATCATAAATCCTGCGGTCACTGCGGACACATCCCTGGTTATGCTTCGTCCATTCTCTGGCTTCATCGTCAATTCAATTTGGATTATCACGATCCCACCGACCAGACCTCCTGCACAGGCTGGAATTATTACGCCTCGGGCGCGTCGAACGCGGTGGGACAAGCTGCGGTGATGAGTCGCAACTTTGCCGCCGCGTACGAGACGGGATACTTCCCGATGATTCACTGCGGCACCTCGTTCGGACATTACAAGGAAATCCGCGAGCAACTTGTCCATCACAAGGAATTGCGCGACGAAGTCCGCCGCATCCTCGACAAGATGGGTAAGCCGCTCGTCATCCCTGAAGAGATTGTGCATTACAGCGAGTGGGTCTACGCTATGCGGCAAAAATTTGCCGAACGCCAACTCGTGGACATGAGTCCGATTACCGCGACGGTGCATCCTGCCTGTCACTACTACAAGATCGTCGCCGAGGACGCCATCTACGACCCCGAAATCTACGGCGGACAACGCACGGCGGTTGTCACTGCGTTGCTTGAAACGCTTGGCATCAATGTCGCGGATTACTCGACCTGGTTCGATTGCTGTGGATTTGGTTTTCGTCACGTGTTGGTTCAACGCGACTTCACGCGTTCGTTCGCCGTCCTGCGGAAAATCGAAGTGATGAAGAATGAAGTCAATCCCGATTTGACCGTGACTCACGACACAGGCTGTGTGACCACACTGGACAAGAGTCAATTTGCGGCGAAGGCACACGACCGTAAAGTTGGCATCCCCGTTTTATCCGACGCGCAGGTTGCGGCATTGGCGATGGGCGCGCATCCTTTCCGCGTGGTGCAGTTCCATTGGCACTCCACGGACTGGCGTCCGTTCTTGGAGAAACTCGGAATCGACTGGCAGAAGTATTGGGATGAATTCCAGGCTGACCTCGACGCCATCCGCGCGGGGACGAAATCTGGAATCACCTGGCAGGATGCGGATAAGCCTGTGGTGTACACTTAATACCATGTTAGGCGGCTATCGCCAGCAAGCAAAACGAGAAGAGATTGAAATTCCAACAAAAAGATATTTCTCATGGAAGCATACGAATTGATAATTGATTCCAAAGTGAAAACCAGCCCGTTTACTATTGTTTCCGCGGATGATTTTCAGACCCACGTTGGTCAATCCGTTGACCCCCGCGTAGTTTTGGAAAAATCCAATTTGAGTTTGTATTGCTTAGACCATACCAGTCAGAGAGCATTATTTGTAGAGACCTCGCCCGATGTTGATTTATTACAAGCCCCTTTCTACTTTATCGCTCAGTATGAACATGCACAGAAATTAATTGCGGTTCCTTACGACACCCTTCGTAATCTTGCCAAGAAGGTTGAAGTAAATCCGCAACATGTTATTCTGTTTTATTCCACTGGGCGTTGTGGTTCGACTTTAATTAGTAAAGTCATGAATCTAAATCCATCCATAGTGAGTTTTTCAGAACCCGATGTTTTCTCACAATTAGTGATGACACGTACTGCTGGTCAAAGCACCGACATGGAGATTGCATCTCTGTTGTATGACAGCATAATGATTATGTCTTCCAATGCACAGAAACAAGGATATCAATACTATGCTTTCAAGTTCAGAAGTTATGTATTGTCGGTAAGCGACTTGCTGTATCAAACCATTCCACAGGCAAAATTACTTTTTATGTATCGAAATGCGCTTACTTGGGCATATTCCTTTAGTCGTGCATTTGGGTCATCAGATGACAACATGGGAGACCGTTTGGAAAAATCTAGTTTTCGCTACATGATTCCAAGCGTGAACAAACATCTAAAGACGCATAATAATTCAATTAGTTGGATTGAGTATGTAGCGCATATGTGGGTCTCAACCATGCAGGACAGTCGTTGGCTTCGGCAACATGGGGCAATAATTGCTTCTGCATGATTTGAAGATTTAAAAGCAACACCACAGGTTGTTATTCAATCCTTATTGTCGCATTGTGGATTGCCAATGCCTGAACCTGAGAAACTGGCAGACATTCTAGCAAAAGACTCTCAAGCAGGTACAGCAGGAGCACAAGATAGGCAAGAACCCGCACGTCGTTTAACCGACACCGACCTTATTGAGTTGGAGCGCATTATCCGCGAGATGGATGCTGAGTTGTCACCTGACACAATTTTGTAGTATGCAAATAACACAGCGTGCAAAGAAAATATTTCTTGAAAAGTGGTGGTCTCGATATGCCCTTCGCAACGAACTGTTTCGGCAGGCTCAACACAGCGGCTCAGGGCTACTCGACCACCGACATAAACCACTAATTGCTATTTACCAATTACCACACACGTAGCTCGTATCTTGTAGTAGGGACGTTAGAGAACGTCCTCTACGCAGAACATCTGGAGGAACACATGACATCTGGCAAAGTACTCATCATCGGCGGGGGACCTGCGGGACTGGAAGCCGCGCGGTCTGTCGCGGAACTTGGCGGGGAAGCGATACTCATCGAAAAGCGCGAACGTCTCGGCGGCACACCCGACCGCGAGAATTACGCCAAGTTAACTCATCACTGGCGCGACGCGTCCGAAGCGATGGCGGAACTCGCCGCGTCGGTTACGAGTCACGTCAACGTGCAGGTAAAGTATCAAGCCGAAGTGAAGGGAATGTCTGGAGAGGCTGGCAACTTCAACGTCGAGATTGAAGCGGGCGGCATAGCCGAATCCCTCAACGTGGGCGCGGTCATCGTCGCCACAGGCTTCCAACATTTCGACCCTGGTCGCGCCACGCAATACTACAACTACTATTCGTTTCCCGACGTCATCACGCTGACCGATTTGGAAAAGATGTTGAAGGAACACAACGTCGTGCGCCCGTCGAACGGCGAAGCGCCGAAGAAGATTGCGTTCATCCAATGCGTCGGTTCGCGCGATAGACAAATCGGCAACGAGTATTGCTCGAAAGTTTGTTGCGGCATCGCGAGCAAACAGGCGATTGAACTGCGCCAGCAACTGCCCGACTCGAAAGTATTCATCTTTTACATTGACATGCGCATGTATGGCTATTGGGAAAATGAAATCTACTGGCCCGCGCAGGAAAAATATAAAGTCAATTATGTGAAGGGCGTCATCAGCGAAGTGTTGAAGAAGGGCGACCAATTGCTGGTGCGCGGCGAAGATACGACGATGTCGCGCCCGATGGAAGTGACGATGGATATGGTCGTGCTGTCGGTCGGCATGGAGCCGAGCGCGGGCACGCGCGCCGTCTCGCAATTGCTCGGCATTCAACAAAATAAATATGGATTCATCGAAGCGGGCGGCGCGTCGGGGCTTGACCCTGTCGCCACATCGCGCCCTGGAATTTTTGTCGCGGGCGCGGCGGCTGGTCCCGCCGATTTGGATGATTCGATTTCGCGCGCGGGTCTCGCCGCGGCGCGTGCGGTTGCAACTCTGCATAAAGTGATGGCGTAGCGCAAGTTGCCAACTTGCGCCACAAATTATGAATCAACGACAGAGTCACATCATCAAACAAAAGACGGGACCCGACGACCCCGAACTGCAAACGAACTTGCAGGAGGCGCTGGGACAAGTCGCGCCTGAGGATGTGATTGCGATTGCGGATGAACTCGCCGAACGCCACGCCCGCCTCTTTTCTGAACTTCGGCTTGACTCTGCTTCGTTAGCCTCCTCCTTCGCTGACATCGCTTCCGCGGTCACGCACACGAAAGCGAATGCAAGCGAATGCAAGGACAATTACCAATTACTTCGCGCAAAGCGACTTTTCTATCTTCAAAGAATTACTCAACGGCGGTATGCCAACACCTGTGCGAGTTGCAACCTTTGTCGAAAAACTAAATGCGCTCGATACACGTCTCGCCCTCGAACTCGCCACTGGACTTTTACACAACACATCGCCGAAAGATAACTGGCTATGGACTCGCTGGCTTTGGGATCCAACTACAGGAACAGGAATTCTTCCATTACTTGCAGGAAGTACACATAACCTGTTGGCAGATAATCTTGCAGATGGATACGCCCGCGTCGGCGCGGTCACTGCGATGAGCATGAAGTTCGCCGAAGGCACAGGTCTGTGGACGGATGAGTTGATGAGCAACGACAAACGCGCTCCGTTTGCGAACAGCGCATTTCTCGCATGTGCCTATGGCGTGTACATGTACGGCTCGACGAGTTGGCGCTTGAGCAGAGATTTCAACGAGTTATTGCCGTCCCTGCCGAATATGGCGCGGAGGTTGTTGGGATTGAAGAAAATCCCCTCACCCTAACCCTCTCCCAAAGGGAGAGGGGACTCGACTCTCTTCTCCCACCGGGAGAAGGGCTGGGGATGAGGGAGAATGCGTGATGGAGATCGAGTTGTGTGATGGTTGTGGTTCGGCGGACTAAAGTCCTGCCTCAGTACATGAAAGTCCGTTGAAACGGACTCGACCATCAGCCCGAAGGGCTTCCACGAACTGAGCAGGCGGCTTTAGCCCCGCTCGCAGGCGGACGTTACACCTGCCCTGGCGGGCGGCGCCAGGGGAGAACGTCCGCTACGCAGGAGAAATAATACGTTTAGCGCGTAGTGTGCGTTCTCTAACGCACAAGCGATGACACAGGAGATCACAGATTATGACGGTTAAGTATCAAAAAGCAGTAGCAGTGGAAAAAGAACACGTCGTCGTGGACGGCGTGGATATATCAGGTCATTGGAACCGCATGTTCGAACAGCGGGTCATCACTGAGTACACACCCGAACTCATCGAAAAAATTGCAGACATCCCGAACGCAGAATCGTTTGCAAATTGTTATCAGTGCGCCAAGTGCGTCGCCGTCTGCCCTGTGGACGTGGTCGGCAACTACGGACCTCGCAAGTTGTATCGCTACGCCCAAACAGGCATGGATCTCACCGAAGCGCCCGAACTGTGGCTCTGCACGACTTGCGCCAACTGTCTGCGGGTGTGTCCCAAAGAAGTGAACATGGTCAAGATCATGCCTGCCGCGCGCGAACAGGCGATTCTCGATGGCAAGTTTGTCCCGCCTGAATTGCAGCAGGCGTTTGAGAATACCGCGAAAAGCGGAAATCCTCTTGGACAACCTCAGCGCAAACGCGATGCGTGGATTCAATCCGCGGGTGTGCCTGTGCCAATCATCAAAGACCTGGGTCGCCCTGTGAATGTGTTGTGGTATGTCGGCTCATACCCCTCGTATCATCCACGCGGCATCGACGCGGCGGCTGCGGCGGCGCGCATTTTCACCGCACTCGGCATTGACTTCGCCATTCTCGGCAAAGAAGAAAAAGACGACGCCGACTCCCAGCGGTACGAATGGAAAGAACTCGTAGTTACTGGTCCGCACGAACTCAACGCCTTCAAGAATGTGTATCCCAAGTACGGCTTCGAGCGACCTGTTGTGCATTACACAACATTCCTGGCTCGTTACCTTGACCAACTCAAGCCGTTGCTCAAACATCCTGTCAACAAAAAGATAACCTATCACGACCCGTGCTATCTCGGACGTCACAACGGCGAATACGACGGGCCGCGCAAATTGCTTCAAGCCATCCCAGGTGTGGAACTGGTCGAGATGGGACGCAACCGCGAAAACGGATATTGCTGCGGCGGTGGCGGCGGCGGCATGTGGATGGACTCGTTCACAGCCAAGCACACTACCATGCGCTTTCGCGCTTCGAGGATGCGGTCAAGTCCACGGGGAATGAGCATGTGGGTGTGTTGGATATTTTGGAGTTGTTGGATAGATCAATGCGAGGTGAGTAGGCGTAGCAATTGTTATCCACATGTCTGCACAAAGAAACGGACACATAATTCCCGAAAGGAGGCATTTATTTCCAATAAATTGTCTTGTACTTTTTGCCGATTACAGCCAATCATTTATTGGTACGGCATCCGTCCTGATATGAGCCAAACTTTCAAAGGAGTTTTACCATGTATGCAATTGCGGTCTCAAGCCAAATTCAGCTCGACAAGGTAGATGAAGCGGCATCCATCTTCCGCGACTCTGTTGTTCCCGCTTATCAGCAAATGAGCGGTTTCAAGAGCGCGCTTCTATTGATAGATCCTGCTACTGGAAAAGGTCTTGGAATCAGCGTTTGGGAAACAGAAGCCGATCGAACAGCAGTCCAGACCAGCGGCGCTCTACAAGAACAGATGGCTAAGTTCGCGGCTGTTCTGGCGGCGCAACCCACCCCAGGTGCATACGAAGTTAAAGTGCAGGTGTGAACTTGCGTTGGCAATGTTTTTGGATGGGTCGAATCCCATTACTGAGGGATCATCGTAAAGTGGTTCGACCCATGAATTCAAAAGTGTAACACTCGATTATGTCGTGGTCTTATTTATATTTTTGGGATAAGAGTATCCTGCTATCGCATCAACCAAGTATCGTGAATCGAAGGAGATTTTCTGAATGAATATCGTAGTAGCCATCAAACACATCCCCAGCATTGCCGATGATTTGCCCGTCAAAGGGGACAACGTGGACTTCGACTCGGTGGATTTCGTGCTCAACGAATTCGACGAGCAGTCCATCGAGCAGGCGGCGCTGGTGAAAGAAGCCGTCGGTGGGACGGTGACGGTCGTCGGGGTGGATATGATCGGGGAACTGGATAACGTGCTTCATCTCGCGCTGGCAAAGGGCGCGGATAAAGCCGTGAAAGTAACAGGCGATGACCCGAGCGCGGATTCACATCAACAAGCCAAATGGCTGTCGGAAGCGATCAAGGGACTCTCTCCTGACATTGTCTTCGCGGGCGTCCAAGCCTCCAACGACCTCGACGGTCAAATCGGACCGATGATTGCCGCGTATCTCGATATGCCGTACATCGGCGGAGTCAGTTCGGTCGAAGTCTCTGACCATACCGCGACCGTCAACAAGGAATTCGCAGGCGGAGTTGGCGCGAAGTACGCGGTGACGTTGCCGATGGTGGTCGGTGTGCAAGCCGCGTCCAAGCCGCCGCGCTATGCGCCGATCAGCAAAGTCCGCCAAATCGCGCAGACCGCGACCATTGAGAAGGTCGCGCCATCGGGTGAAGCCAGCGCGGGGTTGACGATGAAGAAGATGGCTCCGCCCGTAGTGACGGGTCACGCCGAGATGTTGACGGGCTCGTCGAAGGAAGTCGCGGCGAAGATCGTGGAGTTGTTGAAGAGCAAGGGATTGGCGTAAAGAGAAAAACCTGTACACGGATCACACGGATTTCACGGATGGACACGGAAAGATTTAAAAAAATCCGTGAGAGTCCGTGCAATCAGTGAAATCCGTGTACAAAAGAGGAGTACACATGAGCAATGACATTCTCATAATCACCGAGCACATGGATGGCAAGTTTTCCGATGTGTCGTTTGAGTTGGTAGGGAAAGCCAAAGAGTTGGCGTCGGCTTTGGGAGGGCAGGCAGTCGCGGTCGTAGTCGGAAGCGGAGTCGCGGCGAATGTGTTCGCGTCCGATTCGACCATCCACATTGACGACGCGGCGCTGAGTCAATTCAATCCCGAAGCGTATGGGAAAGTCATCGAAGCGCTGGTCAAGGAGAAGTCCCCGCGGCTGGTCATGTTCGGCTGGACAGCCACAGGCATGGACATCGCCGCGTGGCTCTCGGCGCGGACGGGCAAGCCGTGTGTCGCTTATGCTAAAGATTTGTGCGTGGAAAATGGCGCGCTGATCGTGACGAGTCAAGTCTATGGCGGCAGGTTGATGGCGGATGTCGCGCCCGAAGATGACATGGCGATTGTGGCGTGTCTCGCGGGATCGTTCGCGGTTGAGGCGGGGCAGGGATCAATGGCGGCGACAACGATGACTTCGCCCGTCTCGCTCGATGGATTGAAAACGAAATTCGTCGAGATGGTCAAGCCTGCGGCTGGCGACGTGGACATCACCGCACAGTCGAAGTTGGTTTCGATTGGTCGCGGCATCGGCGGCAAGGAGAACATCGAACTCGCCGAAGAGTTGGCGGGAAAACTTGGGGCGGTCGTGTCCGCTTCACGTCCCGTTGTGGACGCGGGTTGGCTGCCGCGAACGCGTCAGGTTGGCAAGTCGGGCCTCAAGGTCAAGCCGAAGTTGTATCTCATGCTCGGAATCTCCGGCGCGCCTGAACATCTCGAAGGGATGAAGTCCGCCGAGTTGATCATCGCGGTCAACACCGATAAGAAAGCGCCGATATTCAACGTTGCACACTACGGCGCGACAGCGGATTTGTTTGAAGTGGCTGAGGCGATGTTGGAACTACTCTGATGTCATTGCGAGGAGCGTTCTTTGCGACGAAGCAATCTCCCATTTCAAATTGAGAGAACTATTCAATGAGATTCACACGCATAAGAGGAGATTGCTTTGCAACTTGCGCTCGCAATGACATGAAACTGGGAGGGCACGTTGCTCACAACAATTGAAAAAATTGTGTTCGTTGCATTGGCGCTGGTTTCGGCGGGGTTCTTTTTTCACGGCGTCAAAACGATCGTCGACTCAGTGCGCAAGGGACGACCCGCGCCTGAGTTGAAGAACATCCCTGCGAGTTTGCTCAAAGCGGCGATAACTGTTTTGTTCCAGCAGACCATCTTCAAAGCGCGCAAGTGGGTCAGCGCGATTCACCTGGGATTGTTCTTCGGTCTCATCACGTACGCGTTCGTCAACCTTGTGGACGTGCTCGAAGGACTCATCCCTGGCTTCGATCTCGTCTATGGCGGCAAACATCTCGCGTTCCCGTTCCTCAATTCGGGAATCATCAACGCCTTCAACCTCATCGCGGACCTGATGAGCGGCGCGCTGCTGTTCAGCATCACGTTCATGCTCGTGCGCCGATTCTTCGTCAAAGACAAACGCCTCACTTATCGCGACAACGTCTTGCTCGATCCCAAAGTGAAAAACGGGCAGGCGAAAGACTCGCTCATCGTGGATGTCTTCGTCATCATGCACGTCATCGCGCGCCTCTCGGCTCAAGCGTTCCGTCTCGACGCGGGCGCGGATCCGTTCATGCCGATCGCGAGTTCCATCAATAGCCTCTTCGGCGCGTCGCGAACGGGCGTTCACGTCGCGTGGTGGATCAGCATTGGCTGGGTGATGTTCATCGTCCCGTACATCACGCGCAGCAAGCACACACATTTTTCGGTCGCGCCCATCAATCTCGGACTCGCCAAACAGAATCCGCGCGGTCAACTCGACCCCGCGATTCCGTTGAAAGTGATCGATGGACAAAAATTTGATCCAGGTGCGAAATATCTTCACGATCTTTCGTGGAAAAGGATTCTCGACTCTTATGCCTGCGTGCAATGCAATCGCTGTCAGGATGTCTGCCCGGCGGATTTTTACGGGCGACCGCTCTCGCCTTCGGCATTGGAGGTGAACAAGCGTTATCTCCTCAAGGAGGCGACCTTCGGCTCTCACCCCGACCGATTGCTGCTCCCGCTTACTGAGACTGTGATCTCCCCTGAGGCTGTTTGGTCTTGCACAACTTGTTACGCCTGTGTCCGCGTGTGTCCTGTCGGCAACGAACCGATGGCAGATATCGTGGACATTCGTCGTCGCATGTTGATTGACGGTTACGAAATTGACAGCGGCGTGCAGAACGCGCTTCAATCTCTCGCCACCAACGGCAACTGGATGAGCAAAGGCAAACGTCTGCGCGGACGCTGGGCGAAGGAGATGGAATTCCCCGTCAAGAACGCGACCGAAGAACCCGTCGAACATCTCTGGTTTGTCGGCGATACCGCGTCATTCGATGAGCGCGTCGTTCCGAATACCAAAATGGTCGCGCGGATTTTCAATCAGGCTGGACTCGACTTCGGCATTCTCTACCAAAACGAGTCCAACGCAGGCAACGATGTGCGCCGCGTGGGTGAGGAAGGTTTGTTCGAGCAACTCGTCGAGCAGAACATGGCAGCGTTCGGCAAAGCGCAATTCAAACAGATCGTCACCACCGACCCGCACTCGTTCAATACGCTCAAGAACGAGTATCCGCAATTCGGCGGGAAGTTTGAAGTGAAGCATTACACCGTGACTTTGCTCAAGTTGCTCGAAGAAGGCAAACTCACCATCAAGAATAAGTTGACGAATTACAAAGTCACCTTCCACGACCCATGCTATCTCGGACGCTACAACGGCGGATTCACCGCTCCGCGCAAACTGCTCGAACTGCTCGGCGTGGAATTTGTCGAAATGCCGCGCAACTGCGAAAACTCGTTCTGCTGCGGCGCGGGCGGCGGTCAGATCTGGATGGGCAAGGTCGCGCCTGGCGAACGTCCTGCCGAGAATCGAATCAAGGAAGCGTTGTCCACCTTTGAAGCGAACGCCAGTGACAAGAAACAACTCTTCATTGTCACGTGTCCGAAGGACATGATCATGTACTCCGACGCGGTCAAGACCACAGGCAACGAAGGCAAGATCGAAGTCCGCGATATTATTCAGTTGGTGGCGGAAGCCGTCGGAATTGAGGAACCAGTCCCCGCACCCGCCGCGTAGTGGACGCTCTCTGGCGTCCACGGGTTGCGCCAACCACCAACACTCGCGTAATCGGCGTTCTCTAACGCCGATGGACACAGTTGCGTTAGAGAACGCAACCTACGCAGACAAGGAGCATCATGTATCCACGAATCCGCATGGAAGGCTCGGTGTACTACATTACAACAAACGTGTACGGGCGTTTGAAAATCTTCACGACGCCATCCTTCATCATACCGATTCTGGACAGCCTGAATTTCTATCGTTACCAATTCAAATGCAAACTTCTCGGTTACGTTATCATGCTTGACCACTTGCACCTGCTGATTTATCCGACTGGCGATTCTTCCGTCGTGTCCGATTTCATGCGCGACTTCAAACGCTTCACATCGGGCAGGATTGCACGACAAGCGGAATTGGAAGGCAAGACCGATTGGGTCGCTCATTTCCAGGAGTCAGGCGAAGAGACGAAACGAGCCGAGAAAAAGGTTTGGCAGGATTCGTTTTGGGAGCAATTCATCTTCACCGAAAAATTTCTGCGCGAGAAGTTGAGTTACATCCACATGAATCCCGTCCGCGCGGGGATGGTGGATGATCCAGCAAAATACCCGTATTCGAGTTATCGCAATTACGAGTTCAACGATAATTCGTTGATTGAGATTGATAAGGATTGGTAAAACGGCAGCTACGCAGAGAAATATATGTTCAAATGTCCCTATTGCGACTTTATCGGTAAACGCTCCGAAGTCCACACCCACCTTGCAGAGACTCACGGCGACACGCTGGGTGTCGGCGTGGATGAATTCACGGGTCACACGTTTTACATCGTGACCTGTCCCGTATGCGGCGCGAGTTACGAGCAGGTCACAAAGAAGGCGCGCCGCGACCCGAGTTTTGTGCTAGAGTATGAGTATGAGATTCGGTTGGTCGTTTTCGATCTGCTCTTGTATCATCTGCAAGGCGAACATGGAGAATCGTAGCGCGAGATTCATCTCGCAAACATCAGCGACATGAATGTCGCGGTACGAAAAGGAGAAACTCATGGCAACAGTTCGTGGATGTAACATTCCTGAAGATCGTCACTACTGGGTGGAGAAACATGCCTGGGCGCGACTCGAAGCGGACGGCAATGTGACGATTGGAATCACCGACGTGGCGCAACACCTGGCGAAGGGCATTGTGAACGTCACGCCGAAGGAAATCGGGCGCACGGTGCAGAAGGGCAAGAGCGCTGGAACTTTGGAAAGCGGCAAATGGGTGGGACCTGTTACTTCTCCAGTCACGGGTGAGATCGTGGAAGTCAACGAAACGGCGAAGGCTAATCCGTCATTGATCAACAACGACCCGTACGGCGAAGGCTGGTTCGTCAAACTCAAACCCACCGATTGGGCTGGCGAATCCGCTGCACTCGTCACGGGCGAGGCGGCGGTCGCGGCGTATCAGAAGTTTATGGAAGAGCAGAATCTCAATTTCGAGTGATCAGTAATCAGTAACCAGTGAACAGTCTTTGGCTGAACTGGTTACTGTTCACTGATGACTGATGACTGATAACTGTGATTTTCTACGCCTGCGATATCCCCGAAGACCTGACCTACGACATCGAGCGCGATGTATGGATTCGCTTCGATGGCGACATTGCGACTCTCGGCATGACCGATGTCGCGCAGACGCGTTGCGGAAAGATCGCGGCGATCAGTTTTCGGAATGTCGGCAAGCGAGTGGAGCAGGGCAAAGCGTTGGCGACGATTGAGTCCGCCAAGTGGGTGGGACCGTTCCCTGCGCCTTTCTCGTGCGAGATCGTCGAGACGAATGAAAGCGGGTTCGCTCGCGACATTTTGATCACGAACAAAGACCCGTATGGGATTGGTTGGTTGGTCAAAGTGAGACCAACGAATCTCGAAGCGGAGTCCAGCCATCTCGTCACGGGTGAAGCGGCTGCGGAGAGATACAAAGAGAGAATCAGAGAATTGAAGGTCAATTGTTTGAGATGTGTAGACTGACATGTCATTGCGAGCGACCGAAGGAAGCAAAGCAATCTCGCTTGCTCTACATGGAAGGCGTATCCCCGCTCCGTTCGCAGACCGTTTATCACGCGGTCGGGTACGCCATGAAACAAGACACGCCGAACACCATCATCATGGTGTGTGCGTGGGCTACCATCAAGACATCCAAAAAGAAGTGGACTTGGACTACTGCGCCGCGCACGGACTCCCCATCTATCGCCGCGAGGTCGGCGGCGGCGCGGTGTATTTGGACAACGGTCAACTCTTTACGCAGTGGATATTCCACAAGGAAGATTTACCCGCCACGCTCGAAGAACGATTCAAACTTTACATTGATCCGTTGGTTGCCACTTATCAGGAATTGGGAATCCCCGCCAACCATCGCCCGATCAACGATGTGCATGTGAATGGAAAGAAAATCGGCGGCACGGGCGCGGCGCAGATGGGCATTGCGGAGATTCTCGTCGGCAGCCTGATGTACACCTTCGACAAGAAGACCATGTCGCATGTGCTGAAAGTCCCCTCCGAGAAAATGCGCGACAAGATTTTCGAGTCGCTCGAAGCGTACATGACCACGATGACCGAACAACTCGGCTCAATGCCTGATCGCGTGATGGTCAAAGACCTTTATATGAAGAAAGTCTCCGAAGCGTTGGGCATGGAAGTTTACGAAGGCAAAAGGGTCAACTCAAACAGCAGGGCGTGAAAATCCATCAGGATGTACACATCGTCGAGGCCGCGTTCAAGTCACAGGGCGGATTGATCCGAGTCATCGCCCGCTTGAGCGAAGGTCGCATTGACGACGTCACCATCTCTGGCGACTTCACATTGCTCCCCGTCTTCGCGGTCGGCGCTCTCGAACAGTCGCTACGCGGGGTCGCCGCCACGCCCGAAACGCTCAAGTCGAAAATCGAAGAGGCGTATTATCGTTTGCAAATCCAATCGCCTGGTGTCACGCCTGCCGATTTCACAACCGCCATCATGAACGCGGTCACCCCACCACAAGCCGCTTAAATTCTTGTACACGGATTGGACGGACGCTTCGCGCACGGATTCTCACGGATGGATTTTTAAAATAGAAAATCCGTGTACCTCCGTGAAACTTCCTCATTGATCAATCCAAATGTATCGGATGTCATGCCTGTTCCACTGCGTGCAAATCCGAGAACCAGGTGCCGCTCGGCGTGTATCGCACGTGGGTCAAATATGTTGAGACGGGTTCGTACCCCGACGTGCGCCGCCGCTTTCAGGTGACGCGCTGCAACCACTGTGCCAACCCGCCGTGCGTGCGCATCTGCCCCGTCACCGCGATGTATCAACGTGACGACGGCATCGTCGAGTTCGACCCGAGCATCTGCATCGGTTGCAAATCCTGTATGCAAGCCTGCCCCTACGACTCGATCTATCTCGACCCCGAA
>SZPG01000004.1 GCA_030263595.1 Chloroflexi bacterium CFX6
CGTTTCCGCCAGAACGTGGCTATCGGACAGATCGGCTTCGATGAACCTGGCTTCGGGGGGAACCGCCTGCCGGTGTCCCGTGACGAGCGAATCGTAAACTGTGACGGCATGTCCCGCCTTGAGCAACGCTTCGGCTGTGGCGGAGCCGATGTAGCCCGCCCCGCCTGTGACGAGGATGTTCATAAGTAAGCTCCTGGATGGGAGGATTATATCGTGTTGCGTAGTACGTGTTGCGTTGTGTGTAGAGTTGCTATGGCGCTCCATGCCATTGAGTCGCGTACCATTCGATGTATTCTTCGACGTGCGCGCGCCAGTATTCCTCCGTGTGCGCGCCGTTGTAGAGACGCCATTCGTGGGGAAGTTCATTTGCGTTGAAACGTTCTTCCACGAAACGCGCCGTGGTTCGCGAGCCATTTGTCAATTTGCGTCTTGTCGTTTTGAAGCACGGCAAGGGAGTGCAGACCGATGACGCTGAACAGGTCCCAGCGGGTGAGTCCCAGCCGCAGCGCCCAGCCTGCCCCGCGCGATAAGCCTCCGATGGCGCGGTGATTTCGATCCGGCAGGGTGCGGTAGGCGGAGTCAATGTGCGGGATGAGGTCGTCCACAAGCCGTTGACCGAATCCCGCGCCGGGCGGGAGGTTCCAGTAGCGGTCATCGGGGAAGACGATGATGAAGGGTTGTGTTTCGCCGGAGAGGATGAGGGCATCGAGGGCATTTACCGCGCCGAGGCGGATCCATTGATCGGCGGTGTAGGTTTGTCCATGCAGAAGGTAGAGGACGGGGTAACGTTGGTCCGTTTTTTCGTCGTAGCATGGAGGCAGGTAGATGAAATATGCCTGCGGAGGGGTTGTGATTTCGAGCAGACCTTCCTCTACGCGGCCGGGTCGGGTGAGGCAGGTCAGCGGCGTGGGGGTTGGCGTTTCGGTTGGAGGCGAGGGCGTGAACGTGTTTGTCGGTTCGGGGGTTGGGGGGATAAGAGTCGGGGTGGGGAAAGGCTGGTTGGACGGCGAACAGGCGACCAGTCCCGCGAGAAGCGTGAGAAGGATCGTCGTCTGTAATGTTGCTTGACGGGTACTCATCCCAAGCATTATACTCGTCGCACTTATCGTATCGGGGCGTAGCGCAGTCCGGTTAGCGCGCTTGCTTTGGGAGCAAGAGGTCCCGGGTTCGAATCCCGGCGCCCCGACAAAAGAACACCGTCATTGCGAGGAGTGATTGTGCGACGAAGCCATCCGCACCGACGCGGAGGCGATTACTTCGTCCCTCGGACTCGCAATGACGGTGAATTTGTTTAATGCTAAAATCCACATGGAGAATAACATGGCAAAAAAATACGATGGAATCATAGAAGCCGTCCATTACAAGAATGGACAGATCGTAACGGTGCGCGCCTACGAACGACGCGGCGCCGCATTTTCGGATAATGTCCTGGTCAGCCGCAAGGAACTCGTGGAACGCCTCAAAAACGGAAAGCGATTCCTGACGGGCGAACGCAGGGAATTCTGGGCGGGAACCTTCGAGGAGGGCAAACCTGTAAAATTGGTCAACCGTGACGGCAGGGAGTTCATTACGACGCGCGACGAAGCGGAGCGCGACGAGTTGGAACAGGTCCCCGTTTTTTGAATTTCCCGGCGCATCCCTTGTCCACATTACTTTCCATCATCGTCCCCGCGCACAACGAGGAATACCGATTGCCCGGTGCGTTGGAGCAGATCCTTCGTTTCCTCGAAGGACAATCGTTTTCATCCGAAGTGATCGTCGTCGAAAACGGCAGCGGCGATAGAACGTACGAAATCGCCCGGCAGTTCGCCCGAGAGCATGGGAACGTCCGCGTCATCCAGAGCGAACGCGGCAAGGGCGCGGCGGTCAAACGCGGGATGCTCGCAGCGCAAGGGGAATATCGCTTCATGTGCGACGCCGACCTTTCGATGCCCGTCGAGGAAATCTCGAAATTCATCCCTCCGGCGCTGGATGATTTCGAGATCGCCATCGCTTCGCGCGAAGCGAAGGGCGCGGTGCGATACAACGAACCGGTCTATCGTCACCTGGGCGGGCGCGGCATCAACTTCATCATCCAGGCGTTGATCCTGCCCGGCTTGAACGATACGCAATGCGGCTTCAAATGCTTCCGCGCCGACGTCGCCGAATACGTGTTCCGCCGCCAGACGCTTCACGGCTGGTCGTTCGACATCGAACTGCTCTACATCGCGCGCCGCCGCGGCCATCGCATCATCGAAATTCCCATTCACTGGTATCATCATGGCGACAGCAAGGTCAGCGCCCTGCGCGACGCGTTGCGGATGATCGGCGACATCTTCCGCATCCGCGCCAATGCGCGGCGCGGGCTTTACGACGATGAAACGCGTTGACCCCGATCTTTCCTTTGAACTAAAACTTTGGGGGGAGGGCTTGCTTTACATTGCGGGATTGGACGAAGCCGGGCGCGGCGCGCTGGCTGGACCCGTATCCGTAGGGGCGGTGGTCCTGCCAGGCGACAAAACGCTTCTTTCCGGACCTTTGGCTGGGGCGCGTGATTCCAAGCAGTTGACTCCGCTCAAGCGGGAGTCGCTTGCGCCGCGCATCCGCGAGACCGCCCTGGCGTGGAGCGTGGGATTTGCCTCCGCAGAGGAAATTGACATGCAGGGCATCGTGAACGCGACCCATCTCGCCGCGATCCGCGCCTTGCATCAGCTGTCGTTATCCCCTCAATACCTGCTCACCGATTTCCGCCTCGAGCTCCCTCAACTGAAAATTCCTCAAAAGTCGCTCGTCAAAGGCGACGCGCGCTGTTTGAGCATCGCCTGCGCTTCCATCCTTGCCAAGACCGAACGCGACGCGTTGATGCGCGAGCTCGACGCGCGTCACCCCGGCTACGGGCTGGGAAAAAACAAGGGGTATGGCACGCAGGCTCATCGGTCCGCGTTGAAGCGGCTGGGATCGTCGGAAATTCATCGCAGAACGTTTCACGTCAAATAGAGACGCGGCAGGTGTTGGGTGGCACGTGTTGCGTAACGTTCCATTGTGACGTCCGCAAATCAATTCGTCATCTTTCCAAACCAGCCGCGTCGTTCCATCCATTTTGCGAGTTCCAGCACGGGCGAAACCGTGACGGCAAGCGTGAGGATGATGAGCCAGTCCACGAGGGTCAGGCTGAACGTGCCGAACGGCTCGTGCAGGACGGGCAGGTAAACGATCAGACTTAATAACATCAATTCCCACGCGATCGCGATGTTAAGCCATTTGTTGGAAAAGGGTTTGTGGAATGCCGAATTGCGGTCGGAGCGGAAGTTGTACGCCTTGAAGAACTGGATCAACACCAGCGAAACGAAGGTCATGGTCATCGCCTCTTCGATGCTTCGTCCTGAGTTCTTCGCCCAAATGAAAAGACCGAGATTCACGAACGCGGACCACACGCCGCCGATTGCCATGAGCGTAACGACGGGGCGGGTGAAGATGCCCGTGCGGGGATTGCGCGGCGCGCGGCGCATCAAATCCTCCTCGGGCGGGTCCACTGCGAGCGCCAGCGCGGGCAAACCGTCGGTGGCAAGGTTGACGTACAGGATCTGAACCGCAAGCAGGGGGATGGGCAAACCCAGCAACGTCGCGCCCGCCATCAAACCGATCTCGCCAATATTCGAAGAGAGCAGGTACATCAGGTATTTCTTGATGTTGCCGAAGATGCCGCGTCCCTCCTCCACCGCCGCGACGATGGAGGCGAAGTTGTCGTCGGTGAGCGTCATGGCGGCGGCTTCCCTGGTCACGTCGGTGCCGGTGATGCCCATCGCAATGCCAATGTCGGCTTTCTTGAGGGCGGGCGCGTCGTTCACGCCGTCGCCGGTCATGGCGACGATGTGACCCTTCTTTTGCAGGGCGGTGACAACCCTCAATTTATGCGCCGGAGAAACGCGCGCGTAGACTTCGATCTCATCCACCTGTTCATCGAATTCTTCGTCGCTCATCGCGTCCAGTTGGGAGCCGGTCACAATGCGCCCGGTCTTGAGCAAACTCAATTCACGCGCCACCGCCTGCGCCGTGAGCGGATGGTCGCCTGTGATCATTACCACCTTGATACCCGCCTTTTCGCACGTGCGGATGGACTCTTTCGCTTCGATGCGCGGCGGGTCAATCATACCCAGCAGTCCGAGGAAGGTCATCCCGGCTTCGGCATTCTCGATGGTCGCCTCCCTGCGGGCGGCGACCGCAAGGACGCGCAAGGCGTCGTTTGCCATCTCCTGCGCGGCGGCGAAGATGCGTTCCCTGCCCGCCGCGTCGAGCTCGATCTCTCCTTCGGCGGTGAGTTGGCGCGCGCAGGTTTCGAGGATGATCTCCGGCGCGCCTTTGGAATAGGCGACCACTTTGCCGTCCATCCTATGCAGGGTGGTCATGCGTTTGGTTTCGGAGGTAAAGGGGATTTCATTGACGCGCGGGTACTGCTCGTCCACTTCCGCCTTCTTCACGCCTGCCTTGGCAGCCGCCACCACCAACGCGCCCTCGGTCGGGTCGCCCTTGATGCGCCAGCGTCTATCCGCCTCGTTGAAAACGATGCGCGCGTCGGACGCCAAAGCCGCGCCGCGCAGCAACTCCTTCAACTGGTCGGAAGGTTCGAGGGACGAACCATTCGAGGAAAAATTTCCGTTCGGATCGTAACCGGCTCCCGAGACGTTCAACAAATGTCCGGCGACAAACACCCTTCGCACGGTCATTTCATCCCTGGTCAGCGTGCCGGTCTTGTCGGTGCAAATAACCGTCGTACTGCCGAGCGTTTCGACGGCGGGCAGGCGGCGCACCAGCGCGTGACGTTTGACCATTTTCTGCACACCGATGGCGAGCGAAATGGTGACCACCGCAGGCAGCGCCTCAGGCACCACCGCCACCGCCAGCGCAATGCCGAAGATGATCATGTCAATAAGGAGCTGCCCGCGGAAATAACCGACGCCTGCGATGATCGCCACGATGACGAACGCAGCGCGCGCCAGCGCGTTTCCAACCTTGTCCAGGTTTTCCTGGAGGGGCGTCTTTCCGCTTTCCACCGTTTGCAACAACTGGGCGATCTTGCCGAACTCCGTTCCCATGCCGGTGGCGGTGACGACCGCGCGCCCGCGTCCATACGTCACTGCCGTGCCGCCATAGACCATGTTCCTTCTATCGCCCAGGGCAAGGGAGCCGTTGCCGACCGGCTGCGTGGATTTCTCGACCGGAACGGATTCTCCGGTGAGCGCGGCTTCCTCCGCTTGCAGGTTGACCGCTTCGATCAAACGCGCGTCCGCCGGGATCTTGTCGCCCGCGCGCAGGATGACCACGTCGCCCGGCACCACTTCCCGCGCAGGAATTTCCTCCTCTTCGCCGTCCCGCAAGACGGAGGCGGTCGGCGCCGCCATCTTGCGCAGCGCTTCGATGGCGCGTTCGGCGCGGTACTCCTGCACAAATCCCAGCCCGACCGCGAACAAAACGATCACGGCGATGGCGATCGCATCCACACCCTCGCCCAGAAACGCCGAAAGCGCGGTGGCGATGAGCAGGATGATGATCAAAACGTTCTTGAATTGTTCGAGCAGGATCTCCCAGGGGGAAATGTGACGGGCGGCTAACAGTTCGTTCGGTCCGTGCCTGGAAAGTCGTTCCGCCGCCTCCTGTGAGGATAATCCCTCCCTGCCTGATGAAAGTTGCCTGAATACCTTGTCAACTTCGAGCGCGTGCCATTCCTTACGACGCGTCTTTTCATCTTCTTGAGCCATACAATGATCTCCTGTCGTGTACTGTGTGTTATGCAATATGGCGTCGGCGACGGTCTGGCAAAAAAAAGCGAGACCACCACGCCTGCGTGATGGTCTCGCCAAACGCTTTTGATGCGCTACGGGTTGCCGATGGCGTTTTTTGCCATGTCCTGACGACAACTCGTTGGCGCCCGCAAAACGGGATCTTCGACGGTGCGCCATGGCTACTCCCCAACCGACGCCAAGTGTATTCCCCTGTCTGGGGAATGTCAAGCCAAAAACCCCGGCAAGTATGTTAGGCGGGTGCGATCCTCGTGCCGGCGGGTATCTCCGTGTCCTTCGCGATCACCACGATCCCGTCGCGCACGTAATAGAGCGCGCCGTCAACGTCCTTGTGCTCGCGCGGGAAGGGCAGGATCGTCACGTTATCGCCGATGCGCGCGTTCTTATCGAGGATGGCGGATTCGATGCGGCAGTTCCTGCCGATGCCGATCGGGATACTGCCGCGCGGCTTTTCCATGTTGTAATAGTCCGCGCCCATCACAATGCTGTCCTTGATCACGGTCCCCTCCGCGATCTGACTGCGGAGACCGACAATGGAATGCGAGATCTTCGCCTTGCGGATACGGCATCCCTCGGCGATCAACACGTCCTTCAACTCGCTGTCTTCGACGGTCGAACCGGGCAGAAAGCGTGCGTGCGTATAGATCGGCGCTATGGCGTCATAGAAGTTGAAGGGCGGGTTCGGGCTCGTCAATTTCAAATTCGTTTCGTAGAACGAACGGATCGTCCCGATGTCCTCCCAGTATCCGTCGAAATCGAACGCGTACACTTCGTGCGATTGGATGGCTTCGGGGATGATCTCGCCGCCGAAATCATCCTGCCGCAAATGATAATTGAGCAGGTCGTTCAACACCTTCGTCCTGAACATGTAAATTCCCATCGAACCCAGGAAGGGACGCTCCGGGTCGTCCCGGCTGACGAATTCTTTCTGGACTTCAGGGTCCTTGGGCTTTTCGACGAACGATGCAATGTGACCGTCCGCCTCGACCTTCAACAGGCCGAAACGGGACGCCTCGCTTCGCGCGACGGGTTGGACTGCCACCGTTATATCGGCTTTCGTCTCCCAGTGACGTTCCGCCATCTCCCGGTAATCCATGCGATAGAGATGATCGCCCGCCAGGATCAGCACGTACTCCGCGCCCGTCGCCTGGATCTCGAATAGTTGTTTCCGCACTGCATCCGCCGTGCCTTGATACCAGTCTGCGCTCTGGGGCGTCTGCTCCGCCGCCCAGACCTGCACCCAGCCGGTGTGGAACACGTCGAAGTTGTAGGCTTGGGAAATGTGCCGGTGGAGCGAAACAGAATTGAACTGGGTCAGAACCGCAATGCGATAGATCCCCGAATTGATGCAGTTGCTGATGGGAATATCAATCAGGCGGTATTTCCCCGCGATCGGCACGGCGGGCTTCGAGCGCAACTGGGTGAGCGGGTGCAAACGCGATCCCCGTCCCCCTCCCATGATGACGCCCAATACATCGTTCATTGACGGCATGGCAGACCTCCTTGGATTCCGTCATCGCGAGGGGCATTTGCCGCGACGTAACGATCTCCCCAATTGAGTTGGAACATACCGCGCGGCGGATTGCCTCCTCGCAACGACAGGATGCCGCTATTATCTCCTAAAACCAAAAAGCCGGCGCGCCTTTGCCAGGATGAAAACGAACGGATATGCCAGCAGGATCAGCGCGTCTATCAGCGCAAAGAATATGTGTAGTTTCATCTCTTGCCTCCGTGTTTCGTCCGAAATAAAAGCGCGAAACCGCCTGATTGGCAGTCTCGCGAACGCATTGGGCTTCTACGCGCAGATGACCGGGAGCGTTCGGGGGCGAACGAGACTCCGTCCTGACGATCATCTGCCCTGCGCGGGTACGACCCGGGCAGGCGCTACTCCCTGAATACAAGTCTATTGTACAATGCCGAAATGGCAAAGTCAACGCTTCTGCATGATCGTCTTATAAAACACCTACAGGGCGGCAAGGTTCTGCTCATAACGATAATGATCCCGTCCGAGCCGGTTGAGGTCCTGGCGGTGAGAAAACAATATTCCCCATGATAAAATATCTTCATGCAGCCCTCATTGGACAAACTACGCAAATTCTTCCGGCTCGAACACGAGAACGGATATAGCAACAGCGCCATCATCGGCGGGCTCGCCAAAATGCTCGATTTCTGGGAAGGGGAAGCGCGCGCAGACGGCATCCAGGAAGAGGTGATCCAGGCTGTGGTGCAGAGACTCCGCTCGTACGACGGACTCAGCCCCCAGTCACGCGCCGACGCGCTGAAGGGGTTGTGGAAAAGGATCGGGGAGACCTATCCAGAAGCCCGACAGAAGCCTCAACAAAAGCCGCGTCCCCAACCACAGAGTCAGCCTCCAATTCAGCCGCCCCCTGATTCAAGAAATCCGGAGCCAACCCGTCAACCGCCCTCCATCCCTGCAGGGGGATACAAATCGCGCCCGCCGCGCTCGGAATCTGTCGCGGGCGCGCGCACCTCCGCAACTCCCGCCGCGCTCGACGCCAAACTCACCGTCCTTCAGGGAGTCGGACCGCGCCACGCAGAGACCCTCGCCAGACTCGGCATGCACACGCTCGGCGACATGCTCTATTACTTTCCGCGCCGTTACGACGATTACTCGCAACTCAAACCCATCAAGAATTTGTTCTACGGCGAGCAGGTCACGGTGATCGGCACGATCCAAAGCGTGCATACGCGACCCATCCGCGGCGGCAAGGCTTCGATCATCGAAACCGTCATCAGCGACGGCACGGGCGCGATCCGTTTGACCTATTTCAACCAACCCTGGCTTGCGAATCGATTCAAGGTGGGCGACGCCATTTCCGTTTCGGGCAAAGTGGATCAGTATCTCGGTCGCCTCGTGATGAACAACCCCGATTGGGAGCCTGTCGAGGTCGAAAACCTGCACACGAATCGCATCGTGCCGATCTATTCGCTCACCGAACGCGTCACGCAAAAATGGCTTCGCAACCTGATGAAGCAGGTCGTCACGTATTGGGCGCCTGCGGTCGCGGATGCCCTGCCCGGCGATGTTCGTAATGCCGCGAACGTGACGCCGCTGGGCGAGGCGCTGCTACAGGTTCACTTTCCCGATTCGCAGGAAAAACTCAAAGCCGCGCGTGAACGGCTTGCCTTCGACGAGATCTTCTACCTGCAAATGGGAGTCCTGCGACAACGGCGGGACTGGCTCTCTGTGGACGGGCGGCGCTTCTCCATCCCGGACGAGCGGCTGGATACGCTAAAGAAAAGCCTTCCCTTCACCCTGACCTCCGCGCAGGAACGCGCCCTTGCAGACATCCGCCGCGACCTCGACTCCGGCAAGCCCATGAACCGACTCCTGCAAGGCGACGTGGGTTCGGGAAAAACCGTCGTCGCCGCGCTAGCCGCCGCGATCATTACATCGAACGGCGCGCCTCCTGCGGAGACTTCGCAAGCCGCCATCCTGGCGCCCACAGCCATCCTGGCGGAACAGCATTATCGCAATTTCACGAATCTTCTCAAAGGCTTGCTCAAGCCCGAAGAGATTCGGCTGCTGACCGGCGATACCCCCGATTCAGAAAAGGAAGAAATTCGCGCGGGACTCGCAAACAACACCATCAAGATCGTGATCGGCACGCACGCGGTCATCGAACAGCCGGTTCAATTCGCCGACCTGCAACTCGCCGTCATTGACGAACAACATCGCTTCGGCGTCGAGCAGCGCGCGGAACTCAGAAGTAAAGGGACGAATCCACATTTGCTGGTGATGACCGCCACTCCGATCCCGCGTTCCCTCGCCCTGACCCTTTACGGCGACCTCGACATCTCCGTCATGGACGAAATGCCCGCGGGAAGGATTCCCATCAACACTTATGTCCTCCGCCCGCAGGAGCGCGAACGCGCCTTTACGTTATTGCGCGGGCAGATCAAGGATGGCAAACAGGCGTTCATCATCTATCCGCTTATCGAGGAGAGCGAAAAGATCGAAGCCCGCGCCGCCGTGGACGATTACGAAACACTCTCGAAAGAAGTCTTCCCCGATTTGAGATTGGGATTGTTGCACGGCAAAATGCGCCCCGCCGAAAAAGACGAGGTCATGCTCAAATTCCGCGACAAGCAATATGACATCCTCGTTTCGACGACGGTCGTCGAGGTGGGCGTGGACGTGCCGAACGCGACGGTCATGCTCATCGAAGGCGCGGATAGGTTCGGTCTCGCGCAATTGCATCAATTACGCGGTCGCGTCGGGCGCGGCGCGGATCAATCGTATTGCCTGTTAATTCCGACGCACGAAGACGCAACGGAGAACGAACGCCTGCAAGCCCTGGCTGAATCGAACGACGGTTTCTTCCTCGCCGAGAAGGATTTGCAGATCCGCGGTCCCGGCGAATTCCTCGGCACGCGCCAGGCGGGGTTTACGTCGAGCCTGCGCATGGCAAGCATCACCGACGTCAAATTGATAGAAAAAGCCCGGGCGCAGGCGCAAGCCGTCTTCGAGAAGGATGCGGATTTGTCCCAGCCCGAACACGCCCTGCTTGCCGAAGCCCTCCGAAGGTTCTGGGGCGAAGGCAAGGGGGATGTGAGTTAGTTGGGTAGTCTGATAGTCTGATAGTCGAATAGTCTGATAGTCGGGTAGTCGAATAGTCTGATAGTCTGATAGTCTGATAGTCGGGTAGTCGAATAGTGAAGACGCGACCAATGGACTCGGGGACCACAAGACCATCAGACCATCCGACTATAAGACCACAAGACTATAAGACTATCAGACCACAAGACCATCAGACCACAAGACTATAAGACTATCAGACCATAAGACTATCAGACTATAAGACTATAAGACCATAAGACTATAAGACCAGGAGACTAAAAGACCAACATGGTTCGTGCCTTATTCCCCGGAACGTTCGATCCCATCCACTACGGTCACATGGACATTGCCGAGCGCGCCGCGCGCCTCTTCGATGAAGTGGTGATGGCGGTCTATGACAAACCCTTGAAGTCTCTGATCTTCACACCCGAAGAACGCATTGCCCTTGTCACCGAGGCGTTCAAGGACAATCCCAAGATCAAGGTCACGGGCTACAGCGGGCTCACCGTCGAATTCGCACGCGAAATCAGCGCGGACGTCATCGTGCGCGGCTTGCGCGTCTTTTCCGATTTCGAGTTCGAGTTCCGCATGGCGTTGGCGAATCATCGCCTCGCTTCGGACATCGAGATCGTTGCGCTGATCACGGCGGAGGAGCATACCTTCCTTTCCTCCAGCACGGTCAAGGAAATTGCCATGCTCGACGGCGATGTTTCCAGCATGGTCCCACCGCACGTGCATGGCGCGCTCAGGGAAAAGGTCAGCCACATGGACGATGGGCATTCACCTCCCAACGCGTTGAGGGATTGAAGCAGGTCGGATTGGCAATTCGACCTGCGTGAATTTGCGATAGAATTGAAGTCATCCGGTTTACGGAGGCATCCCATGGATATCCTGCAACTGATTGACCGCCTCGAGGAACTCTTCAACGAGAGCAAGTCCATTCCCCTCACCCGCAACGTGATGGTGGACGAGGACCGCATGTTGGACATCATTGACCAGATGCGCATTGCCATCCCCGAAGAGGTGAAGAAGGCGCAGCAATTGCTCGGTCAACGCGACCGCGTGCTGGCGCAGGCGCAGGAGGAGGCAAACCGCACGCTCGAACTCGCCCGCCAGAAAGCCGACCAACTCGTGATGAAGGACTCGGTGGCGCAGGAGGCGCAGCGCCGCGCGGAACAGATCGTCGCGCAGGCGCGCGTGGAGGCGGAAAACATCCGCGCGGACGCGGACGAGTACGCGTTGAACAGCCTTTCGCAACTCCGCGATGAGCTGGAACGCATCTCGAACCAGGTGGTCAATGGGATACGCCTCTTGAAGGACGAGCAGGCAAGGAGAGCCTCCGTCTCGCAAAGCGGGGATACTTGATCTCCATCCGACAAACACGCAGAAGCCTCCCTTGAATAGGAGGGAGGCTTTTCTTTTATGGGGGAGGGTCCATCTGAAGCGATTTCGTCCGCGGCGCAGGATGCAAACTTCTTGGAGAGCGTCTGAAAACTTACGCGTCGCCCCTGCGCCAGAGGGCGCAGATTACGCTTTTCCAATTTATGACGCCATGCTCGATTGAATTTGCTACCGTACAAATCTTGGCTCATCTGTGATTCGTGTGCAGACGTTAGAGAACGTCCGCTACACGCGAATGTTTTTGCACGCTTTTCATAGATGAGCCCAGATCTTTTATTGGGACGCGGAAACATGCGGATCATTTAATTGATTTTCCGCGTAAGTCAGCGCTCGTCCGCGTCCGATTTCTAAAATGTACGGTAGAGAAGATCGAATTCCGTTTATCAGGGCGGGGGAGGCAGGGTTTCCATTGACCAGTCCGTGGGGTACTTCCAGTTCAGGGTCAAGGCGATCCAGCCTCCGCCGCGAAGCCTGCCCCACACGTTGGAAGCGGAGGGGAAATACTCGACGACCTGCCCGCTTTCCCCTTCAGCGAATTCGTGCCCGGTTTCTTCGCCGTTAACTGACGGTGTTTTTCTGATCGGTTGCGCGGTCTTTGCCGTGACGGTCATGGGCAGGATGGGGAACGGTTCGAGGCGTTCCATGGGGATCCATGCCGCTCGATCGGTGACCAGGGGCCAGTATATGGCGCCCGGCGGAGGATTCACCCAGAAGGTTTTCTTCGTTTGTTTGTTCCAGGCGACCACGACGAATTTATGCACCATGTCGGGTCTCGTCGCGTAGTTCACCTCCTTGAGGGCGCCGGGCTGGCTGAAACTGATCGTGTTGACCCTGCCCCATCCGTCTTTTATTTCAGCCAGGGTGACGATATTGCCGCCCATGGTCAGGCTTTCCAGGTGGGGAAAGCCCTTGTGGTCGAATAGAGCCGTGTTGTCCGCTTTGAGGTACCTGAGTTTTTGTTTGTGGCTTCCGTTGAGGGAGTCAATGTAGATCTCCCAATTCTCATTCAGGACCGTCGAGTAGGTTCCGCCTGCCGGATGCGGGGTGAGGTACATCGGCACGACCTCGGGGGTGAAAAAGTCAACGCCTCCCCAGTCGGCGGCGGCGGTGCGGGACCTGTAATTGTAGATCGCCAGTTGGCTGTCGTGTTTGACGCGGAAGTATTGCACCCGCTGGATGGGAGTCAGTGTGGGAAATACAAGGGCTGGCACGCTCGTAAACGTCGGTTCGGGCGTGAAGGTATTTCGTAGTGTGGCGGTGATGGTGGGAGTATCCGGTATCGCTGCCTGTGTCTGTGTGGAGGCGGCTTCCGCAGTTTGCGCGATGTAGGTGTTGATGGCGCGCGGGTCGAGCGGAGGGACGGGCGTGACCATCGAAGGCGCGCACGCCAGGATTAGGAGGAACGCCAATCCCCACAAAAGGGATTTTCTACCGGTCATTCTTCGACGATCTCCTTGACGCGCCCGATCAGACCGTTTTCCAGCCGGACCTTGATGCCGTGCGGATGGTTCGCGGATTTGGTGAGAATGTCCCTCACGATGCCTTTGGTAAGTTTGCCCGTGCGCTGATCCTGTTTCAATACAATCAAGACCGTCATGCCGGGTTTGATGGTCGGGCGATTTATTCCGTTCATGTTCAGGGCGTGGTGGGTATGGGCGTGACGGTCGTTGGCGTCGAAGTCGGCGTTTCCGTTGGGGAGGGCGTCAACGATGGCGTGGGTGTGGCGGGGACGGGCGTGTCCGTCGGCGGGGCGGTGGGCGGGACGGGGGTTGGGGTGAGAGTCGGCTCGGGGGTTGGGGTGGGCAGGTTGAAGGTCAGGAAGATGCGTTTTTCGGCGTAGTAATCCTCTCCGTTCATGAGATAAAGCCTCAAGGTGATGCGGTCCGCGTCGAGGTCGTCCAAATCCCACTTGTAGAGGTTTTCGGGTTGTTCGAATTTATCGCGCCCCTCCGCAAGGATCGTCCATTCGGAGGGATCGTCGCCCCTGCCATATTCGAGCCGCCAGCCTGTGAAATCGCCTTTGGTGACGTTGATGACGGCGCGAATGTCGAGCGGCGACTCGGTGATAATGTCGTTGTCCTTGAGGTTGGAGAATTGGAGGGTCGGACGCGGGTCGTCCGAACTGCATTCGCGTTCGGGTTTGAAGAAGGGGTTGCGGGGCAGGTCGTGGGATTCGAGCCAGGCGCGCCCGTCGTCGGTCTTGAGCCATTTGCGCGCCCATTCGTCGTTGACGTTCGTCACCATTACTTCTTCCGCAAAGTCCGGGCAGGCATCCCCGGCGATCAGCCCGGTCCACGTGTCAATGGTGGTGCGGGTGATGAGGTCTTCACTGCGCGGTGGGGGGAGTTGGTTGGAGGCGAAGAACTCACTGCGTTGACCGCCCCTGCACCATTGCGAGGGTTCCGTGCCGGACAGGTTGCAGATGATCCTTTCGGTGATGCCGGGCGGGATGCCGAAAGGGCGCGGGTTGTTGTTCGTCACATAAGGAACGGCGTATTGCATGAATTGGGACCAGATGGGCGCCGCGCCGGATAGCCCGGTGGTATTGACCATGGGGGTGTAGTCGGCGTTGCCCACCCAGACGCCCACTGCGAGATCGGGGGTGTAACCCATGGTCCAGTTATCGCGGAAGTCGTTGGTGGTGCCGGTCTTTGCCGCGGCCGGGAACGGGAGGTTGATCACGGAGTTGCGCCCGAACATCCACGCGCGCGCTTCGTTATCGGAGAGGATGGAGGAGATGAGATAGGCGTGCTCGGGGCGGATGACCTGCTCGCCCTCGGGCGGTTGGTGTTCGTAGATGACGTTGCCCTGGAAATCAACGATCTTCAATATGGAGACGGGCGGGACTTTCCTTCCGCCGTTCGCAAACACGGAGAAGGCGGAGGTCATGTCAATCAAACTGACGTCGCCCCCGCCCAACGTCAACGCGAGACCGTAGTCCGGGCGCGTCAAACTGGTGATGCCCAGCCGTTCCGCCATGGCGATCATGCCGTCCTTTTCGGGTGTGGCTGGGTCGTCGTAGATGCCGACGAAATCCAGCGTCTTGACCGCCGGGACGTTGAACGAATTGGCTAACGCCGTACGCACGGTGACGGGACCGTGGAATCTTCCATCGTAGTTGACCGGTTTATACGGCTCGCGCGGATCATTGGGATCGCCGGATGGAGGAAACTCGCTCGGCACATCCCAGATCAGGGTGGAGGGCGTCCATCCCTTTTCGAAGGCGGCGACGTACGTGATGGGTTTGATGGAGGAACCGGGCTGGCGCGTGGGACTGGTCGCCATGTTGACCTGGCCGGAGATGGCTTCGTTGTTGAAATCGGGCGAGCCGACCATGGCGAGGATCTCGCCGGTGGAGGGTTCGATGGCGACCAGCGCGCCGTTCTTTGCGTTCTTATCGGCGAGCAGCGCCACCTGCTCGGAGACGATCCTTTGCGCCTCGTTTTGGAGGGCGGGGTCAATGGTGGTGTAAACGATGAAACCGGAACGATAGATGGTCTGCGCGTCGTATTGCGCCTCCAGTTGCGAGCGGACGAAGTTGACCCAGTGCGGGTAACGCGCGTTGATGTTCGGGGGGGTGAACGCGCGGTTCTTGATCTCGTTCGCCGCGTTCACCGCCGTAACCTGGTCCACGCAAATTGGAACCTCGCTGTTGCTGACAGCGATGCAGCCATCCTGCTGACTCAGAACGAACATCAACACCAGCACCTGTTGCTGGCGCGCCAGCGTGGCTTCGCGGTTGGTGTATATGTCGTAGACTGCCGGCGATTGCGGGAGGCCCGCGAGGAAGGACGCCTCTGCCAGGGTGAGTTGGTTGGCGGTCTTGCCGAAGTACGTCTCTGCGGCGGCTTCGATGCCATAGGCGAGGTTGCCGTAATAGATCTCGTTCAGGTAGAGTTCGAGGATCTCATCCTTCGAGTAACGGCGCGTGATCTCCGCCGCGAGGATGATCTCGCGCGCCTTGCGGAGGTAGGTGCGCTGGGCGCGTTCTTCGGGAGAAAGCAGGAGGGCGCGCGCCAGTTGTTGCGTAATGGTGGAGGCGCCGCCGCCCTCCCCCTCCGTGCGATAGTTGACCCACAGCGCGCGGAGGATCGCCCAGGGATCGAAGCCGGGGTGTGTGTAAAAATCCTGGTCTTCGGTGGCGATCGTCGCCGCGATGAGAACCGGGGAAATCCTGTCGAGGGTCACGTAGGTGCGGCGCCCGGCGTTCGGGTCGAGTATCTCGTAGAGCGGATTCCCGTTGCGATCCAGAATGCGGGTGGTCTCGAATTGGGAGGTGCGGTTTCGCAGGTCGTCCACACTGGGGAGGGTGCGCGCAATGCGGTAATACGAGATCAGGAGCGCGGAACCGCCGAGGATGGCGAGGACGACCAGCCCGAACAGGGAAAGGACGAAGGCGCGCAAGAGGCAGCCTCCCCATCCGCTCATCCATGACAGTGAAACGGTCGGGCGGGCTGGAGGAGGCTGGCTCGGCCGCGGCGCGGACGCGCTCCTCGTTGGCGGCGCGCCGTTGCGGTGACGACTGGTCGGTTCGTACGCGGCAGGCGAAACGCGCGTGCTGCCCAGGTCCACTTCATCCACGCGACGCGGCAGGGGCATGTTGTCCTTGTCCAACGGGATGGGCGGCGGCGTCGGGGTCGGCGTGCGGCGGGACGGGCCGGCGCGCGTTGCGCCGCGATACGGGATATCGTCCTGCGAAGGCTCTATGGGAGTCTCCGGGCGCGTCTCGGCTTCGGACTCCAGTAATTTTTTGATTCGCTTGATTCGATCTTCTTCGTTTTCGTCGGTCATAATTCTTTTACGCAATACGCAACGCGAAATTATCGGCTTGCGTACCCTATGCGGACGGCTTGCTTGCGATCAACACAACCCACGCGCCGCGGTGACACACTTCGTCGTTCTGGTTCTTCACTTCGAGGGCGATCGTCACGGAACCGCCGCCGATGCGCGGCAGGGCTTTGGTCTCCGTCGTTTCGAGTTCGACCTGGATCGAATCGCCGATGAACACGGGTTTGACGAACTTCCATTCCTTTACCTCGCGGAAAGCGATGACGGTTCCGTCCATCAGCCCGGTCTGCCACGCCAGCCCCGAGGCGATGGACAAGCCCAGCAGCCCGTGCGCGATCTGCCTGCCGAACGGGGTCGTCTTGCTGAACTCCGGGTCGGTGTGGATGCGGTTATCGTCGCCCGACAAGCGCGCGAATTCCATGATGTCCGCTTCGGTGATCGTCCGCTTTTCGGTGACGATCTTCTGCCCGACGGTAAATTCTTCGAAGTACAGTCCCATGTTTTCGGTCTCCTTGGCGTGATTCAAATAGTCGTTGGTCGGATAGTCGCTAGTCGGATAGTCGCTGGTCGGATAGTCGCTGGTCGGATAGTCGTTGGTCGGATAGTCGTTGGTCGGATAGTCGTTGGTCGGGTAGTCGTTGGTCGGATAGTCGTTGGTCGGATAGTCGCTGGTTGGGTAGTCGTTAGTCGGATAGTCGTTGGTCGGATAGTCGTTAGTCGGATAGTCGTTGGTCGGATAGTCGCTGGTCGGATAGTCGTTGGTCGGATAGTCGTTGGTCGGATAGTCGTTGGTCGGATAGTCGTTGGTCGGATAGTCGTCATCCGCTCGCCTTGCTTCCATCCGACTATGAGACTATCAGACTATAAGACTATGAAACTATCAGACTCCAAGACTATCAGACTATAAGACTATCAGACTATCAGACTACCAACCTACGAGCCTGAATTATACCCTTTGACCTCCTGACCATCTGCCCGTACAATACAATCATGCGCGACTGGTCACTCGCTCCCGGCGACCCGCTCCACCTCAACCTCGCGGCGGATGCACGACTTTCCATTCCCGATTACCTCAACGACCACATCTGGGAACTTGCCCTCGGCGGCGGCGAACCGCCCGCCCTCTCGCTTCGCACCACCTTCGGCTTGCGCGCCAAAACGATGCGCCTCTTCCCGCGCTTCAGCGAGAACGGCAAATCCGTCAGCAATCCCTCGGATTTTTCACTGCCTCCGACCCTCCGGCGTTTTTACCCGAACTTCCTCGTTCTCGATTTTTCGGCGTTACCCAACATAGACGTTTCCGCGGAATACTGGGTTCCAACCTCCAATACCATCGGCGGACGGATGACGCTGGCGAACAAGTCCACCGCCACGCGCAAGGTGCGGCTGGAGATGTGCGCCCTTCTGGTCCCCATTGACGGACAGGGCATGACCTCCAGGCAGATGCAGATGATCAACGTCCTGGCGGGACAAACCGGCGGACTTTTCCCTGTAATCTTTATGACCGGCGGACCCGCTCCCGGCGCCGGTCCCCACCCCTCGCTCTACCTGGACCTCGAACTAGGTCCCGGCGCCACGCGTCAACTCACCTGGACGCAAGCCGCGACAGAGAATTTGCAAACCTCGTTCGATCTCGCGCGCCAGGTTGCCGCGCGTCCGTGGGAGGCGGAACGCGCTCGCCTCGAACTGCTCAACGCAAGCCAGACCGTGGACATCCGCACCGGCGACAGGGACTGGGACGCGGCGTTCGCCTTGAGTCAATGCGCCGGGTTCAGGCTGCTTTTTCCGCCGAACGAACATTTACCCAACCCGTCCTTCGTCTCCGCGCGCGGACCCGACAACGGCTGCTCCCCCAAAGGCGACGGAACGGACTATCCCGCCTCATGGAACGGACAAACTCCGCTCGAAGCGCATCATCTTGCCGGTGTATTGTCCGCCTCGTCCACCGCAAAAGACCTGTTGAAGAACTTCCTCGCCGTCCAAAAAGCGGACGGGACGATTGACGGCAAGCCCGGCCTCGCGGGTCAACGCGGGAGGTATCTCGCCGCGCCCATGCTAGCGAGCCTTGCCTGGAAGATTTACGAATCGAACGAGGACGAAAACTTCCTCAAGGAAGTCTTTCCGCGTTTGCATGAATTCTTCTGGTCGTGGTTCTCCCCCGAATACGACGAAGACCGCGACGGGCTTCCCCAATGGAAACACATCCTGCAAACCGGCTTCGAGGACAACCCCCTGTTCGACGCGTGGCACGGATGGTCGCTGGGCGCCGACATTACGCAAGTCCACAGCCCGGCGCTCGAGGCGATGTTATATCGTGAAGCCGCGTGCCTGATCAAAATGGCTGAAAGGCTCGAACAACACGACGCGCTGGCGCTGCTCCACGAGCAGGCTGCAAAGTTGCGCCGCTCCATCGAATCCACGTGGCAGGCGCGGACGGGTTTGTATCATTACCGGGACCGCGAAACCGGGTCGAGCCTGGGGGGAAAAGTGCTGGTGAAACAACAAGGCTCAGGGACGATCAGTCCGAAGTTGAAGTTCGAGGCGCCGATCCGCCTGCTGGTGGAGGTGCAGACCCAAAGTCCCGCAGCGAAGCGCCCCGAAATCCGCATCCACCAGTTCTCCACCAAAGCCGCGGACGAGGTCATCTCCGGCGGCAATTATCAATGGAGGGACGGCGGGTCGGTCTATACCACACGGAAGGTGTACCCGAAACTTTCGAAGATCGTGGTGAAGGGGCTGGGCGACGATGACACCGTCATCATCAGCACGCTCGATTTCACCACCGAAGACCATACGCTCTTCACGCCGTTGTGGGCGGGCGTGCCGGATGAAGCGCACGCGCAGACGATGATCGGACGCGCGCTGCTGGACCCCAAACGATTCCACCGTCCTTTTGGGATTCCCGCCTGTCCGTCTCTGACCCAGCCGGAGGCTGAATCCGTCTCCCAAGCCGTTCACCTGCCCTGGAATTTTTTGATCTGCGAGGGCTTGCTGAGATACGGATTCCGCTCCGATGCGGCGCGTTTGTTCGCGCACAACATGTCCGCCGTCATTCAAAACCTGAAGCAGAACCGCGCCTTCTACGCGCGTTACCATGCCGAAAAAGGGACCGGCATCGGCGAACGCAACGCGTTGAGCGGACTGGCGTCCGTCGGTTTGTTCCTAAAGGTGTTGGGGATCGAGATTTTGTCCTCGACACGCGTGAAACTGGAAGGCGGTAATCCCTTCCCGTGGGACGTGACGATTCAATACAAAGGCTTGAAAGTGATGCGCGGAACGGAGAAAACGGAGGTCGTGTTCGCCAACGGCAAGTCCGTGACGGTGACGGAGAGGGAGCCGACGGTGGTGGAGTTGTAGGAATTGATTGGAAAAACCACGCCGAAATGCCAATAAGCATCACCGATTACCTAACACTCTAAAAAATGGGACGCGGATGCAAGGCGCTTTTTCGGGCATTTCCTCTAAAAATCCGCGTCCATCCGCGTTAATCCGCGTCCCAATGTCAAAGTGTAAGGTAATCAATAAGCATCACTTCACACGTCCATCCATCCACTCGATCATCGTCTTGAACACTTCCGCCTGTTCGGGTTCGTTGTGGATCTCGTGGTACATCCCCTCCCATAACTTCAAAGTAACGTCCTTGTTCGTTTCGCCCGCCAGCCTGGCGAAATCTTCGCTTCCGCTGGGATAGGTAATGCGATCCGCTTTGCCGTGCATGATGAGGAGCGGAGGTTTGAATTCCCGCGCGCGCGCGAAGCACAGGTCAATGGCGGTCAGACCTGCCTTGCCGAGTCCCAGGCTGGTTTTGTCATGCACCAGCGGGTCGTTGACGTACGCCCGCACCACAGTCTCATCGCGTGAAAGCCCGGCGACCTCCAGTTCGCTTTTGACGACCAGGGTCGGCAACAGCGAACCAAGCAGTTTGACCAGCGCGATCTTCCCCTTTTGTTCCTGCAAAGCGGAACGCAACCCCGCACCGGTGACGATCACGCCCTGCAATCCATCGGGATGTCGGATCGCGTACGCAAGCGCGAGCAAACCGCCGAGGCTGTGACCGTAGAGGAAGATCGGGAGTTCGGGGTGATTCCGGCTTTGGAATTGAACGAACTGGCGGATATCCTGCATTACGGCGTCGAGCGAGGGGAAATGCCCGCGTGCGCCGCCGGTCTGCCCGTGACCGCGCAGATCGAATCCGAAAAGGGCGTAGCCCGCGTCGTTCAACGCTTTGCCGACGTGCGCGTACCGCCCCGTGTGTTCGCCCAGCCCGTGGACGAGGCAGACCACGGCTTTGGGTTTCCCCTGCGGTTCCCAGCCCTGCATGTAGAATGTGACGTCGTCGTTCATATCGGAGGTCGGTTTGGTGTCCATGGTGTCTCTCGTTGTCACGTCATTCCGAGGAGTCAGCGATCTTCCGGCGACGAAGAGTCTCTCGTGATCTCAGTCGGGACTCTTCGCTCGCAACGAACGCTCACTCAGGGTGACGTGTTACTGTGGTTCCTTCCCGCCTGTGATCGTGAATTCACAGGCTTCCTCGCCTCTTGCCTTGCAGGAGGTCTCCTCCACGTCGTAATGGATTCCCGTTGCCCAGAGGAGGCTTTCGCGGATGAGTCCCTGGGTCACGTAGCAGATGGGGGCGGAGGCGGATTGACCGTCGGCGTTGGGAGAGGCATGGTCCGCGAGGAGCAGGTCGAGGTCGAGGGTGTGAACCGTGATGTCGGCTGGATCCGTCCCGATGAATTTGGCGAGCAGGTCGAGGGTCGCTTTGCGACGCGCCGACAGGGGTAGCCGTTTGACGAGCGCAGCTTGCGCCCTGCCTCCGAGCGCGGCGTCTTCCAAAAGATGATTCCATAGGTGCTGCCCCACGCGGATGAGAACGCCGCGCGCGCCGCGTCCGAAATAGGTTCGCATGGCGGCTTGCAGGGAGGCGTACACTCTCGCCGACTCGACGGGGTCCGTTTTGAGGAAGGCGTCTGGTTTTGCCCATTCCGCGGGAAGTTTGGAAAGGGCAAGCATGGCGTTGAACTGTTCGCCCCCCAGTTCAGACGAAAGCGTTTCCACAAAACGACGCAATACGCGGTTCGGAAATTTTGTTTCGCTCACTCCTTTACGCCTCCGACTTCGAACCTGCAATACTCGTCGCCCTTTGCGAGGCAGTGCGTTTCCACGATCTCGTACTCTTTGCCGGTTGCCCATTGTACCGCCTCGGCAACGGAGCCGACGTAAAGATAACATATCGGACGGTCGCTGTGCCGGCCGTTGCAGATCGCGCACGTGGCTTCGACGTAGGCGAGTTTCCCTTCGCTTTCGTCCACCCAGGCATTGACCTGCGGGTTGCTCTTCTTCAACGCGTCCGCCATGCCGTTCAGGATGAACTTGATGCGCTGTCTATCGGGCAGCAACTTCAAGGCGACCCCGGCAATGCCGAGCAATGCGGCTTGTTCCCGCACCCCGTATTGAAAGGAAGCCTTGCCGATGCGCCGCAGCATGCCCCTGCCGCCGCGTCCGTAGAAGTCTTCGATCGCCTGGTTCAACTGCGCGTATTGCGACGCCTTGATCGAAGGCTCCAGGTCGTTCGGCGGGAAGTTCCCGATGAACCTTTCGAGATTGCACGAACGCAGCACGGCGTTCAAACCGTTGTCGCCCATCACCTCCTGCATCGAGGTCAACGCCTGCCGCACGAGCGAATTGATGATGACCGCATCTTCCCGGGCTGTCATACTGCCTCCTTTTCCTGAGAATGGGACAATGAACCTGATGTCATCCGCCAAGCCCCGCGAATTGCCGCCAACCTTTTATTGGCGAAGAAGTAGCGCGGATTAGCGGATGAAAACCTCAAATGGACGGATACGCCGGCACATCGAAAGTATACACGGGATACGCCTCTCCCGTGCGAAAAAAACCCATTCTCTGATACAGTTTCAACGAGGTCTGGTTGTCGCTCTGGGTGTTCACGGACAATTTGAGACAGCCCCGATTCACAAGCCACAAAAAAAGATTCCCCAGCAGCGCCCTGCCCACGCCGCGCCCCCGCACGCTTGGGTGCGCCGCCAGCCGCGCCAGGTGCGCGCGCGTCCCTGAGCCTGTGGTCAACTGGTAACCGACAACGCCGCTTTCATCCTCCGCGACGGTTGCGACCATGGACTGCAAAAACGCCCTCCGTAAAGATTCCTGCGAGTTGTGCCACAAGGGATCGAACGACGCGGCATCCACGCGGGCGACATGCGGGAGGTCCGCCTCGGTCATCTTTCGGATTCGGAACCCCTCCGCTTCGCGCGACGCCCAGGGTTGACCGGCGAAGCCGTACCACTCGAGCATCACAATACTCTGACGGCTTCGGAAACCGCTCGATTGCAGGATCCGCTCGAACCAGGGTTGTTGCGCAATGGCGGCGACCTTTGCCCCGCCCCCGCGCGCGATGTCCGCCTGCGCCGCGCCCCACAACACCGTCCAGGCATTCTCCGCCGACCAATACCCGGAATGAACAAAAAGCCGCACCCAGGCGATCCCGTCCGTTTCCGCGGGACATGCCAGTGCGGCAGTGAGCTGCACGCCTTCCTCCACCGTCCAGAAGAAATCATCGCCCAGCCATTCCAACGGCGAGCGCCAGTCAAGGTGACGATGGGAGCGGGTCTCAAAGAAGATCAGGTTGGATAACCGCTGATGATCGTTGATGTCCGCCGGGCGAACCTGTACGTTGATCACTATTTGACAAATCCGATCCGTCTGAGAAATTTCAGGATGCGCTGGGTGACGTTCGGCTTTTCGACCAGGCGCAGGGAGTCGTACACGTCCATCTGCGCGGCGGTGATGCGTCCGCGCTTGAGGTTGAGGTTCGCCGCGGCTTTGCGGACCATCGAGTGCATGTCGCCCTCGCCCGCCTGCTCCAGCATGGAGGCGGCGCGCTCGTATTCCGCCAGCGCTTCGTCGTATTGTTTGAGTCCCTCGAGGGCGGCGGCGCGGTTGCCCACCGCAATGCCCTGGCCTTTCAAATCCCCCGCCTTTTGGAAGATCGCCTCCGTGCCGTCGGTTGCCTCCAATGCCTCCTTCGCCTTTCCCGCCTGCAACAATGCCACGCTCTGGTTGTTCTTCATCTCCGCCGCGTTCAGTTCGTCCTGCGCGGCGGCGTAAGCCTGCGCCGACCTCGCAAAGAGGTCCGCCGCAATTCCATGATTGCCGTTTGCGTATGCCTGCCTGCCCTGTTCGGCAAGTCGAACGGGATCGTTGTTTTCCACGCGCAGCCCTATAACGTGATATCCAGCAGGTCTTCCGCGACCGAACGCAGTTTATCTCTGGACATGGCGCTCAATTTCACCGCCAGTTCCAGGTATGGACGGTTCACCGGCATCGAAACGAACTGGCGCAACTCCTCCGGCAGATCGAGGAAGTTTTGAATGGCTTCCTCGTTCATCATCCACTGCCCGATGGGTCCGCTCCGGTCGAAGAAGGTTTCGATGCGTCCGCCCAGCGCGGTGACCAGCACTTCCAGTTCGGGCAACGGGATGGGACGTTCGCCCAGTTCGTAGGCTTTGATGCGCGCCCCGGAGACGCCCGTCTCCTGCGCGAGATTGCGGATCGAAATACTGGCGTTCGTGCGTTCCTGCCTGAGCAGCGCGCCGATCTTGCGCTGGCGCACAGCCAGCAGTTTGGACAGGTCGAGGGTCTCGATGGGAAGCGGAGAATTCGACTTGATCTCCCTGCTCCAAAAATGGTCAATGGGCAGGTCCAGGTAATAGACGAGCGTTTCCAGTTCGGGCAAAGAGGGGGATTTGCGACCCTCCTCGTAGGCGCGGAAAACGCCGCTCTTGACGCCGATCGCGTCCGCGCATTCCTTGATCTTGCGGCGCGCCGCCAGGCGCGCGTCACGGATCAATACCCCCAACTTTTTGGAGCGAATGGTGATCTGGGTCTTTTTATCCATGGTACCTCAATGCCCGATTATAGCAGAGGCGTCCCGTTCTACCTTCCCCGGCCGATCCCGCCGGGCGGCATGAAGATCTCGCCGCCCAGTTTGAAACCCGCCGCTTCGAGCCGCGGGCTAAAGATCGGGCGGATGCCGGTCGCCTTCAACTCGCCCAATATCCTGCCTTCCTCCCCCACGCCCGTTTGTTCGAATTTGAAGATGTCGGTCAGCACGACGGTTTCGCCCTCCATGCCCGCCACTTCGGTGATGGCGGTTACTTTGCGCGAACCGTCCTTCAAGCGGCTCTGCTGAATGATCAGGTCAATGGCGGAGGAGATCTGCTGGCGCACCACCTTGAGGGGCAGGTCCATGCCGGCCATCATCACCATCGTTTCCATGCGCGAGAGCGCGTCGCGCGGGGAGTTGGCGTGCAGCGTGGTGAGCGACCCGTCGTGACCGGTGTTCATGGCTTGCAGCATATCCAGCGTTTCGCCGCCGCGGCACTCGCCCACCACGATACGGTCCGGGCGCATACGCAATGCGTTACGCACCAGGTCGCGTATCGTCACCGCGCCCTTCCCGTCCACGTTCGCCACTTTCGTTTCCAACCGCAGGACGTGCTCCTGCTGGAGCTGCAACTCCGCCGCGTCTTCGATGGTGACGATACGGTCGCTCTCGGGAATGAAACTGGATAGCACGTTCAGGAGTGTTGTCTTGCCCGAGCCTGTGCCGCCCGAAACGACGATGTTCAAATGAGCGTGGACACAGGCGCGCAGGAACTCCGCCATGTTCCTCGTAAGGGAACCGAACTTGATCAGATCCTCGATCGAGAGTTTATCCTTCTTGAATTTGCGGATGGTGATGCAGGGACCGTCAATCGCAACGGGGCGGATCACCGCGTTCACGCGCGAACCGTCCGGCAGGCGCGCGTCCACGGTGGGGCTGTCCGCGTCCACGCGGCGGCCCAGGGGCAGGATGATGCGGTCAATGATCCGCATGACGTGATCGTCGTCGTCGAAGGTGACGCCGCTCTTCACCAGCCTGCCGTTCTTTTCGACGAAGACCTTCTTCGGTCCGTTGACCATCACCTCGCTGATCTCGGGATCTTCGAGCAGGGGCTGGATCGGACCGTAGCCGGTAAACTCGTCCACGATCTCGTTGAAGAGATGTTTACGCATATCCTCCGGCAGGTTGACGCGGGTCTGGGCGTAGGCTTCGCCCAGCCGTTGTTCGATGATCGCGGCGCGGTCGCCCAGTTGCAGGGACTCGCCCTCCAACATGCGGCTGACGTTTTCGACGAGATACCGTTTGAATTTGAGCAGGTCGGCTGAGGTGAGCCGGTTATTGGAGATCGGGGCTGCCATCAGGAACTCGCCTCCTCATCCGACCGCGGCTCGGGCATGACCCACACCACCTGGTCGCGTCGCACCGCCAGGAACGGGGCGTGGAACAGGGTCTGTCCGTCGGGACCCAGGACGTGCACGTCGGTCAACGCCAGGAAGTTCTCATGGCGGTCGAGTTCGTCCTTTACGCGCCGATCGCGCTGCACGTGCATCTGCCCGCGCATCAGATGGGTCGTGGTCTGGACGGTCACAAAGACCGAAACCTTGGTGACAATATCGGTAAAGATCTTTCCTTTTTCATCGTATTCGATTGTCATGTCGCCTCTCAATCTTGGAGCCGGACGCTGCGCGCGACCCTGGAGCGATGGTTGCATTTCGTCGCCGCAGCCGCGTGGATCGTTCCGCTATTCGAAAGTTTAGTCGAATTGAGCGGGAAACGGCTTTGCATTTTAATTAACTTGCCTACGCAGTATCGCAACATTCATGTTGCCTCGTCATGCAAGATAAATCTTGCGGCGCTGGTAATGTCGGTTAATGCCTCGCCTGTATGCCTTTTATCACCGGAACCCGGAGATTCCTTTTTGTACCCCGCAGCCCGCGGCAGAACCCCTCCGCTACGATTTGCGCGCGCGCAACTGGCGCGCAAGCCTGACCATCTCCGCCGCGCTCTCCTTGAAGATGATGGAGGCAGTGTCCTTGGGATATTTCGTGACGATCGGTTGGCTCAGGTTGTTCGCCAGCGCGAAGTTGCCCCCCATGTACGGGAAGGTCGTCCTGATCGGGAAGCCGATGATCCCCTCCGCTTCCGCCTTGGTCAAACCTTCCAACCCCACCGCGCGGTTCAGAATGGCATAGACGTTTTGGTCTTCGATGCCCTGCCCAGTCAGATATTCCCAGACCGTCCCGGTCAGTTTGATGGTGCTGAGGTCGGTGGAAACGATCAGGGAGATGAGGTCGGCTTGTTGGATCAGGGGCAGGCTGATGCGTGAGAGCGAACGCCCGATGTCGAGGACGATGAAATCGTAGGAGGCGCGCAGCGCGTCCACGATCTGCCCGATACGTTCGAACTTCAGGTTGTTTCCATGTTGCGGATCGGGCGATCCGGCCAGCAATTGGAATTTCCAGAGATCCGGCTCGGGCAGTTCCCTGAGGAAATATTCCCCGTTCGTCTGCGCGGACGGGAGGTCTGCCGCGGTGACGAGATTCAGATTCCCCTCGTAGCCGACGATCTGCGCGATCGAACCGATGGGCAGGACGAGGTCGGCGACGACCACGCGCGCCTCCGGGTGCTGGTCCTTGATGTTCATCGCCAGGTTGGCGCACAGGGAGGAGGTGCCGGTGCCCCCCTTGGCGCTCAGAAAGACGATCAACAATCCGTTCTCGCTCGACTTTTGAGCCGGTTGGGGGACCTCCGCCGAGACTGCTTCGCCGCCGAAGGCGCGGTCGAACGCTTCGTCCAACGCGGCGAGCGCCTCCGACGATTTGACGATGTATTCGTTTGCGCCCGCGTTCAGGCAGGCTTGCCTGCGCGCGGGCGCCGGGTCGCTGGAAAGCGCGATGAGCGGGGTCCTGGCCGTGCGCGCGTTCTGGCGCAGTTTTTGGATGAACTCGACGTCCCCCATGTCGGAGAATACGGGATCGAAAAGGACCAGGTCGGGTCCGTCGCGCCAGGCGATGATCAACGCCTCCTTGCCGGAGCCAGCCTCGAGAATGTTGAATCGTTTTTCCCGCATCAGATTCGAGAGGTAGGCGCGGCTGGCTTGATTTTCATCCACGATCAGGATGGTTTTTCCGATCATTCGAACCTCCTCTTCCGCCTGCCTACTCTTCGATGGGGGGCATCAGGTAGCCAAGACCGGAACGGGTGACGATGTGTTTTGGGTTGTGGGCGTCGTCCTCGAGTTTTTGCCGCAGGCGGGCGATGCTCACCCAGAGGATCTCCTTGTCCGTGCGGTATTCGGGTCCCCAAACGCTGGTGAGGAGTTCCTCGGAGGACATGATCTTGCCGACGTGATGGGCGAATTGCAACAACAAACGGTACTCGGTCGCGGAAAGCGAGATAGGGGTTTCGCCCTTCCAGATTTCCGCGCGGGCGAAATCAATCTTCAGGTTTCCATGCGTAAAGAAACGGGATTGTCCGCCCATTTCCGTAACCGGTTGGGCGCGGCGCAAAACGGCTCGGACGCGCGCCAGCAATTCGGTGGCTGAGAACGGTTTGACGAGGTAATCGTCCGCGCCCAGGTCGAGTCCCCGCACGCGATCCTGCTCGTCGCCCTTGGCTGTGAGGATGATGATGGGCGTGTTGGAAAACTCGCGGATGCGCTGGGTGGCGCCAAACCCGTCGAGTTTGGGCATCATCACGTCCATCAGCACCAGGTCTATCGGCTGGTTGGAAAAAACGTCAACCGCCTGCACTCCATCCGAAGCGGTGACGACCTCGTAGCCCTCCGTCCGCAGGTTCGCCTCCAGCAGGCGAAGGTAGCGGGGCTCGTCGTCCACAATGAGAATGCGTTTCGCCATGACAGCCTCCTTCACGTTCTTGAAACTTGGTTGATGGGCAGTTGGATGAAAAACGTGGTTCCCTGGTTCGCGTTCGATTCTGCCCAAATCTTACCACGATGCGCCTCGATGATCTGCTTGCAAATGTACAGTCCCAGCCCGGTGCCGGTGGCTTTTTCGGCGCGGATGCGATAGAAACGCTCGAAGATCAACGGCAGGGATTCGGGGGGGATACCGGGACCGTGATCCGTGAACGTGACGACCAATGACCGCCCTGCCTGCTTCAACCCGACGAAGACCGGCGAACCGGGCGCGTATTTGACCGCGTTCGTATACAGGTTCTCGAAGACCTGCGCGATGCGGACCCCATCCGCCTGGATGGGGGTGGAGGATTGCAGGTCCAGGGTTACGTCCAGGTCCTTGTAGCGGGAACGGATGCGGGCGGTGACGTCCCTCACGACGGCGTCCAGCCGGAGGGGTTGGAAGCGAAGCGGGAGCGTCTTGCTTTGCAGACGCGCGGATTCGAGCACGTTCTCGATCAGCAGGGAGAGGCGATCCGCCTCCTCGTCAATGATGGAGAGGAATTCCTTTTGCGTCTCCGGGTCCCAGGAGGTGTCCTCGCGCAGGAGGCTGGTGCTGTATCCCTTGATGAACCCGAGCGGCGTGCGCAGTTCATGGGAAACGGTGCTGACGAAATCGTCCTGCAACTGGAGTTGTTGTTTCAGCGCGCCCAGTTCCTCGTTCATCCTTCTCCAGGCGCGGCGTTCGAAGAGGACCGAGAGCAGTTCCGCGCCGAGCGTCGCCGCAGCGATGTGGCGCTCCTCATACGCGGGTCCCCCGAAACGCACGAAGACCAGCGCGCCGTTCACCACCCCGTCCGCGCGCAGGGGCAGCCCCAGCAGGTACGGCTGGCGGACGCGGTCCTCCGTTTCGGAACCCGCGTCGGGCAACTGGACGAGCGGTTTCATTTTTGCGAAAACCTGAAGGGCGATGTTCTCCCCCCATGCGGCGTCGGCTTCGGCGGTCTTGGCGCGCCCGATGGCGCGCGCGTAGAAGATCTCGAGCGAACCCGTTTGGTCGTCCTGGAGATACGCCGCCACGTTGTCGTACACGAATTCCCTGCGGAGCGCGGCGAGGAATTTTTCGACGATCAGGCGCATGTCGCCCTGTTCGTTGATGATCCCCAGCAGTTCGTTCACGTAGGAAAAGGCGCGGTCATCCATGATCTATTTCTTCCCTGCCGCGGTCAGCAAGGGGAATTTGAACGTGGCGCCGCGCCCCTCCACCGACTGCACTTCGATCATGGAGCCGTGCGCCTCGATGATCTGCCGCACGAGCGAAAGCCCCAGCCCGGTACCGCCGTGACGCCGCGTGGACGATCCATCCAACTGGTGGAACGGTTCGAAGATCTCCTCCAGGCGGTTGGGAGCGATGCCGATGCCGGTATCCGTGACGGAGACGATGACCAGGTTTTCCCCTTCGCGTTTGACGCTGACCACCACGCTTCCGCCCGCGGGCGTGAACTTGATCCCGTTATCAATGAGCTGGCTCAACGCCCAGCCGATCTTCTGCGAATCCCCCTGCGCGAGGGGAACGTTATCGTCAATGACCGCGTGCAGGTTGACGCCGCGATCCTGCGCCCGGCCCATGAACGATTTGACCGCCAGGCTGGCGATGCGGCGGATGTCCATTTCGTCGAAGTGGACGCTCAGTTCGCCGCGCGAAGCCAGCGAGACCATGATCAGGTCTTCGATCAAACCTTCGAGTTTGTTCGAGGATTGCTGACTGACCTGCAGCGCATGCCGCTGTTCATCCGTGATCGGACCCAGCGATTCGGAGACGAGCAGTTCGACGTATCCCTTGATGTGCGTGAGGGGGGAGCGTAACTCGTGCGAGATGTTGGAGATGAAGTTGGCTTTCAACTGGCTGAGTTCGGAGACGCGTTCGAGCGCCTTTTGCAGTTCGGCGGTGCGTTCCTGCACGCGACGTTCGAGGACGCGGTTGGCGGATTGCAGGGCGGAACGCAGTTGCAAGATCTGTTCCGTGACCGCCTGGTCGAGGTCCGAACGCTGGATGAGGTCCAGGTCGAGGAGCGCCTGCCCAAGCAGGATCGGATTGCCCTTTTCCATCTCCTCCTGCTGGCGGTCGAGCGCTTTTTGCAGGTCCTCGGCGCCGATCAGTCCCTTTTGAACGAGATATTCCCCCATGCGAGGCACGAGCATTTCAGGAGAGAGTTTCGGCTGTGTTTGTGACATGTTTTCTTACTCGGTATCTGCGCTTTGTCTCCATGAGCGCTGTCATTTCGACGAGCGCAGCGAGGAGAAATGACAGCATCCAATGTTTCCAGACACTCGTTCAGCGCAAGGGGTAAACCCATTCTCCATTCACCATTGTAGCCGAGGATTGCAGCGCGAACAATTCATCCACGTGACAATCGAAGGGGTCCTTTTCGAGCGCGATCAGGTCGGCGAGGCAGCCGGGGGCGAGCCTGCCGAGTCGGTCGTCCATGTAGGCGGCGTAGGCTGGACCGAGCGTGTACGCCTCCCAGGCTTGGGCGAGGGTCAGTTTTTGTTCGGGGTACCAGCCTTCGGGTGAGGGGGAACCGTCGGCGCGCCTCCTTGTGACCGCGGCGCGCAATCCCCGGAACGGATTCGGGGATTCAACCGGCGCGTCCGATCCGAACGCGAGCCGCGCGCCGAAATCCAGTTGGGTCTTCCACGCGTAGGCAAGGCGCGAACGTTCGGGACCCCAGAATTGATCCGCCATGTACATGTCGGAGGTGGCGTGGATGGGCTGCATGGAGGCGACGACGTCGAGTTGCGCGAGGCGCGCCGCGTCGTCGGGATGGACGACCTGCACGTGTTCGATGCGATGGCGCAGGTGAGGGAGATGGTTTTCGCGTTCGTACCTGCGGAGTTGTTCGTAGGCGTTCAGCGCCTCGTGATTGGCGCGGTCGCCAATGGCGTGGACGGTCATGCCCAAGCCGACGCCTGCGGCTTTGCGCCCGTGTTCGAAGAGTTCCTCGCCGTCCATGTTGAGGATGCCGCGGTTGTTCTCCTCGCCGATGTAGGGCTGGAACATGGCGGCAGTGTGCGGACCGAGCGCGCCGTCCATGAAGACCTTGACGTTGCCGATGCGGAGCAGGTCGTCGCCGAAGCCGCCGCGCAGACCGAGCGCGTGGGCGTGGTCGAGCAGTTCGACGGGGACGTTCTTCAATACGCGCAGTTTGAGCCTGTGTTGTGCGTGGAGCAATTGCAACGCCATGAAGGAGTCGCGGCGGTCGAAGTCGTGGATGCCGGTCAAGCCCATTTTCCACAGGATGGGTTGCGCCTTTTCGATGGCGTCGGCGATTTCATGGATGGTCGGTTCGGGGATGACGCTGCCGACGAGTTCCATCGCGGTTTCGAGCAGGATACCGGTGGCGTTGCCGTGCGCGTCGCGTTGGATCTGTCCGTTGTGCGGGTCGGGCGTTTGCGCGGCGATGTTCGCCAGTTTCATCGCGACGGTGTTCGCCCACGCGGCATGGAGCGATTTGGCGGTGAGGTAGACCGGGTTGTTGGGGGCGATTGAATCTAAATCCTGTGCTGTGGGCCAAGGATGCTCCCTCACCCCTAACCCCTCTCCCACAGGGAGAGGGGGATTCTGCCACGCGTTTTGATTCCAACCGTGACCGAGGATCCATTCGCCGGGTTTTGATTTTTTGACGCGCTCGGCGACGCGGCGCAGGCATTCCCCTTTGGCGTCCACCTCGCAGTCAATTTTTTGCAGAGCCAGCGCGTAGTGCTTGATGTGCAGGTGGGCGTCGGTGAGGCCGGGCAATATGACGCGCCCGCCCATGTCCTGTCCCTCTGCCCTGGGGAATTGATCGAACAGATCGTCCGTTTCGCCGACCGCGAGGATTCGTTCGCGGTCAATGACGATGGCGGAGGCGGTGGGGCGTTTTGGGTTTTGGGTGTAAATGCGCGCGTTGTGGAGGAGGATCATAACAACCTTTCAGTCACAGGATATGGAGGATTCACAAAATTTTCCGTCTGCTCTGCGTTATCCGTGCGCGAAAAGCGCCGCTGCAACCTTATTCCGAACCGGCGTTACGTCAATTTTTCCAACAGCGAATCCAATTCTTCATTGGAGTAATAATAGATCGTGACCGTGCCGCCTTTTCTGCCGTGCTTGAGCGTGACCTTCGTCCCCAGGCTGGCTCTCAGGCGGCGCTCGACGTCGGTCGCGTCCGCGCTTTTGTTTGCCCGTTTGCCCGACGGCGTTTTTCTCCCCGAATATTTTCCCGCCAATGCCTCCGTCTGGCGGACGCTCAAATCGAGATTCACAACCTGATTCAACAGGGCTTCCTGCGCCTTTGCGGAGTTCAAGGCGAGCATGGCGCGCGCGTGACCTTCGGTGATGCGCCCGTCCACCAGCGCCTGTTTGACCGCGGCGCAGGCATCGAGCAGACGCATGGTGTTCGTCACCGCCACCCGGCTTTTGCCCACGCGCTCGGCGATCTTCTCGTGCGACATCCTGAACTCTTTGGCAAGGTGCTGGTACGCCTCCGCTTCTTCGATCGGATTCAGGTCTTCGCGCTGGACGTTTTCGATGAGCGCCAGTTCGAGCAGTTGCTGGTCGGTGGCGTGGCGGATGACGACGGGAACGGTTCGCAGCCCCGCCTTGCGCGCGGCTTGCAAACGGCGTTCGCCCGCGATCAGGACGTACACCCCGTTCCGGCCGGGTGAAACGACCAGCGGCTGGATGATCCCATGCTCGCGGATGGAGGCGGCAAGGTTCTCGAGTTCATCGAGGTCGAATTTTTCGCGCGGCTGGCGCGGGTTGCGCTGGATGAGGTCAATGGAGACTTGCGTAACGCCGCTTCCCCCCTCGCCGGGTTTTGTGTCGCCCGCAGGGATGAGGGCGTCGAGTCCCTTGCCGAGACCGGATCGTTTGGGCATGTTTTCTCCTTTTCAGCTGAGCCTGTCGAAGCGGCGCATGGGATTTTTTCCGTGTCTCTCTGTGTCCAGAATCACGGAAATTCCCGGAGAGCCAACGTATTTACGGCGTCAATTCCCGGCGGTAAATCATTTCACGCCGTCGCCTTTCAGCAGTTCCTTCACGAGCGATTCGTAGGCGGACGCGCCCACAGAGGCCGGCGCGTAGGCGGAGATGGGGAGTCCATACGAGGGCGCCTCCGCCAGGCGGATGCTGCGCGGCACGATGGTCTTGAAGACCTGACCGGGGAAGTGATTGTTGACCTCCTTCACCACGTCGTTGGAGAGGTTGGTTCGGGAGTCGAACATGGTCAGGATGACGCCGCGCACGCGCAGGTCGGGGAAAAGAAGCGATTGGACGCGCTGGATGGTCTGGGTGAGTTGACCGAGTCCCTCGAGGGCGAGGTATTCGCATTGAACGGGGACAAGCACGCCGTCCTTCGCGGCGACCAGCCCGTTGACGGTCAGTATGCCGAGCGAGGGCGGGCAGTCCACAAGGACGTAATCGTATTTTCCGTCCACCGATTCGAGCGCGGTCTTGAGGCGGAACTCGCGTCCCATCTCGTCCACGAGTTCGATCTCCGCGCCAGCCAGCGAAGGCGAGGACGGCAGGAGCGAAAGTTTCAGCCGTTCGTTGAAGAGGATGGAAGAGGCGGGAGGCTCGCCGTTGATCAGCGCCTCGTAGGTGCCTGCCTGCACGGAATGTTTATCCACCCCGAGGCTGGAGGTGGCGTTCGCCTGCGGGTCGAGGTCCACGACGAGGACGCGTTGCCCGAACTTCGCGAGGTACGCCGCGAGATTGATGGCGGTGGTGGTCTTGCCCACTCCGCCTTTCTGGTTGACGAGGGTGTAGGTGCGGGTCATTGCGATTTACGATTGGCGATTTGCGAAACGAACTTCGCGTTACGGGATCACGACCATCCTGCTTTGTTCGATCTCGAGTTGGGTGGGGACGCCATCCAACCCGGCGCGTTCGACGGAATGGGAGGCAAGCAGGGTGGCGAAGCGGGTTGCCTCCCACGGATCGCGCGTGTTCAAATAACGGATGAAGAACGCGGCGGCAAAGATGTCGCCCGCGCCGGTGGCGTCCACTTCGCGGACGGACGGCGCGCGGAAGCGGCGGCGGTCTCCGTGCCAATAGAGAACCGCGCCCGCCGCGCCTTCCGTGACCACCAGTATTTTGGTCTGTTGAGCCAGATGCTCGATGAGAAGGTCGTCGCCGTTGACGTCTTCGCGGCTGAACACCACCGCGCCCGCCTGCGCGAGCGCGCGCTCCGCGTCCTTCCACGTTCGGGGCGAAACGAGACCTTCCGCGTCCCATTGACGCATCCAACCCTGGGGGGTCAACCCAAGCAGGCTCGGTGAAAAGTCCTTTGGCAAAACGGAATCCACCTCGTCCGCGATGGGAGCGAGATGAATGATCGAAGCCGCCCGCCAGGAGTCGGGAACGCGGTCGAGTTCGATGCGAGCCGCGCGGGCGCGCAGGTATTGGACGCGTCCGCGCGCGGTGGAAATATTTTCGTAGATCGTGCTTGAATCGGATTCGATGGAAACGAGGGGAATTCCGTTCAACGGTTCGAGCGATGCGTCCGTACCCGCCGCGGTGACGATTCCCACGCGCAAGCCGAGCGCGCGGGCGGTCAGCGCGGCGTATGCAGCCGTCCCGCCCAATTGCGCGCCCTTCGGGGTCAGGTCGCGCGCAGCGTGACCGATCGCGAGATAATCCACCGGTTCGAGCGGGACGAGGTCGGGCATGAGCGAATTATACCGTGAGACGATTTGCAAGCCCGCAAAAGAGGAAAGGCGCTGCGTATCCTGATTTATTCCACCTTCAAGGATTTCTCGACGCATTGTTCGGCGTGAAAACAAACCTGGTTATAAAGCCCCTCGGTCATTGCAAGTTCGGCAACGCGAAGATCCTGCTGAGCAAACCCCAGCCAGCGATCAGCCGCGCGCATATAAAATCTTCCCGTTCTTGAGAATCTCATCACGGAAAAAGGGCCGTTCGCGTGAAAGTTTCGAGAACTCCTCCGGCGTATAGATCAGCAAATCCACGCCGACTTTCGGTCGAATCAACTGCAACGCCTTTTTGATGCGGCGGTAAAACGGCAGGTTTGTCTGGTGAACGATCACCAGATCAACATCCGACCATTCGCCAGTATGCCTGCCCGCCAGCGAGCCAAATAACAGGATCTTCTCCGGCTGCAGATTCTCGATAAGAAGCGGCAACCAGCGTTCCAATTCGCGTTGTAACGCCTGCCTGCGGAACGAAGACGGCGCCCTCGCCGGACGGGTTTTTGTTTCCGATTTTGTTCGCATGCTCTTCCTGGAATAATTTTACCCCCAAATAAAAAGGGCGGATTGCTCATCCGCCCCATGGGGTCAACCTTCCTTCGGGTAAACGACCACCTTGCGATACGGCTCCTCGCCGGCGCTTTCGGTGATCACGGCGGGATGATCGCGCAGGGCGATGTGAATGATGCGGCGCTCGGCGGCGGGCATGGGTTCGAGCGTTTGTTTGCGCCCGCTCTTGGCGACCTGGTCCGCCACGCGCTTCGCCATCTGGATCAGTTGCTTTTCGCGGCGGTCGCGGTACCCTTCCACGTCCACGACGAGTTGCACGAACTGTTCCGTCTCCCTGCCGATGATGAGGGAAGCGACGTATTGAAAAGCGTTGAGCGTTTCGGAGCGCCGACCGATCAACACGCTCAGGTCGTCGCCGCGCACGTCCACGTTGATGTACCGCCGGTCGTCGCGGTCGGTTTCGCCGTATTGCGCGGAAACCTGCGCCTTCAACCCCATCAAATGAATGAGTTTGGAGACGACGGCTTCCGTGCGGTCGAGCAGCGGATCATGCTCCGGCTGGGTTTCGGCTTCCTGGACGGGAGCAGCCTCATCCTGAGCGCGAGACGAAGGGAGCGGAGTCTGATCGGGCGGCTCCGCTTCGGGCTCGGGGACGGCTGGTCCCGCTTCGACGGCTTGCGCGCCGCCCGGTTCGTTCACCGTCAAACGGACGCGTACCTGCGCTTTTCCCAGCCCGAACAAGCCCTTGCTCCCCGCGTCCAGCACTTCCACGCTGACGGCGTCGGCGGTGAGACCGAGCTGCGCCAGTCCCTGCGCGATGGCTTCCTCGACGGTCGGCGCGATGATCTCCAGTGAGGTTCTAGCGTTCATGCCCGCCTCCTAGGTTTTTCTCATGCTCTTCGGCAGGAGGTTGCTCCAGTTGGCTTTCCCCTGCGCGGCGTATTGAACGATGCCCAGCAGGTTGCTGGTGATGAAGTAAACGGACAAGCCCGATGGGAAGGTGAGCGCGAACCAACCCAGCATGAGCGGCATGGTGATGGTCATGGACTGTCCCATCGCCGCGCTCTGATCGTTGGGGTTGGTGGAGGGCGGCAGGGTGAGTTTGGATTGGATGTAGGTCGTCACCGCGACCACAATGGCGAGGATGTAATAGGGTTCGGGTTGACCGAGGTTCATCCACAGGAACTTGCTGTTGAGGGGAATGAGGTTGGCGACATCGAGAAAATTGGGGTTGATGCTTCTCGAAAGTTTCAACAGGTCGAGCGGCGTGGATGCCAGCGCGCGGATGATGCTCTGGTATAACGCGATGATGATGGGGAATTGAATGAGGGTCGGCAGGCACGAGCCAAAGGGGTTGATGCCTTTCTCACGATAGACGCGCATTTGTTCCTGCGCCAGTTTTTCGCGGTCCTTGGCGTATTTCTTTTGGATCGCCTGCCAGTCCTTGTCGTTCTGAAGATCCTGCATGGCTTTGGTGCCCTTCATTTGCTGGGCGTTGAGGGGCCAGGTCACAATGCGGATCAAGACCGTGAACAGGATGATGGCAATGCCAAAGTTCTGGCCGACCAGGTTATAGATCCACAATAATACGTTGATAAAAAGCGATACGAAAAGATCCCACATGGTTCCTCTATTTCTCCGGAGCGAACGTCCAAACCTGCCGACCGTTCGGATCGAGCGCGGCGAGGTAGAAATCGGTCTCCAGCGGGGCAACGAGAACCAGATCGCCGGCGACGACGGGCGTGGTGTAAATCTTGCCGCCCACTTCCTGGAACCAGAGCGTCTTGCCGTCCTTGCCGATGGCGTAGAGGTTGCCGGATTCGGTGGCGAGCAGGAGATGATCGTTTTGCAGGATGGCGTTACCCGTGATGGCTCCATCCGGCTGAACGCTCCAGTTCAGTCCGGGATTGGCTGTGTTGAAGGAATAGAAATTGCCCTTCAGGTCCCCGAAGTATAGCGTGCCGTCGTCGAGAGTGGGCGTGCTCCAAATCCAGTCTTCGGCGTCGAGGATGGGGTTGTGTTCCCCGGTCTCGGGGTCGAAGCGTTCGAGTTGCGAGGCGAGCGAGCCGACGTACAACATGCCGTCCGCGCCGATGGCGGGCGAGCCGGGAATGGCGGCGGATACGTCCTTTTCCCAGACGACCGCGTACGTTTCCACGTCAACGGCATGGAGGCTGTGATCGAGGGACGTGACGTAGATTTGCCTGCCGTCGGTCACCGGCTGCGCCCACAGGCGTCCGCCGAGTTCCACGACCTTCAGCGGTAGTTTCTGCGATTGACTGTCTTTCAGGTCGAAGATATACAGGTTGCCGTCCGCGTTGGGGGCGAAGAGTTTATCGCCGACGACGAGCGGAGACGCCACCCAGGGACCGGTCGCGCCGGTGAAGGTCCATTCCACGGCGGGGACTTTGCGCTCCCCATCCGTGACCAGGTCGCGCGGGTCGAGGGCATACAGGATATGTTTGCCCGCGGCGCTGCCTACGACCACGAAGCCGTCGGGTGTGATCACCGGCGCGGCATAGAACTGCGCCTTGTTGTCGTCCGGGTCGGAAAAGCGCCACGCTTCCCTGCCGTTTGCCAGGTTGACGCCATACACAAAGGGCAGGTCGGCAAGGTAGGCTGTGGTCTCGTCTGCGGACAAACCGGGCCAGGTCGTGCCGCGCACGGCTCCGCCGCACGCGCTCAAAAGGAGGGCGCCGAGCAGAAGCAGTAGCAACAATGGTAGTTTCTTTCTCATCGAAAAATCGTACTCCTATGGAACGGGGTCGTACCCCCCGGGATTGAACGGGTTGCAGCGCAGGACGCGCCACGCCGCCATTGCCGATCCCTTGAACACGCCGTATTTGTAGATCGCCTGGTAGCCGTAATGCGAGCAGGATGGATAGAAGCGGCAGGTGTTCGGAGGCAGTCCCTTCGAGAGCGTCATCTGGTACAGGCGGATCAGGGACAGCAGGGCGATGCGCGGCAGATTCCAGATCGTGCGCGGCATGTCGCGCAGACGCGGCTCGTGGGAATAATCGTGCAGATGAAATTCAGGATTCATGCGCTGGATGGAGGATGCGCGCCCGCTTTAGAAGATCGAGCAAAGCCTGACGGATTTCCTCCAGGGACGCGGCGACAAGCGCGGGTCGGGCGATCAGGATAAGGTCCGAGCCTGAAGCGACGTTTGGGATGAGAGGCCGCATGGCTTCGCGCAGGAGGCGTTTGGCGCGGTTGCGGGTCACTGCCGTGCCGATCGTCCGGCCGGCGGCGACTCCCACGCGCACGCGTTTTTCGCTTTCCTCGTTCTTCAGGGCAATCAACACAACAAGCGGGTGGGCATAGGACTTGCCGGAACGCCGCACCCGCTTGAAATCTTCGGACCGGGTCAGACGGAACCTTCTCTGCACCCGTGACTCTAAACGCCGATTACCAGCGAACCTTTTTGACGTGTTCGTTGGCGGTGACTGTCAATTTATGGCGGCCGCGCAGCCGACGGCGTTTCAGCACGGCGCGCCCATCCGCCGTGGACATGCGTTTGCGAAACCCGTGCACGCGCACACGGCGGCGAATTTTCGGTTGATACGTTCTTTTTGGCATTCCTTCTTTCCTCGTTTCAAAAATAATTGCTGTTTGCGCCTTCGACCTTTCATAACAATAACAAAGGCACGACATTATACCGTGAGGGCTTTGATTCGGTCAATTCAGGACTCGTCCTGTTTTTTTCCGTTCCTCATCGGGTAGATCGGGAAGGCGAGCAGTTCCGAAAGTCTTTTCGCGCCTTCCGGGCTGACAACCGCAATGATCTCGTCGTTCTCCTGAAGGGCGCTGTCGCCGCGCGGCAGGGTCATCACACCGTCGCGGATGATGGCGGCAATGACGCAATGTTCCGCCAAGCCCATGTCCTTGAGTTGGACGCCGATGGCTTTCGCCCCGGCAGGCACCTTTTCCTCCACGACCGAATAACGCCCGCGGCGGATCTTGAACAGGGTCATCATGTCGCCCAGGGACATTTCCTCCTGGATCAGGTGAGCCAGCACGTCGGACGCATTGAGCGCCACGTCCACCCTGAAGGTTTCGTTGAAGAGCCAGGCGTTGTTCGGGTTGTTGACGCGCGCGATGGCGCGCGGCACTTCGAACAACTTCTTGGCGATGAAGCATATCGCCAGGTTGACGGCGTCGTTGCTGGTCACCGCGGCGATGACGTGCGCTTCGCGCGCGCCCGCCGCCTCCAGCACGCCGGGTTCGACGGGATGCCCCTCGTAGATCGTCTCTGTGGGGAGTTCCTGGTGGAGGAGAGCGAGGAGTTCGCGGCGATTCTCGATCAGGCGCACCTTGTAATCCTGGTTGAGCAGTAGACTGGCGAGGCGCGCTCCTGTGCGCCCGCCGCCTGCGATCAATACGAACATGTTACGCCTCCATCTTCCCGGACAGGCGCGCCGTCAACGCGCCGATGCCGTTGAACGTGGAACTGACGTTGAGCAGATCCCCGGTCTGCAATTTGACATTCGCATCCGGCAGGAACGACCTGCCTGCCCTCGTCAAAGCCACCGGGCGGCACTCGTTGAACGGACCCATGAGTTCGTCCAGGGCGCGTCCCTCCCACGCCTCGGGGATGCGGATCTCGTAGATCTCCACTTCGCCGTTGCCTGCCGAATACACCACTTTTTCGGACGGGTTGACCAGCAGTTCTTCGACGCGTTGCGCGCCCCACAAGGTGGAACCCACCGTCTGCAAACCGAACGTCTCGATCACCCCGCGCAGGCTGGGGTCGTAATTGCGGGCGACCACCACCGGCACGTTGAAGAACTCGCGCGCGGCGTGGGAGACGACGGCGTTGAGCGCGTCCGAATTGGTGACCGCCGCGAGACCGTCCGCTTCGCGGATGCCGGCGCGTTCGAGGACGTTTTCCGCCAGTCCCTCGCCCTCCAGCGTGCGCCCGCGAAAATCCGGGTGCAGGCGGTTGAACGCCTGCCGGTTGACGTCCACGACGACGATCTGATGCCCGCTTTTATACAGGTGATAGGATAACTCCGCGCCCACGCGGCCGCATCCAACAATGATGAAATTCATGGGTCTTGCTCCTTTTCTTCCTTATGCACGTGATAGGGAACGTCCGTGACGACGACCCCGTGCCTGGACAACAACTCCTGCCGCAGGACTTCCGCCGTCCGCATGTGGAGGGCGTGATGCCAGCGCTTCGAGGGGATGAATTGGGGGACGACAACGGTAATGGTCTCGTTGGGCTGGCGGTTGTCAATGATCTCCTCCAGGTATTCGAGCAGCGGCTCGACGAAGAGGCGGAAGGGCGAATCGAGGACCACCAGGCGCGTCCCCTCCCCCCAGGTCTTCCATTTCTTCTGCACCTTTTCGGCTTCCTCGTCGTCAATCGAAACGTGGACGGCAGTCACGTCGTCGGAAAGGAGTTTTGCATAACGCAAGCCCTCCAGCGTTCCCTGATGGATGCCGCTGACGGGCATGATCACGCGGTGACGCGGCTGCCGGGCGGGCAAGCCGCTGAACTCTTCCAGCGTGAGGTGGGAGGCGAGGTCCCTGTAATGATGATGGATGGTAAAGAACATTCTGACGAGGAACGGAATGATGATGAGGACGATCCAGGCGCCTTCGGCGAATTTGGTCACGGCGAATATCATCATGACGATGGCGGTGCAAACGGCGCCGAAACCGTTGACGATCATTTTTATCCGCCACCTCTTATCATAACGCAGGAACGAGCCGGGTTCGCGGATCTCCTCGCCTTCCCTGAGATGACCGATCTTCCACCAGCGGCGCGCCATGCCGGTCTGTGAAAGCGTGAAGGAAAGGAATACGCCGATGGCATAGAGGGGGATCAACAGGGTCACACTGGCGTTGAAGATGATGATCAGAACGGAGGCGATGACGGCAAGCGTGACGATCCCGTTGGAATAGACGAGACGGCTGCCGCGAAAGGTCAACTGGCGCGGCAGGAAGCCGTCCTTCGCGACGAGCGCGCTCAGGCGGGGAAAATCGGCAAAGGCGGTGTTCGCCGCCATGATGAGGATGACCGTGGTCGCGGTAATGACCATCAGGTATGGAACGCCGCGCCCGCCGAAAACCGTGCGTCCCAGTTGGGAGATCACGGTTTCCGTTTCGGAGGGGACCGCACCGATGTGATTGGCGATGAACGAAATGCTCAGGAACAGCGTCGCCAGGATCACCGCCATCCAGATCAGCGTGATGCCCGCGTTGCGGCTGCGCGGTTCCTTGAAGGCGGTGATCCCGTTCGAGATCGCTTCGATGCCGGTCAGGGCGGCGGTGCCGCTCGAAAAGGCGTGCAGGATGATGAAGGGCGTGAGCGCGGAGACGATCCCATCCATCTCGAGGTGAGGCGGGTCTACGACCGCTCCCAGCGTTCCGGTGAAATGACGCGCCAAACCCGTCCCAACGGTGATGAACATCATTGCGACGAAAAAATAGGTCGGGATGGAAAACGCAGCGCCCGACTCCTTCACGCCCCGCAGGTTGATCAACATGATCAGGAAGACAGCCGCCACCGACATCCCGACGCGGTACGGGAAAAGTTCCGGGTACGCCGAGACGATCTGCGCCACCCCCGCCGAGATGGATACCGCCACCGTCAGGATGTAATCGGTGAGGAGCGCCGCGCCCGCGATCTGCGCGGGCATTTCGCCCAGGTTGTCGCGCGAGACGATGTACGCGCCGCCTCCATCCGGGTAGGCGTGAATGGTCTGTTCGTAGGAGATGGTGACGATTGCCATCAGGACGACGATGGCAATGGAGATGGGAAAGACGTATCCGAACGCCATCGTCCCCGCGACCGCGAGGATGACCATGATCTCCTGTGTGGCATACGCCGTGGAGGATAAGGCGTCGGAGGCGAAGACCGCCAGACCGATCCTCTTGCCGATGGTCTGATGCGGCGCGTCGGCAGTGGATAGGGGACGTCCAATGAGCCAGTGACTCAGCGAGCGCGGCGGTTTGTATTCACTCTGCCGCCGCAGGATCTCGGTTTGATCGTTTTCAGGAGTTAACATACTTTTTTCTTTCGCCGACAAAAAAGACACCCCCGCGCGAGGCGAGGAGCGACGGGCATTATAGCCCAATCCGCAAAAAACGGAACTTGCCTAAGGAATCTGATAAGGCACTTCGGTAATGATCACGCCCGGCGTGGAAAGCAGTTCGCGGCGGAGCATTTCGGCGGTCTGCATGTGCAATACATTGTGGACCTTTTTCGTGGGGACGAAATGAGGCACCACGATGGTAATGGTCTCGTTGGGCTGTCGGCTGGCGAGAATGTCGTGGATGTAGTCCAGCAACGGTTCCAGGAAGAGGCGGTAGGGGGAATCCACGATCACAAGACGGGTGCCGCGTCCCCACGTTTCCCACTTTCTACGGACCTTTTCCGTATCGTCCGGTTCCATCGAAATGTGGACGGCTGTGATGTCGTCCGATAACATGCGCGCGTAACGGAGCGCGGCGAGCGTCCCCTGATGCACGTTGCTGATGGGGACGATGACGCGGTGGCGGATGTCGTAGGGCGGCGGTTCGCCGTAATGTTCCAGCGAGAGGCGGTTCGCCAGCCCGGTGTAATGGCGGCGGATCCACAGAAAGATGACGATCAGGACCGGCGTGAGGATCAGGACGATCCATGCGCCGTCGCGGAATTTCGTCACGGCAAAGACGCACATGACGATGAACGTGCAAAGCGCGCCGAAGCCGTTGCTGATCATCTTCAATTTCCATTTGCGGTCGTACTTCAACGTATGTGCGGACACGGACGTTCTGCCCTCGTCCTTAAGTTGACCCGAGCGCCGCCAGCGGCGCGCCATGCCCGCCTGCGCGAGCGTAAAGGACAGAAAAACGCCGATGGCGTAGAGCGGGATCAACCGCGAGACGCTTGCCTGGAAGATGACGATCAAAATGGACGCCGCCGCGCCGAGCGACACGATGCCATACGAATAGACCAGGCGGCTCCCGCGATAGGTCAACTGGCGCGGCATGAAGCCGTCTTTGGCAAGCACCGCGCTCAAACGCGGGAAACCCGCATAGGCGGTGTTCGCGGCAAGGATGAGGATCACTGTTGTGCCGATGATGACAAACAGGTAGAACAACACCTGCCCGTCGAAGACCGTGCGCGCCAGTTGTGAGATGACCGTTTCCACTTCGGACGGCACGGCTTTGATCTCGCGCGCGAGGAACGAGATGCCCATGAAGAGGATGCCGAGGATGAACGCCATCCAGATGAGGGTGATGCCCGCGTTGCGGCTGCGCGGTTCCTTGAAGGCGGTAATGCCGTTCGAGATCGCCTCCACGCCGGTCAACGCGGCGGTGCCACTGGAGAAGGCGTGCAGAAGCAGGAACGCCGTCACGCCCGACAGCGCCTCGCCGAAATGTTCGATCTCCGGCGGGTTCGCCACCGTTCCCAGCGACCCGGTGAACACGCGGAAGAAACCCGTCCCGAGCGTGATGAACATGATGACGATGAAGAAGTAACTTGGGACGGCAAACGCCGCGCCCGATTCCCGGACGCCCCTCAGATTGATGAGCGTGATCAGCGCGACGAAAGCCACGCACATCAGCACGCGGTAGGGGAACAGGCTGGGGTAGGCGGAAACGATCTGCGCCACGCCCGAAGAGATGGAAACCGATACGGTGAGGATGTAATCCGTCAGCAATGCGGCTGCGGCGACCAGCGCCGGGAAATGACCGAGGTTATCGTACGCGACGACGTATGCGCCTCCGCCGTCGGGATAGGCGTGGATGATCTGCTCGTATGAAATGACCACGATCGCCAGCAAGCCGACGATGACGATGGAAATGGGGAAAACGTACCCAAAGGCGATCGTCCCCGCCGCGGCGAGGATGACGAGGATCTCCTGCGTGGCGTACGCGGTGGACGACAGCGCGTCCGAGGCGAAGACCGCCAGACCGACCGCCTTGCCGATGGTCTGGTGAGGCGCGTCCGCGGTTTGAAGCGGACGTCCAATCAAATAATGACTGAGGTTGCGCGGGGGGGTGTATTCGGTGGTGCGGTGAATGAGGGACGTATCTTGATTGTCTTCAGGGTTGATCATGTTTGCATGGGAGATTCCACGCCCTGGCATGGATGCCGTATTATACGCCGATTCGAATCTAACGGGATTCGATTTCCCCCGTCGTTTCCTTCGGCTGCGTAAGCGGGATCTGCAAATAAAAGACGCTTCCCTTTCCCAGTTCGCTTTCCACCCAGACCTTGCCGCGGTGACGTTCCGCGACGGATTTGACGATGGCAAGTCCCAGCCCGGTGCCGCGCTGGGCGAGCGCCTCGCGGTGCGTGCCGCGATAGAACTTCTCGAACATGCGCTTCATGTCCTCCGGCTGGATGCCGATGCCGGTATCCTTGATCGCAAAGGTCAGGGTGTCCGGCGCGGTCAGCAGGTGGAGGGTCACTTCGCCGCCTTTGGGTGTGTACTTGATGGCATTCTCCACGAGGTTGTAGACCGCCTGGTGCAGTAACGCCTGGTCGGCTTCCACGGCGTGAGGCATGTCGCGGGGGATTTCGACCGAAAGCGCGATCTCCTTGTTTCGCGCGAGCATTTGCAGCGCGCCGGTGACGCGCTCGATGATGTCCAGCACGGGGATGCTTTCCACCTGCAAGCCCACGCCGAAGTCAATGCGCCCGAGGTCGAGCAGGTTGCTGACGAGTTTCGACATGTTCTCCACGCCCTGCACGATCATCCTGATGTAACTCTTTTGCTGGTCGTTCAATTCGCCCGCCATTTCGAGCATGGTGGCGTAGCCGCGCATCAGCGTCAACGGCGAGCGCAGGTCGTGGCTCACGGTGGAGACGAAATCGGACTTCAACGAATCGATCTCCTTGAGTTGGGTCACGTCGCGCAGGATGCACACGCGCCCCACCGTGCGGTCTTCGGCGGTCATGGCGGAGGCGGTGGCGAGATAGGTCCTGCCGTTCGGCATTTTGATCTCGGAGGTGCGCCCGTCTTCGGAGGACGCCATGAGCAGGTCGTACAGCGGCTTGATCGGGATCGTGCGCTGCAGGTCCTGGCGCTCGCCGCGGCGGATGACCACGTTGAAGAGTTGACTCGCCGCCGGGTTGACCAGCACGAGGCGGTTGGACGCGTCGGTGACCAGCACCGGGTCCGGCGTGGAGTTGAGGATGGTCTCCAGTTGACGCCTGCCCGCATCCACGGCGAGGAACAGGCGGATGTTCGCCACCGCCAAAGCCGCCTGACTCGCCAGCGTGGCGATGAAGCGGAGGTCGGATTCTCCGAAGGCCTTCTGTTTTTTATACGCTGCCCACAACACGCCGAAGTAACGGTTCTCGTGCCGCAGCGCCACCGCGGACAGGGATTCGGGGTGGGGCAGGTTTGGGTCGAGATCCAGCCCCCGGGTCCGCGAAAGAACCGCCATGACGAGCCGTTCCTGCTTTTCGGTGAGCGCGAGGATCTGCTGATCCAGGTGCATGTACGCGTCCTTTTCAGGTCCGCTCGAATACCGGAAGGGAATCTCGACCAGGCCGGGGATCATATCCCGCACGAGGACGATGCGCGCCGCGCTGGCGCCGCTTTCCACAACGGCTTTGAGGATGACCTCCAGCGCCCGATCGAGTTGAAGCGTGGAGGCGACGCCCTGGCTGACGACCAGCAGGCGGTTCAGTTCGTCGAGGCGCCCCTGCAAACTGAGGCGCATCTGCTCGAAGGCGCGGCGCAGTTCACCGACCTCGTCCACGCCGTCGGTCTGGAGGGAGCGATCCAGTTTGCCGGCTGCGATGTGTTTCGCCTCCGCCGCCAGGCTCCGCAACGAACCGGTGACCGCGCGCAGGCTCAACCGCAGCGAGACCAGCGCGAACATCCCCAGCACGACGATCATGATCGAGATCGGCAACGCGATCTGAATGGCGATCTGCTGCGCCTCCTGCGCGGGGACGGTCAGCACGATGAACCAGGGATGTCCCGGCACCGGCTGGCGATAGACCAGTTGCCGGACGCCGTTCGAGGCGGTCTCCTCGCTCAAGCCGGTTTGCGAGGCGTCCCCTCCGGCATATTGGGTCATGATCTGCGAGGCTTGCGGGTGATAAAGGATGACGCCCTGGTCGTCCACGAGGAATCCCGCGCCGTTCAATTCCCGCAGGCTGTTCAGGCTGTTGACCAGCGAGCGCATGTAGGGGTTGGTTTGCAGGTCGGTGCGGGCGATGAGGACGCGTCCCGCGCCGGGCAGGGTTGCGAGGAACGAAATGCGCGCCGCGCCGTCCGCTTCGGGCGGGATGGAATACATTTGATTCGGGACGCCCTGCGCGGAAAGAATGACCCCCGTTTCCTCCTGGGCGGTCAATTGGGACGAAACCCCGGCAGGATAACTTGCAAGGACGGCATGGGTTTGAAGATCAACCAGGATCAATTGATTGAAATAGGGGACGGAGCGCATCTGCCTGCCGAGCAATTCGGACAGGTCGGCCGGGTCTTCGTTCAATTGCGGATCGGAGGCGATCTGACTCACGAGATTTTGCCCCGCTTCGAGGAAGAACGGCACACTCTGAGAGCCGACCTGCGCCGCGCCCGCCAGGCGTTCCTCCAGCAGGCTGCGGGCGGCGCGCCCGGCGATGATCCAATCTCCCAGCAGGAGCGTGACCAGTAAAATGGAAATGATCGTGCCGGTGCCGGAAATGAAACGCGTCTCGATGCTTTTCTCCGCGGGCGAGGGTTCCAGGGCGCCGGGTCCGCCCCACAGCGCGGGGAAGGCAATGGAGATCGCCTGCGCCGCGAGCCCCGCGAGGAGCATTTCGCCGCCGAAGGTCAACGCCGCCGCTCCGGCATTGCTGATGGCGTAGTCCAGCCGTTCAGTGACCGAGGCGAGCGAGGAGGCGGTAAAGAACGCGCTGAACATGAACACGATCACGTGCAGGACTGTCAGGCTGAGCGCGCCCGCCAGGGGCTGGCGCAGTAGACGATAGAACGGAGTGCGGTATTTCTGCCGCGCGAAGACCGCGAACAAAGCCCCTATCAAACCGAGATCGAGAACTGTGAACAGGTTGTGCGTATCCCACACCCCGCGCAGCAACCCGCCGACCATGCCGAGCGCGGAGGCGGCGATCGGTCCCAGCCAGCCGCCCGCCAGGGTCCACGGAATGGCGGAGAAGAACATCATCGTCGAGCCGGGCGGTTCCTCCGGCAAGCCCGGCGCCGGCAGCGCGGAGGTGGAAAACTCCACGCCGAAGAACAACGTCCCGACGACCTGGGCGACAAAAAGAACGCCGAGCAAACTCCACGCGCGGGCGTTCCATTCGGTTTGATATTTCCGCCAGGAATACAGCGCCACCCCCAGCAGACCCGCCATCCCGAACCACATCAGCCACCCCGCCAACGGGATGGAATTGAGGTACGGCAGGCTGGTCAACAGCGAGGCGATGAACCGCATGAGGAGGATTATAGCCCCAATTTTGTGGTTGATAGTCCATCTCGATCCCGCAAACAGCGACGCGATTTGTCTTGGAACCAAGTTATACTTGTATCGGCGAACCGTTGATCCACCTCAATATAGGGGCAAGTCACATGCCAGCGCCCGAGAATATTCGACAAACCGTGAAGAGGGTCCCTGGGAAACCACTAGGGATTATAAAGATCGAGCCTTCAGTGGACAGGGAGATTGATTGACTGGTCCATGAGTCGTATGGATCGAGTGAGGAGAAGGTCAAGGTGATGGAAGGTTATTGACCCATTTGTTTTCTAAACTCTGCAACAAAAGCATATATAATGGCTCACAAGATGTTATAAACCCAGAGATGCCAAAAACAGGAGGAACAACGTGGAACCACAGGAAAATAAACTGGAAATGCAGAGGGCGCTGGCAAGCAGTGAAGATGATCTTCTGGCTGTGATTGGTTTCGCCGAGGCGCAGAAACACATGCACGCAGCCCCTCCTGACAAGTCGAGGATGATCCAATTAGGCAGGGAATGGATGGATAAAAATCTTCAAATCATTCAAGAGAAGATCTGCCAGGATGAAACTCTAAGAAAATTCTCGCAAACCGACGAAAGCATGGTTGATTTGGGAGTTCTGATTGCGGATGCAATTGCGGGTTTATATGTCGGCGTTCCGTTTGTGGCAATTGCGGCGTGGATCACGAAAAAGGGACTTGCTCATGTCTGTCATGATATTTGGTCAAACGCTTAAGTGGGTTCGAACCCCTTTTGCGCATCAGGAACTCCGCAAACTGGAATCGCTTGGATTGTACGATGGCGCGGACAAGGACACACTCGAAGGATACTTGCTTTCCCATGACGATGTTTTAGCCAAAGTTGGCATTCTTCGAGCAACCAGCTTTGAATCAGATTACCGCCGACGAAGTCAAAACTTCCACGTCGAACTCGATCCAAGTCCAAAAGTGCTTGCGTACGCGAGACCTGACCGGATTGGAAAGGCGTATCTGTCTCGGGGTCTGATAATTGCATTGGAAGATGCCTGCCAATCAGTAACGAGCGATATACGAAGCTTATATGCTTTGAATTCCGACGACGCTGCAATGCAGGCGTTGAATATGGCGCCCAATGTAGCCTGGCTCCCTCAACTGTCGAATGTTTTGGATCCCTATCGTTATGTAAATTATGAACCCATGATCGAAATAGCCAAAGTCAACAATGACAGGGCAATCGTCGGACTATTCCACAAATTCGTTTCTCACTCACAATTTCGACAGGACCTGGGGGACTTTCTTTCGTTACTAAGCGTAATCTGGGTTTCTTCGCACGAGGATGCCCACTTTTTTCTCGGACATATTAATTACTTCAATGACAGACTCGGCAGTCTTCCGGGGGAGCCGGGCAGTTATTTCAGCGAGTTCGTCGGCAAATATACGAATGCCCAAAATCAAGAGCTTCGATTGTCCGCCGAACTGGCGGCAGACTCCAACGCGGCTGTCGTCCTGACAGATCATCTATGCTTTGATGAGATGTATAGCATAAACTCTTTTCTCAATAAGCACATCCAACACCTGGCGCCGATGTTAATCAATTCAGGCATAAGCAAAGAAGCGCTGAAGACCATTTATTTGTTCAGACTCGCAGTTGTCGCCGCTACAATTGCGATAGCAGTTTTTGAACGAAATACAATAAAAAATTCATCGGCGTCTCCGGAATATCCCACCATGGGAATACGAATCCTGAACATTGTGCAGGAGATCTCCGGAAGGATCATGGTCATCAGCCAGGTTCACCCAGAGCGGGAGTTGGCGCGCTTAACCATGGAAAATTGGATACACGCGTTTTTGATGGCGCAACGCGATATCGAAATCATCCTTCTATACCTCTTCGAGCAGGGATTTGTCCTGTACGACGGAGCAATAAAAGTGAGAACAGTTGACGAAATTCTTGAATTCAAACTGGATAAACAGATGTTAGGGGAATTTGTCAGTTTCTTGATATTCTACGCATTTGAGCCGCGTGCAATCGCCGGTCTTAATCTTGAACGCAGGAGGGAGTTGACGGAATACTTCTCGAAGCATATCCTGGCAATAAAAAACAGTGAGAAGTTTTCCGAATTTAGATTGGCAGTTCCAGGTCAAAAAAAGGAAAAGGTCGAGGAAAGCCTGGCATTTGATCGCAAACAAGCGGAAAATCTGGCGGGGATGATCGAAGCTATTCAGTCCATTTAGCAAATGCAGACCATGGACAAAGCGCGGCTGTGGTTCTTCCCCTCGCTGACCGCTTCAATCCTCCCAGTATCTTCCCCGGTACGACCCCGGCAGCAAATCCGCCAATGACTCCATGATCCGTTTCGTCCCTTCGTGCAATGCCTTTCGATGGTCCCCCTCCTCCTTCAAGTAAAACGGCTTTCCCACCGTAAGTGTGACCGGGGCGCGCCTTAGCCTTCGCATGTGACCGTAGACGTTGCTGTTCTCCGTCCCGGTCATCGCGACAGGGACGATCGGCGCGCCGGACTTCAAGGCGAAGAACGCCGCGCCCTCCGTCCCTTCCTCCAGTCCACCCGTCAGGGATTGCCTCCCCTCCGGCGCGAGGGTGAGAAACCGTCCCTGCGACAAACCTTCGAGAACGGCGCGCACAGCCTTACGGTCCGGTTTGCCGCGATGGACCCAGATGATCCCATAGGCGCGGAAGAGAGGTCCCACCAGCCAGTGTTCGCTCAGTTCGATCTTGCCCATCCCGTCGAGCATGACCGGAACGGATGCCGCGAGCAGGACCGCGTCCGCGTCGCCGAGGTGATTGATGACGACCAGCGCCGGTCCGCGCGTCGGGAAGTTCTCCATCCCGCGGACGGCGGTTTTCAGAAAAACGAACGTGAGCAGTTTCGTCATCCCGCGCATCAAGACGCGGAATGCCCTGCGGGGCAGAGTCAGTTTTGGCAGTGAGACCAGTTCCGGTCTCCACCAATCGCTGATGGGTTTAGGCGGGGAGGATGGCTGAGTCTGCATAGACGCCTCGATATTCTTCGGGCAACAACCCGGCAAGATGACGCATCACAAGATCCGCGTTCGCCTGCCGCGCGTCACGCTTCTCTTTTCCTTTGGTTGGGATCTCGGGGAGCGTGATGGGTTTGCCGATGCGCATCTCCAGCGTGGGACGCTCCCCGCGGCGGGCGCGCCGCCAGAAATCCTCGGTGGTTCCCACGAGCGCGGCGGGGAGGACCGGCGCGCGCGTCCGTTCGACGATGTAGGCAATGCCGGGTTTTGCGCGCCGCATCGCCGTGATGTGCGAACGTCCGCCTTCCGGCGCGATCAACAACGGATGACCCGCCTCGACGGCGTCAACGATCCGCGCGAACAGCGCGCGGTCGTAATCGCCGCGATGCACGGGGATCACGCCGTACATCTTCAACAACTGCCCCTGACCGGGCTTGTCGAACACGTCCGATGCGCCGATGATCTCCAGTTGTCGGGGCCAGAACGCCGCCGCGAACGGAGGATCGTAGATCGAAACGTGATTCATCGCCACCAGGTATGGTCCGCTGTGCGGGACGTTTTCTTTTCCCGTGATCTTTACGTTTGCCAATATATGGAAAACCCCCCGAAACGCCGCGCGCAGCAATGGGCGGCTGACCCTGAACCTGAATGGGACACGATACGCGCCGCTCATTTGCAAAGCGCAAGCACCTTTTCGAAGACCTGTTCCGCGTTGAGATCGTTCGAGTTGATGACCACCGCGTCCGCCGCCGTCTTGAGCGGAGCCACGTGGCGGGTCGAGTCGATGCGGTCGCGTTCCAGCACTTTCGCAAGCACGTCCTCGTAGTTCACGTTTGCGCCGCGCGCGATCATTTCGTTGAACCTGCGTTTCGCGCGTTCCGCGGCGGTCGCGTCGAGGTAGATCTTCAGAGTCGCCTCGGGCAGGATGACCGTCCCGATGTCGCGTCCCACCATTACGACCCTCCCGCGCTGACCGATGCGCCTCTGCTGTTTGCTCAACGCCGCCCGCACGCCGGGGTAGGCGGAGACCACCGACACGTTCGCGTCCACGATGGGGAGGCGCGTCTCCCACGTGATGTCTTTTCCCGCCACCAGGACGTCGCAGACGCGTCCATCCGACTTCGAGGCTGGCGCGACGTCAATGGGCGTCGCCTCCGCCAGAGCCGTGACCTTCGCCTCGTCATGCACGTCAATGTCGTGATCCAGCGCGATCCACGTGATGGCGCGGTACATCACGCCGGTATCGAAGAAGAGATAATCGAGCGCTTTGGCGAGTTTCAACCCAAGCGTGGACTTGCCCGACGCGGCGGGACCGTCAATGGCGATGATGGAGGGAGGGGTTTTGTTTGTCATGTTTACGGTTGTCCATTTCCACGCGCATCGGGGAATAAATCGTCGCGCGCCCAGAGGATGACGGTCTCGGTTTCGCGCGGCAACTGGCGATAGACCAGCCAGCGGAACCAGTCCGGTGTTTGGATTGTATTCCACGTTGGAGGCTGTCTCCAGGTGAAATCCTGTCCGCGATAGGCGGAGGGCAGACCCAATTCGTTCATCAACGGCGTGACGACGATGGGCGGCGCGTTCAACGGATCGAGGACGTTGACGACCTTTACGTCGTGGTTTCGCAGCGCCCATTCGAGGGCTGGCGAATCGATTCCCATTACGGTCACCGGCTGCGCCTCGATGTGGCCGCGGCTGAACAGGGACAGGTCGTTGATGGAGGCCATGAGCAGGTTCGCTTGCGCGGGCGGTTGATCCGGCGTCCATAATTCCACGCCGTTCGGGGTGCGCTGTCCGCTCGCGCCCCAGGCGGCGGCAAGCGTGTAGACGCCGAGGAACAAGGTGAACGACCACGTCGTTCCAAGCCGCGCCGTACGCAGCGACCAGCCGAACGCAACCAGACCGACGCAAAGCGCGAGGATAAGCGTCGCGCCGAACAAAACAGCATAGCGCGGTCCGAACGGCATTTCGATCACTCCTCCCAGGAACGGCAGGACGGCGGGGGAGAACTGGTCGTAAGGGTTGAGTCCGATGTTGGCGACGTTGAACCAGATGTAAACGAGCAGGATCAGGATCGCGCCGGTCACCACGCCGACCTCCACGCGTTCTTCGGGATGGATTTCGAACGCGCGCGAAAGTTCCTGCGCGGCGAGGATGAGCAAAGGGATGACGACCCACACGAGTTCGCTCATCTGGCGGTAAAAGACGGCGATCAACAATGAAAGTCCCAGCCAGATACCCAGCCGGACGTAACGCTTGCTTCCCAGGCGGAAGCCGCGGATCAACGCGAGGATCGCGAGGACGGCGCCCAGCGTTTCGTACGCGAGGAAGGCGAACAGCACGCGTCCCGGGCTGAAGACGGAGGCGGAGGTCCAGCCTCGAAGATAGGCGGGGATCGAGTTGAACAACGCGCTGAGTCCGTTCGGGACGGTGAAGAAGAGGGTGCCGGCGAGGAGGAGGGTGGAAGCAAGAGCGATCAGCGTGTTGCGTCCCTGCGGGATACTTCGTAATGTTGCGTGGGGCGTGTTCGGCGTTGGGGGTTTGATCGTTCCGCGCAAAAAGAGGGAGGCGAGTCCAAGCGTCAGAACGCCGGACCAGATCGAAGGTCCGGAGAGAAGCGCAAGGGCGGCGAAGATTCCGGCCGGGATGGCGCGTCCGTTCCGCCACATCCCCCAGGCGAAGAAGAGGAAGGTCGCCGCGAGGATCGTCCCGCTGGCTTGGCGCGAGAGGGCGACGAGGCTTGGGTCAATGGCGAGGAGGAAGGCAAGGATCAACGCCGGGAGCGGTTTGAGTTTGTCGCGGAAGTAGTATGGGGCAAAGACCAGCGCGCTCCCCGCGAGGGCAGGGATGAAACGCGCCATGAAGTTCGCGCTTTCGGTGACGAGGAAGAGGAGGCTGGTGAAAAGGATGTAGGCGGGCTGCGGGCCGAGGAGAGTTTGTTTCCCCTGCGCGAGGTGGAGGGCTTGCAGGGCGAACCGGGCTTCGGAATCGGCGAGGGGCGCCGCGCCGAGTTGGATGAGGCGGAACCCGAGGGCGATGAGGACAGCCAGCCCGTAGAGCCAGCCTTCATGTTTGAGGCGGGGGAAATTCATGGGGATATTTTACCCTTATTGCATGTTGCATGATGCAGGGAGATGGAAAGTGATTTGTGTTAAAATTTGTTTCCGTTGAGGTGTTCTATGAATTTTTCGGTAAGAACAAAATCGTCCAAATATGAAAAGGGCAGCGTCCGCAACGCATTGTCTTTTGCGTTGAGCAGCGCCAGGTCGAATGCGCGCCAGCGTCTGACGCATTACACCGGCGTCTGCAAAAAATTCGAGAAGAAGCATAAGATGTCGTCGGAAAAATTCATGGAGCAATTCGAGTCCGGCAAACTCGGCGACGAGCAGGAATTCTTCGACTGGTACGCCGCCGCGCGTGGATTAATGTTGTGGCGCGAGCGGTATGAAATTCTTTCGGGGGTTTCCGTTTGAAATCCCGCGCGTATTACGCCAGTGTGCAGAAGGCGATCCTTGCCGCGCCGCTTGTCATTCAAATGCGCATCTCCTTCGATGAAATCTCGGAGGAGGAGTGTTACATCAAAGGGGAAATTACGTTTAACGGCGGATATGTACTTCACATCGCTGAATATGTCGTAACAGAGCCGGAGTTCAAGAGACTGAAGTATCGTTTTCACTTTCAAAAATCCAACGGTCAGATGGTTGTCCGTTGGGATAACTCGCCGCATCATCCCGAGGTCGAGTCGCATCCAGACCATGTCCATATTGGGAAAAAGGTCAGGGCAACTCATCCGATGGACATTCCACAGGCGCTGGATGCTGTGTCGTCATTCATCGAGTGAGTTTTGCTGACGAGTGATTTGTTCCAAAGGTTTCTCGATCCAAATTTAAGAACCCACAGGAATTTCATCCTTTTGTGTGTCGAGTATCAAAATCAAGTGGATGAATGAATGTGTTCCCAGGGGAATGGTAAACTTCCCGGACGCCTCACAGTATCAAGGCGCCTCGTAAATCGTGACGTTCCCCTGCCGGAAGACGGGCTCGAGAAAGTTGTTGAACTTCTCCTCGTTCACGCGGTAGGACTGGCGCTCGAGGTTCCCCACGACGACGTAACGGACGTTGTACTGTTCGAGCAGGGTCTGCGTGTCCTGCCAGTTGGGGGTGGTATAGAGGGTTTCGATATCCTGCGCGCGCCGGTCGAGGAGACCGCGGAAATCCGAGCCGCGCCATTGTCCTTCGTGATTGCCCCAGCCCAAAACGGTGGGCAGCCCGCTGTAGATGGAGATGCGCCCATAGCTGGAATACGGGTTGCCGGTCGCCTCGAGGATGACCCCGTCCGGCGCGGACCTCAGCCAGAGGATGGCGGCGGCTTCATCGGGGTTCTCGCGCTGGACGCGGTCGAAGTCGTCGAGGGTGAATCCATGCGGCGGTTTGAAGTTGTTCGCCTTGTTGGGGAAGGCAAGCGCGGGATAGGTCAAGCCGACGATCAGGACGATAACAAGGATAATGCTGAAAATGTTATTTGCAAATCCACGCGCCCTGAGCGGAGGGTCGAATGATTTTCGAGACCCGAAGTCGAAGGGGCGAAGCAGGACAGCCGTCCCGCAGGCGGAGGCGACGCTCAACAAAATCCACGCCTGATAATAGAACTTGAAGATGGTATTGATGCGGTATCCAAAGTTGTCGCGCAGGTAAAGGTAATCGGGACCGAGGATGAGGAGAACGCCCAGGACGATGAGCAGAAGGACGAAAGTGGAATGTTTACCCCGGGCATGGTCGAAGGGCGGGGAGTGGAGAGTGGAAAGTGGAAAGTGGGGAGTGGAATCGCTGTCGGGTTGCCTGTGGCTTGAAAGCAAAAATGCCAGGGCGGGGATCAAAAGAGCCAGCAGGGTGAGCAGGCTTCCAATGTGACCGAGGCGGCGCGCGAAACTATCGGCAAGGAAGGCGCCTGCATCGCGCTGCTGCGAATCCAGAAGGGGCTGGACGATTTCCGGGCGCAGCCGGTAGGCGGCGAAACCGAGCGCCAGCATCGCCGCGAGGAGCAGGATCACGATGCCGAGCGAAATCGCAACCCCACCACTCCAGCGCGCCGGCGTTCCCGCGCGCCACAGATGGATCAGCCACGCGAAGATCGGGACGAACAGCGCGCCCCACATCACCCACAAATGCGCGCCGCGCGTGATGTACATAAAATTCGGGACGACGCCGCCCGCCTGTGAATCGAACCCGATGAAGAACGGCAGATAAAGGATGTAGGCTGTGACGAGGACCGGGACGCCGAACAGCAGGACATCCTCGAATCTTTCCCAGCCCCAGCCTGCTTCGTGGACCCGAGCTAGCGCGTAACTGAAAACGATCAGCGCCGCGGCCGGCAGGATGTCCCACGTGTTGAGGAACGCCATGCCGCCCAGCATGAACGCCGCAAGGAAGAAACCCGTTTTGCCGATGTGCAGTTCGCCGACGCGCAGGTGGATCCGCCCGCGAAAACCGCCGAGGAATAAATTCAACGCGATCGCGATCGCCAATAAAAAGAACGGGATCGCCAGCACGTGCGGATGCAAATCGCCGAGCAGAAACGAAAACGCCGGGAATTCGTCAATCGCCTCGAGCGGATTCCCCAGCAGATCGTAATCCTGCACGACGCGCGAGGCGCGCCACCACCACCAGGAGCGGTCGGGGAACCATCCCAGCGGTTGCGCGGGCGCCTGGCTCAATTCCTTCATGTCGAGCCACGTCCAGAAGTTATTGGTTGTCAGGTTGGGTTGCCAGAATCTTCCATTAATGTCTTTAAGCCACAACCAAAACCTGGATGTGTTATCAGACCAAAACCATCCGCGTCTGTGAAGGACTTCGAGGAAACCTTCGACGTTGGAAACGAGGAGGAGGAAGAGGGGAGCGAGCAGGGAATTTACGATTGGTTTTTGACCTTCGACCTTCGACCTTTGATTCGACAACAGGTTATACAAAATCCCATACGCGCCGACCGCGCTGAGGGCGAAGATCAGCGCCAGCATGAGGTTGAACGCCATCGTCGCATGGACGCCGGTGAACTTCGCGAGCATGGCGGTCATCACGTAGCCGAAGTAGTAATACGAGATCGAATACCCCGAAAGCCACAGGTCGCGCGGCGGGAATGTGGGCGAGTTCATGATGCCGTTGATGAACATCAATTCCATCGGTTTTTCGGTGCCGAAGATCTCCGGGTTCGCCGAACGGAAAAAGGCGAACAACCCGAAGGCGAGGAGGAAGAGGAGTTCGGTCGTGAGAACAAGGCTGAAATTTTCCCGCACCCATTGGACAATTGACGGTGGACGGTGGACGGTGGACGGTTCATCGGTCTGTGGTCTGCGGTCTACGGTCGTGAATGCCCAGGCGCTCAAACCGATCAAGACGAACAATGCCAGCAACAGACCTCCCGCGTCGTTCTGCGCGATGCCGAGCGAGGAGGACAGCCAGAAGACGTATCCCCAGACCAGCAGGCTGAAGGCGCGCGAAAGGGTGTAGCCGCGATCCGCCAGCGCGGGGAAGAGACGATACGCCAGCGGGAACGCGATCCAGCCGAGGAGGGTGAGGAGGAGGTACCAGGAGAGGAAGGAAGACATTGGATACTTCGACAGGCTTAGTACAAGTTTACGATTGGCGATCGGCGGTGGTCGAGTAGCGGGCGTATCGAGACCACAGATAAGTCTTTAGAGGTCCGGCATTTGGAACGCGCCGGTGGAGTCGAACACGAAATCGAACACGTACACGACCGCGTCCAGGTTGATGGGACCGTACACGTGCGGGAAGAGGTCTCCGGGGAGGACGCCGGGGGGTGGAGTCCCGCCGGAGGGAGGCTCCCAATTCAAGGTCGAGGAAAGACGCGCCGGTTCGATCACGAGCAGGACGAGTCCGCTTTGTCCCTTGTAGAATTTCTCGGCGACCGGCAGGACCTGTGTGAGGGTCGAACAATGGATGAAACCTTCGGTCTGCAAACTCCCGGCGGTGTATGCGCCTTTTTCCCCGGCTGCATTCCAAGCCGTTCGGGTCGTAATGTGGAAGATCATGGTATTCCTTTTCACGTACCGCGACACTGCGAAGCGCGTCGCGGTACGAATCAATATCACGGCGTCACTTCGTAAATGACCGTTTGTCCGTCGCGATAGACCGCGCGCCAGTACTTGCCGTCGTAATGACGGAATTTGGCGATGCCTTCGGGCGAATACGCGGCGCGTTCGAGTTGACCGACGATAATATATCTTACGTCGTATTTTTCGAGGAAGTCGCTGGCGAATTCGATTTCCGCGCTGTTGTAGAATTCGCCGACCTCGTTCACGCGGTCCTGCACCTGGGTGGAGGTGAAGACGCGCTGCTGGCGCTGATGCCAATTCCAGCCGACGACGCCGGGCAGACCGGTGTAAATGGTGAAGCGCGTGCACCAGCGGTATTCGGGACAGTTCGCCTCCACGATGACCGGCGATCCCTGCGCGTTATCCTGCATCCAGCGGATGGCGCGGTAATCCTCGATCAGGTCGAGGCGTTGACCGAAATCGTCGTACTGCGCGTACTGCATGAAGGTCATCGAGTCGAGCGTGTGCGGGGCTTCGGCGACCCAGCGGTCGCGGATCTTGCCGGATATGCCGGTCACGGTGAACAACATCGCGACGGAGATCAACACGATCGTCGCGGTCTGCCAGAAGACGCGCCAGCCGGGAAGCCACTTGAAGAAAGCGGGCAAAGTCCACGCCAGCGCGGCGCCCGCGCTCGCGGCGAGCATGAGCCACGCCTGCAAATAGAATTTGAAGATCGTGTTCTGCCGCCCGATGTCGCCGCGCACCACGACCACCTCCACGAGGATGGTGATGAACATCGCCGTGCCGATCAGGAACAGCGCGAAGCGCTTTGCATCGCTCAGATGCGGATTCAACAATAACACGCCCGCCCACGCCGCGAGCGGCAGCGCGATCCAACCGACGCTGGCGCCAACGAACTGCAACGCCAGCAGCGCCACCACGAGAGCCACCAGCGCGCCTTCGATCAATAGTTGATACGGCTTGAGGTTTTTCAATGCGGAGAGCGGCGTAAGCCGCATCCATTCGCGCGTCTCCCAAACCATCCACGAAGTCACGATGAACAGGAACACGCCCCACATCGTAAGATAAGACGCGATGGGCGTAAACGGTCCCTTCCACGGTTCGAGCGCGCTATACGCCTGGCTGTACCATACGCGATACGGTTCGTACATGAAACGCGAGAGCAGATACAACGCGCCGACCGCGCCAATTGCCAGGGCGATGCGTTTGACGAGATCCAAATCGGAATACCGCAAAATGGAATAGCCCAACGCGACGACGCAGAGCAAAAGATAAGTGTACGTGTCGGACAGGTTGGTGGGATACACCGCGCCGACGATCAGACCGCCGATCACGAGTCCCAGCCCCGCCGACGCCTGATTCTTCCACCTCCCGCGCGCCGCCACCGCTGACAGCGCCCAACCGATGGCGAGCAGGGCAATCGGCATGACGATCATGTGCGCGTGCAGGTCGCTGTAGAGGAAGGTGAAGAGGGGAAATTCGGTGATCGAGTTATCCGGTCCGGGCGGGACGACGCGGCTCGGGTTCCAGTACCAGTCTCCGGGTCCGATGGGAAGCGAGATGCCTTTGAGGGTCATCAGGAATCCCTGCCACGCCCAGGTCAATCGCTGAACGAGGTTTGCCTCCCAACTGAACGCGCCCGCCGCGCCGAGTTGCTGCATTTTCTGGTAGAGGAGTTGAAGCGTGCCGAGGTTGCCGAGGAGGATGGCGAGGAGGGAGGCGGAGAGACCGGCAATCAAGGATGAAGGATGAAGGATGAAGGATGAAGACTCGCCCTCACCCTCCGCCCTCTCCCGCTGGGAGAGGGGACTCGAGAGAAGATTCCAACCGATGGAAAATGCACTAATACCAACTGTGGCAAACAAGGTCGGCAGGATAAAGTTGTAAGCAATGGATGGGACGATGCCGAGCAGTTTGACGGGCGTGCCGACGATGACGAAGCCGTAGTAGTAGTAGTTGATGTAGCCGCCCGCAAACCACGGATCGTACGGCGGGAAGGACGTGCTTTTGATGACCGCGTTGAAATACGAGAAGTCCATCGGGCGCTCGCCGCCCTTGGCGGGATGCCACAGGTCGGGGTTGCCGAGGCGGATGAGCAGGTCAATGAGAAAGAAGGCGAGGAACAAGCCTTCGATCATCAGGAAGTACGCGCGTTTGCTCCTCCATTCTCCGCGCAGTTCGTCGCGTTGGATGTAGGCAAGGATCGCGCCGATCAGGAGGACGAGACCGAAGACGACCGCAATGGTGGCGCGCGTGTAGGGAATCTCGAGCGAGCCAGCCAGCCAGGCGAGGTAGGCGAAGAGAACCAGTCCCAGCGCGCGGCTGAGTGGATAGCCTTTGTCTGCCAGACCGGGCATGGCGAGGCGGATGATCGGGTAGACAGCCAGCCCCAGAATGAAAATGAAGATGTACCAAATGACCAACCCGAGAATTGGATATTTGTTCTGGAGCCAGTCGTAATCGAACAGCTGAGACCACGTGCCGCCGGCGCGCTGACTGGCGAGTCTGTCCGCGGGGAGGAGCAGGCTGGAGTAATCGTCGAACTGGCGCGGCGTGAGGCGGACGACTTTGCCCAGGTCAACGGCGCTGAGCGTTGCGCGGACCTGTGCGGCGTCGAAGTCCGCGTTCTTTTTGAAGATGAAGACCTTCGGATGATCGTAAAAGGTGAACGCTTCCTCCGCGTACTGGTCGTTGATCTGAATTTCGCCGAGGAGGGGGAGGTCGAGTTTGGGAAAGGTCTCGAAGACCGCGACCAAATCAAAGCCGAGCCTGCCTTCGTAATCTCCCGGCTTCGCTGCGTGGTAACACGCGATGATGTCCGCGCCGAAGGGACAGCCCATCAGTTCGCGGTAGTACAGCGTGGTGAGGGGGTAACGCTCCGGCAGGCGCGTGATCTGCGCGTATTGGTGGTTGGTGGGGATGAAGATGTAATCCCCTTCGCTGAGGACATCCACGAAGCGATTGAGTTTGTCCTCGTTGTCGTCCCAATAGACTTGCAGGTTCAGGTCGCCGCGATAGATGCCGCCGAAGGCGTCGTAGCCGTCTATGCGGAAGGGAAGCCCGTAATCGTAGTCCGTTTCGTTGACGACGGACGCGCCGTTGACGAGGAGCATCCCTTCGTCCACTTCGAGGCGGAGGAAGTATTGCGTTCCCTTTGTGGCGGGGATCGGTCGGTCCAATTTGAGGGTGACTTCACTGCCGCGTGAGTCGCCGCCGGGCGGGAGGTCGGCCGTCAGCGAGGCGGCGGCGAGGATCTGTTCGGGGGTGGGATCAGGCGCATCGGACAGGGTCAGGCTGAGGGTCGAGGGTGAAGCGGACGTGTTCGCCGCGTATCCCAGTTTGACCGATTCGATCAGTCCGTCAACGTTCGCGACGAAGGTCGTGTCGTAGGGGATGCCATTACGGATGAATCCGCCGGTTGGAAAGGGAAGCGGCTGGTTATAGGCGGAGTTGCGCGTCTGGTATTCCACGTTGATGGGACCCGGCACGTTCTGGAAGATCCAGCGCGAGGCGGCGATGCGCGGTTCTTCGCGCAAGTAGATGCTTTGGAAGGCGAACGCCCAGGCGGCGGTTAGGGCGATGACGACGAGGGCGAGGATGGTACGCAGTACGGAATACGAAGTACGTGCTTTGTAATTAGTAATTGGTAATTGTTCGAAGACCACCCAGGCAGCCATCATCGCGAGCAGCGGATAGACGGGTAATTGGTAGCGCATGGTGGGGTTGAATTGAAGGGATTGCCATATAAAATACGCCGCCGTCCAACCCCAAAGAAGCGCGTGACGCCATTCGCCTTTGAGGATCCGCCAGCCCATGTAGAGGAAGCCGATCCACGCGAGGATGCCGAGCGGAAGACCCAAACCCCAAACAGTTAGATTCTCGAATGAATATAAATACGAGCGCCGCGCCCATTGCAGGTTCCACGGCAGGTCGGCGTCGCCTTTTGCCTGGATGCGCTGTTCCTGGATATTCGCGATCCATTGTTCGTTGAGACCGATCCCATCGAAGGCGTAGGGTTGGAAGACGCGGAAGGAGAGGAGCGCGGCGAGTCCGCCGGCGATGAGGCAGACAGCGATCAGTAACCGGTAATCAGTGGACGGTGGACGGTGGATGGTTTTGCCCTCACCCTGTCCCTCTCCCTCAGGGAGAGGGGTGGCAAGCGCGTGACGATCCGTAATGAAGTAGCGCAAGATGAACGCGCCCGGCAGGAGAACGGCTAACGGATAGATGTTGACCTTCGACGCCATTGCCATGCCGAAGGCGACGCCGAAGCCGAGGCTGAGGAGGAAGAGGGGATTGGAGAATAGTGAGTAGAAAGTGGAAAGTGGAAAGTGGAAAGTGGAAGATGGAAGGTGGGAAGTGGAAAGTGGGAGGGGACGATTTACGATTTCGATTGCGAAGTAGATGGCGAGAAAGGCAAACGCGTTGACGAACAGATCCGTCGTGAAGAAGTGCGATTGCTGGATCTGCATGACGGTCAAGGCGGAGAAGAGCGAGGCGAGCAGCGCGACCCTGCGCCCGTACATACGCGAGACGAGGAGATAGAGGAAGAAGATCGTGAACAGGTCCGCCAGCGCGGAGAACTGACGCCCCAGCGTCTTTACGTCGAATTGACCGCTCGCGTCCGCCGCGATGCGGACGATGGTCATCGGCAGGTTGCCGTAAACGAAGAAGTTGTACCCGCGGTTGTACGGATTGAGAGGCGAGGTCCTGCTGTCGAAGTATTCGCCGATGGACAGCCAGCGTTTCCGGTCCTCCGGGCAGGCATCCACGGGGATGGTTTCATCCCTGCAAACCTGGGCGCGCAAACTGCCAAGCACGCCCGTCAGGAAGTTTTCATCCGGGTGCTGGTGTTGTCCCTCGCCCCAGTCCACCCCGGCCAAACGCAAATAACCTGCCAGCAGAAAGACCAGCAGGAAGAGGACGTCGTAAATCCAGGGATGTTTTTCGCGATAATTCATATGGCTTTGCTGTCACACCTGCACTTGCGCCAGGTGCAAGTGTTGCGAGCGATCGCCAGCGAGCGAAGCAATCTCCCGCATGGTGTTGGAGATTGCTTCATCGGTCTTCGACTTCGCTACGCTCCGCTCAGACCTCCTCGCAATGACGAAGTTATCGAGGCACAAAATAGATCCAAAAGTCGTGACCCGGCGCGTCCGAATCGAACAGGCGCAACTGCCCGTCCGGATACAACGATTTCAACGCGTCCAGCGTTTCCGTGTCGTTGAACTCCTGTTGTTCCAAATTGGCGCGCACCATGAACAGCCTGGGGCCCGTTAATTCTAACGTAGTCGGCAGGTTCTCCCGCCACATCGCCATATCGCGGTTCGGGATGCCCGCCCACACCGCCGGCAAACGCGTATCCACCCAATGCGGATACGGCACGATCCAGACCGTGTCCGTCCGTCCATAAGTCTGCTCGAACTCCCGGATGACCCTGCCCATGTCGGACGTGTTCCACGATCCCTGGCGGAACGAGTTGTAATACTGATCGAAGACCAGATTGTAATTCTGGGATGCAGAGACGAACAACAGGAGTCCCGCCAATCCCCACAGCAGGACGCTTCGCATCTTCCCACGCCCAAAGCTGGTGAGGAGACCATCGAGCGCCATCGCCCCGATAACGAACGCGGGAATGTACGCGCCTCCCGCGCGGTTCAACGCGGGATTCTCGCCGGGGAACGCCAGCGAAAGCGACGAGGGCAACTGCAACAATGGAATGGATGCCAAAAGGAACAAATCCAGCCAGCGACGTTCGCGCGCATAACGAATGAGCAACAGCACGACGCCCAACGCGAACAACGCCGCGGAGACCACGTCCAACGCGGGGCGATGCGTGACGGAATGTACCCAGATCTCGCCGTCGTCGAAGTTGAACATCTTGAGGGCTTTCCATGCGTTCGAGAAGAAGATCTCATAGGCGGGACCGGGCAGCGCCTGTTCCGTTCCGCTCAAGCGCGAGAAGGCGCGGAAACCAAACTCCGTTGGATGGTCAACCCAGTAACGCAGGAGAGGCAGGAAGACGAGCAGTGAAGTCAAAGCGAGGATCGCCAGCCAGACGGGTAAATTCCTGCGCGCGCCTTTGGACTGTGAATGAAGCCAATACAACAGGAATGCAACGATGACAACAATAGGCACGATCCGCATGGGACTGTAGCCGTGCAAGCCGAGTCCCAGGAAGAGGCCCGAGAGGATGAAGTCGTTCCGGTTCCGCGTCCGCAAGCCGCGGATGAGGAAAAAGAGCGTCGGCGCGACGAAGAGCGGATAGAGCGGAAAGCGCAGTCCAACGCGGCTGACAACGTTGGGCCAGTAGCCGACCCCCGTCAAAATGAAGGCGAGGAGTCCCACGCGCGGTCCGCCGATCTCTTTGCCGAGCAGGTAAACGAAGGGGAGGGTCAAAAAGCCGAGGATGGCTGTGCCGAGTTTGAGACTGAGGTACGAAAGCCCCGTGCCGAAGACGTTCGCGATGAGAAGCGTCCAATACATCTGGAAGGATTCGCGTCCGGTGTTGCGCGGGAAGAAGATGCGCGTTTCGCCCTGCGTGATGTCGTACACGTCGAGGATCTTTTCGGCGTGATCGCTGAACGGTTCGGGCGGGACGTTCGCGGTCTGATAGAAGCGGAAGAAGAAGACGAGCGCGGTCGCGGCGATGAGGAGCAAAGACCAGCGCGAGAAGGTGATCGTCCACGAGTCGCGTTTGAAAAAGTTTGCGATGCCCGTCAGCCTTTTCGCGCCGTCGAGCCAGAGAGCCCGGATAAACATGGCGACGGCGAGACCCCAGACAATGACATTGGTCGTCGTGAAGAGATTATCCCCAAGAATCGCAAACGCCCAAAACGCAAGCGCGAGGCTGACGAACAGGGCAACGCGGCGGTAGGTGAGTGGATCACTGCCTTCCCCCTCACCCCTGCGCCCCTCTCCCTGAGGGAGAGGGGATGGGGGTGAGGGAAGAGTCCATTCGCCGCGATGGATCGCCCATCCCAACAGGACGAACGCCGCGATGTAAAATGCAAATCCAAGCGGAGAGGTTGTTGGCGGCGGCTCGAAAGTGTTTTGTCCAATCAATGCGAAGAGGAGGGCGAGGAGGGAACGCCAGGGGAAAGGCGGAGGAGTAGTGGATTGCAGGCTTGAGTCTGGAGATTGTTGTCCGATGGACGAGGGGCGAGGCTTTTCCTGTATCTCGACAAGGGACTGATCGCTGCTCACTGACGACTGTTCACTCTCCTGAGTCTCTTCCGCAAATTCCGGCCGTTGAATCCTTTCGCCTCTCCCAAACCGAAACAGGGATTTGACGTAATCGAGAACGCTGGGTTCGTCGAAGGGAGGTTGATCTTGTTGATGATTATCAGCCATAGGATTATTGTTGCGTGATGCGTTGTGGGTGGTGTGTCCCTGCGGGATACTTCGTAATGTTGCGTGTACCGTATTTGTTTATCTATCTGTCTACTTGTCTGCTTGTTTACTTGTCTACTTGTGTACCTGTCTACCTTCCGACCTGCTTCCGCGCGATCACAATGATGCTCTCGCCCCAACGATAAGGGAGAAAGACCAAGCCTGTGATCGCCTGAAATCCGCCGAGCGAACCGAAGAACAATTTCTGGATCATGTTCGGCACAAAACGGACGTACGGCACATCCCAGAAACCGTCGGAGAAAATGTCATACACATCAAACCCCGCCCTCTCGATCATACCCGTCCATTCCCTTGGGCGTTTCAGGGAAATGTGCGTCGGGTCCTGGTAGCCGATCCACTTGTCGCCCTTCCACGGCTTGAGCAGGGAGTCGAGGTTCGGCGTGGCAAGGATGAGCGTGCCGCCCGGTTCGGTGACGCGTCCGATCTCCTCGATCGCTTTCTTCGGGTCGGGTAAATGCTCCACAATGTGCTTGATGATAACGACGTTAAATGAGTCGTTTCTAAACGGGAGTTCCTGCGCGCTGGCGGTCAGTAAAAGGGACTCCCTCACGACCTCTTTGGATTTTTTCACCGCCCAATGGTTGAGGTCAATGCCGTACGTTTCAAATGTATCTTCGAGTTGCCCTGTGAGATGCCCCATGCCTGATCCCACCTCGAGCAGGCGCGCGCCGCGCCTGCCGTATCTGCGCGCCAGCATGGCGTAGAAGCGGTTCGACCACCAGTACATGCTGTATCTGGCGAAGGTGACGTGTGCGTAGGTGTGGTGTGGGAGGAGAAATAGTTTTCGTCGAAGGACATGGGATTGGTATACAAGTACATCAGTAAACAGGTACACACGTCAGACTCTTGTTTACGTGTCTACTTGTTTGCCTGTCTACTTTCTCCTCGCGATGTAAAACGTGAACGTCCCGTTCCCTATGGGTTCCGGCGACGCGTATTTTTCCACAAATTTCCTCGTGAAATACAAATTCCATCCCGTCAAGTAGTGACCCCATTCTAACACGCGCATCGCGGAGGGAGAAAAATAGTGCCACCAGCGGATGAGTTCGAACCCGGCGCGTTCCAGGCGTTCCCGCCACACCTCGGGCTCGTCCGCGTGATGGACGCGGGAGATCTTGCGGAACCAATCGGTATAACCTTTGCCCAATACGCGCGAGAGCGAGAGTTCGCTCAGATACCTCGTGTTCGGCACACAGAAATAGAACGGCGCATCCTTTTTCAACACGCGGGCGGTCTCCTTCAACACATCGTCAATGTGCGGGATGTGTTCGAGGACCGAGTTGCTGAATCCGCTCGAGAAGTGGGCATCAGGAAACGGGGCGCGTGAACCGTCCGCTTCGACGAGGGATTTGTACGCGCCGAATTTCCTCGCCTCGTGGATGGGTCCGTGCCAGGGGTCGAGTCCCACGTCAATTTTCCGGTCGAAGGTCAAAGAGGCAAAGTGACCGTCGCCGCATCCCACGTCATAGACCGGCGCGGGCAGGGGTAAATCCTGGTAATACGAACTCTCCACCGCGCGCAAAAAGGCGCGGAAGTAGGGCAGGTCGCGGAGGTGGAGGAAGAGGAAATCCTTCGATTGACGATTGGTCATGGGTGATATAATGATAGCGCTTTCAAAAAAGTGATAGCAGAATCGAGGTCGTATGGTACGAATGATGATCCAGTTGACGGAAGAGCAGGTCAAGGCGTTGAAGGCTCTGGCAAGGGCGCGCAAGGTGCCGGTCGCCAAATTGGTGCGCGAGAGCGTGGCGGTTTACGTGACGACCGCTGCGAAAGACCCTGAACGATCGAAGAAGAAACGCCGCGCGCTGGCGGGTCTGGAAAAGATCAGGAAGGCAAAGTTTCGAGACATCGAAGGCAAAAAAGACCTGGCGATCAATCACGACAAATATCTCGAGGAAATCTACGCGTCATGATCTACGTGGATACCTCTGCCCTGCTTGCATTGGTGAACGAGGACGATCCCGATCACGATCGAGCCATGCAAACCTGGCAGCGCTTGATCGAAGAGGAACAGAACCTGGTTTGCAACAACTACGTCCTTGTGGAAAGCATCGCCCTGATTCAACGCCGCATCGGGCTCGAGGCTGTGTCCATTTTGCACAACGACATCATCCCTTTCATCGAAGTGGAATGGCTGGACGAGGAACTTCACAACGCCATCGTGAAAGCCGTGATCAAAACAAATCGCCGCCAGATCAGTCTGGTTGACAACGCCAGTTTCGACACCATGAGGAGACACAACGTCGAAACAGTGTTTGCCTTCGACAGTCATTTTCCCGATCAAGGCTTCGAGATCATTCCATAAATTCACTGCCTGGCATCCGCAGAGGGTTTGACGATCCAGTATGCCAGCGCTCCCAAAACCGGAATGGCGCAAATGATGAGCGCCCACAACGCCAGCGTTGTGCCGCTCAACTTTTTCTTCGCAAGGTCGATCAAGGAAATGATCGGCAACCCGATGAGCAGAACGACGAAGGTCGCCTGGATCAAAAGAAACCAGAGATTGATCCCAAACGTTCCCATTTTTACCTTTCTTTCTTCATCAACCTTTCAAACAAGATTTCATATTCCCGGGCGATGGAATCGGGATCGTAGGACTTCCTGATCGCTTCGATATCGCCCTTGAACTTTTTCGGTTCATTCAGGACCTCGAGAATGGATTCCGCCAAATGAGCCGAATCGCCAATTTTGGCGACGCGTCCCATCCCGTGCATCATCACCGGCTGCCGCACCCCCGGCAACGCGGATGCGACGCACGGAACGCCGTTCATCATCGCTTCGATCTGCACGAGGCCGAACGCCTCGGTGGAGTTGAGCGAGGGGACGGTCAACACGTCGAGGTTGGGATAGACCGCCGACAATTCGACAGGCGAGAGATTGCCGAGGAACGTCCAGTGACCGGTTTCCTCGTATTCGCGGATTCTCGGGTACAGACGGTCGAAGTATGCCTGCTCTCCCATCACGTTCAAATGCTGACCGGCATATAAAACCTGCGCGTTCGGATATTGTTTCAGGATGACCGGCAGGGCGTCCAGCAGGACTTCCACGCCTTTTTCGGAGGCGAAGCGGGTGACCATGCCGATGACAGGACGACGCTCCCTGACGTGATGTTCCTTCGCGAACGCCTCGACCGCGCCGGGGGGTGGATCCGGCATTTCGACGGGAGGCAGGATCGGGGTCAGTTTGGAGGCGTAGCGTGAGAGGTAGGGGGAGTGGTCGGCGTAGTCCTGTGTGTAGGTCACAATATGATTCGCGAACATCCCCGCCATGTTGTTTTGAAAATCCACCACGGTGTTGACGAAGCGGTTGAAGGGTCCGGTGGGGAGTTGCAGGTCGCAGTGATAGGTGAGAACGGCGGGCTTGCCGAAGAGACGTCCGCGCAAGGCAACGCCGGGCGCGTCGAATTGCGGCAGGTGCATCTGTACAACGTCGTGCTGCCAGACAAGTTTCGTCGCCACAAAACCGAACGTGGGGGCGATGACGCCTTTGCTGATGCGAAACAGGACCGGCACGCGGACGACCTTGACGCCGTCCATCATCTCTTCGCGCGGCAGGGATGGATCGTATTGTGTGGTCATCACCGTGACTTGATGTCTGCGTCTGGCGAAGGCTTTGGCGAGACGCTCCGCATAAATGGTAAGACCCGAGGTATGCGGGCGGTAATATGTGAGCACGGTCAGGATTTTCATGGGCGGGGGGATTATATCCGAACCGAAGAGGGAATGTGGGTCCGTATGACAGAGCGGCTTTTCAAGGATAAAATACATCGGTTTCTAAGCCATTCCGATGACTTGTCGTTTCGAAACCGCGCCAGCGGCTGACGTCGTGCCCGTAGGGTAGAAATCTTCTTCCCCGTCGGACAAGATTTCTCGCTCCGCTCGAATGACAATTAAAACAACCGCCGAGGTCATTCATGCAAAGGAAATCGCTATTCTTCAATTGGATCGTTATCACACTAAAAGAATCCGCCTGGGCGCCGTTGAGCGTGTTCGGGTTTTATCTGTTCGGGCTGGCATTCCGTCTCTATGACTTGTATCCCATCCTGGATGTTCCCACGCATTTCATGGGCGGCGTGACGATCACGTATTTTTATCGTTCCCTCATCCGCAACTCGCAAGGAATCGTTGGGGATATTCCGCTCCCCATCCAGATCATTTTCGCCTTCACCTGCACAGGGACCACGGCGGTCTTTTGGGAATTCTACGAAAACTTCGCGGACCGCTTCCTCGGCACTCACATGGTGCGCGGATTGGAAGACACGATCATGGATTTTGTTTTGGGGATTTCGGGGGCGCTGGTGTTGAGTTTGGTGTATAGGAAGCGATGATTCTATCCCTGTAAGTCTTTGGAATCTCCAAAACGCCCGATAATTTTCACAGCCTGTGCAACTCCATCCTCCGCGCGGATGCGTTCTCCAAGAGCAGATGCCTTCTCCCTCATCTCCGTATCTGTGACGGCGCGTTGGATCGCTTCCGCGAGGTTCCTGGCCGTCAGGCGTCGGCGAGGAATGGGTCTGGGGCCCACCCCCAGGTCATATACCCTCCGCCCCCAAAAGGGCTGGTCGCCAAAAAATGGGGTGATGATGGACGGAACCCCGGCCCGCAGCGCTGCGCCGGTCGTCCCTGCGCCGCCATGATGGACAATTGCAGCCATTCGTGGAAACAGCCAGAAATGAGGAATCGAGCCGATCATGAACACGGTCTCCGGCAAATTCTCCTTTTTCAGCCCACCCCATCCAGATGATAAAACTCCACGCACGCCGGCGAGGTCCAACGCCTGCAATACCAGATTCGCGGTTTCCTCCGGGTTACGGCTGAGCATGCTGCCAAAGCCCACATAGACCGGCGGCGGACCTGCCCGCAGGAAATCCATCAGGTCGCGCGGCGGTTCCCACCCAGAGGAAGGCTCCAGAAACCAGTACCCGGTGATGTGAATATGCTCCCCCCAATCGGCGGGAGGCGGGATCACGTGCGGACTGTACCCATAGAGGATCGGCCGCGCTTCCCGTTGCAAGGATGCGAAGGGTCCCAGAAACGGGGCAGGCTTCATCCCCAGGACCTTGGAGCGTGCTTTGTTGTCGGCTGAACGCAGCATCTGCCACATCATCTGCTGTGCCAGACGGTGCGACATTCCATTTGCCCATGTGGTCATGCGTGATTGGGGAATCTGCGGCGTCAGGACACTCGGGAATTCGCGGGTTGGCGTGAACGGCATCAGGTGAGCCTGGAGAAACGGGATGCCCAGTTTTTCCGCAAGGGGCAGCCCCGTGGAGAGACCGGCGAACCCCGCGAGAATCAGATCGGAGCCGTCGCATGCCGCCAGACCGTTTGCGGCAGACTGGAGAGCGAGCTGCTGCGCACCCTGTCCCGTCACGGACAGGATCTTCAGGAGATTGCCCTGCTCGAGGATCTCCTGTATCTGTCCCTGCGCCATTGCTTTCACCCCGCCGCCCATGTCAAAGAACTCCAGACCATGCTCTGTGATCAGGTCCTGGTAATCCTTGTTGGCAAGGACGCGGACCGTGTGCCTGGCCTGCTTCAACCCCTTCCCCAATGCCACGTAGGGCTGAACGTCACCGCGGCTGCCGCCTGCGATCATGGTTATCTGCATAACAAATGCCTCTTCTTCGAAATGGCTGTATTACGATCGAATCGTTCTGCCACCCAAACCAGACAAGAGGATATGATCGTGGATTTCATTCTGGGGATTTCAGGGGCGCTGGTGTTGAGTTTGTTCTACAAGAGGAGACGATTATACTTATCTCAGATCTTGATCCCGTACCATGTTATACATCTTGTCAAAGATTGCCAAGATTTCCGGGTCATCCCCTATTTCCGATAAATAGCCGTCAAGAGCCGCGCATAATGTTTTTGCCTGGCACATAAATCGGGCCGTATCTTTTCCTTGGATTGAAATAGTATAAGATCGGCAAAAGTTGGTTTGTGGATTGAATCTGATACCGAACAGCTAATCCCGCCCATGTTTTTAGGAACTTACGATTTATGTCAACAAACTTTCCTGTATCATGGTCATCGTTATACTTAAGTTCAGTGTAAACAATCAAACCGTCACTGGTTTGAAACAATCCGTCAACATCCTTTGTAATACCCTGCCTTTGCTCATCAGTCGCTCTACTTTCGATTGCCAATATCTCCCTCAGTAAACCGTCGAAAAGATCTGTACAATCATCGGGACTGTTGGGCAACTGTCTGTTGGTAATGTAAGTGTCAATCAGCGCGTCGGTTTGATGAGTGAAGAAAAGTTTGATTTTCTTTCCAGATTCCTTCAAGACATTCACACCAGCATCAATTTCAACAATATTTCTCATCAAATGCTCTATGAAATTACCAAACTTAATGTTGAGTCCTTGCAAAATTCCCCCGATGATGCGGTATCGTATTGGCACGAAATGAACTTTTGTTTCGTGCTTACGAACCATTTTGCGGATATTTTTCGCAGATATACTGCCCTCCAACATTTGGAGGACAGTTTTGTTTATGATTTCCTTAACCTGGCTGCTCATCGTAAAGACCCTTTTCAATTCTATATTTCTCGCGGACTTCGCCAAGGCTAATCAGGCCGCCATTTTCCTGTAAATACCAATGTTCCCAGCCGTTGCAAGGGGATCCCTTCATGTAATGGCTTCCTGCTTTGTGGATACTTCCCTCAAAACCATCAGCCGTGCGAAGTTGAGCATCGGGTTTAATAGTGGCGAACCGAGATTTGTCTTTTGAGAAAAACAATTTTTGTCCCGGTTGCAGAAAACCATTCTCAACGAGTACCGAAAACTCCACCTTCGGCGCGGATTTGCTTTTGCTCTTTACATCGAAAGTCTGTGAGTCAAACATTTCTGGTTGAATGGCGTCAATTCTCCTTTGTGCCACTTTTATATACTTTTCTTCTCTCTCAATGCCAATCCATTGTCGGTGAAGTCGTTTTGCGACAGCACCTGTTGTACCGCTACCGAAAAATGGATCGAGAACGACATCGCCAGGATTACTTGATGCAAGGATAACTCGATAAAGCAAAGCCTCAGGTTTTTGGGTTGAATGTGCTTTATCGCCATTTTCATTCTTGACTCGTTCTGAACCAGTTGCCAACGAAAGCAACCACCAATCAGAACGCATTTGTTTTTCTTCATTCAAGCCTTTCATGGCATGATGGTTAAAAGTATATTTCGCGCCCTTACCCGAACTTGCCCAAATTAGCGTTTCATGAGCATTAGTAAACCTCACGCCTCTAAAATTCGGCATCGGATTTGTTTTGACCCAAATCACATCGTTCAGAAACCAAAAGCCCAAATCCTGCATAATTGTCCCAACCCTAAAGATATTGTGATATGAACCAATCACCCAAATTGTTCCAGTGGGTTTTAATACTCTTTTACAAGCAGCAAGCCAATTGCGGGAAAATTCATCGTAGGCTTCAAAGGAAGCGAATTGGTCCCATTGATCGTCAACAGCATCAACCAACGTCATGTTTGGACGATGCAACTCATTTTGCAGTTGTAAGTTATACGGCGGGTCAGCGAAAATAAGGTCAATGGATTTTTCAGGCAATGCGTTTAGATTTTCAACACAATCACCTTTAAGAATTTGATTAAGAGGCAATTTCATGGGCAAATCTCCAATCACAATTATAGCCCGATTGAATAATAATAGACAACTTTCGCCGTCTAAGCAGAATGTATCTCAGTCAAACAAATTCCTTTTCTCCTTTACCCATTTCGAATAACAATTCAGTACCTACTTCCAAGTTGTTACAATTTTTGTTCCTTTCAAGTTAGGTCAATAGTCCTTCAATAAGAAGAAACTAAAACAACTCCCGATTCTCCTCCACCCAATTGAACAGCCTCTCGATCCCTTCTTCCAAATCTATCTTCGGTTCCCAGCCGAGTTCGCGTTGGGCTTTGCGAAAGTCGGCATAGAAGACGCGCTGGTCGCCGGGACGCCAATCGGCGCGGTCAACTTCGATCTTCTTGCCAAGCAGGCGCTCAAGGATGGGACCGAACTCCGCCCAGACAGCCATCACGTTGCGCGTCCCGCCGCCCATGTTGTAGATCTGTCCCTTTGCGACATCTATCTTTTCGATGGCGGCATCGTAGGCGTTCAACAAGTCTTCCACGTGCAGCACGTCACGCACCTGTTTGCCGTCGCCGTAGATCGTGATGCGGCGTCCCGTCACCGCCGCGATGGTCATCCACGCCAGCCAGCCCTGGTCTTCGATGCCGAATTGACGCGGCCCATAAATACAACTCTGGCGAAACACCACAGAACGCAATCCATAGATGCGCGCGTAATCGCGTGTGTATTGATCGCCTGCGCCTTTGCTATTCCCGTAGGGCGAATGGAAATCAATAGGCTGGGTTTCGGGACAGCCGTGTTCCAAATCCGCGTACAGCCAGCGCGTGGGTTTCTCGATCAACCTGACATCTTCCATGCCGCCATAGACCTTGTTCGTGGAGGCGTAAATGAAGATCGGGTCGCGTCCCGAAAGCCGCGCGGCTTCGAGCGCGTTGAACGTGCCCAGGGCGTTCGCTTCGAAGTCCTCCCTCGGGTTTGTTACGGATGTCGTCACCGCGACCTGCCCCGCCAAATGGACGATGACGTCCGCATCCTTAGCCGCTTCTGCGATCCGATCAGCGCTTCGCACGTCCCCGACGATGAGCCTGAACGCGTCGTCCCCGAAGTGACTCTTCAGCCAGTCCACGTTACGGGGCGCGCCGGCGCGGGACAAGTTGTCGAAGATGGTGACATGCTCATTTCGCTGAATCAGCCTGCGGGCGTAGTTCGAACCGATAAATCCCGCCCCGCCGGTGATGAGGTAACGTCGAGTCATTTGTCTCCTAAAATGTCATTGCGAGCCGAAGGCGAAGCAATCCCCCATCGTGAAGGAGATGCTTCACTTCGTTCAGCATGACATGTCCTAGTAATTTCGATAATGTGTCCTTCTCCTCGCAAAGACGAAGGACACGACCAGTCCAAACATAAAGCCGCCGATGTGCGCCCACCATGCGATGCCGCTCCCGCCGCCGCCTTGAATGGCGAACAACCCTGAATACAACTGCGAGAGAAACCAGAACAACAAATAGATGAACGCGGGGATTTCGACGACCGTGAAGATGAACAGGATGGGGACGAGACTCGCCACGCGCGAGCGCGGGAAGAGAACGAGATAGGCGCCCAGCACTCCGGCGATCGCGCCGCTCGCGCCGATCATCGGGACCTGGCTGGTCGGCAGGATGTACGTTTGCAGGAGTCCGGCCGCGGTGCCGCTGAGCAGGTAAAAGACCAGGTATTTGAGGCTTCCCATGCGCGCTTCCACGTTATCGCCGAAGATATAGAGTACCCACATATTGTTGAGGATGTGGAACCAGCCGCCGTGCAGGAACATGGATGAGTAGATCGTGTTCCAGGTGTTCGTCGGGTCAGCCAGCAGACGGGCGGGGACCAACCCCCAGGCGGAGAGGAACTGCTGGAGCGCGTCGGGTCCCATTTGCAGTTCGTACAGGAAAGCCAGCGCGTTCGCGGCGATCAGGGCGAGGTTGATAAGCGGGAACTTGCGCGAGCGCGCCGTATCGTAAAGCGGGAACATGATCTATGGATTGATCTCTTCGTCCTGTCTGGCGCGCAGGTTCTTCAACTGTTCGTAGATGCCGGAAAGCGTCTGCCCTTCGCGCGCCAGACCGATGCCGCCGATCACTGTGCTGTTGATGTAGTTATACAAACGAACGCTCAATGCGGTCGCGAACGAAACGGACTCGTTGCCGGTCAGGAGGATCAGCGCGCCGCCAAAAGCGCCTTCCAACGTGCCGACCCCTCCCGGCAGAGCAGGGATCGCGTTCCCCAATGCGGCTGCTCCCAATCCGAACATCGCCCAGACGAGGGTCGCCTCGGGGAAGAAGGCGCGGATGATGAAATAATAGGAGACGACGGCAAGCCCGTAGTTGAGAGCCATCCAAAAGATGAAGCGCAGGAAGAGCCAGCCGTCTGTCAGCACGCTCAACCCGGCGAAGAAGGACTCGAGGAAGTTGCCGCCCACGCGCTGCAAAACGGGCCAGCGCGCGCTCAACTTGTGGAAAATATCCAACGCCCATTTGTTGCTGCGGGCAAGGATGTACATGAGGACAAGCCCGATAACGACCACCACGCCGACGATCGTCCCGGCGCGTTCCGCCCCCTCCGCTTTAACCACGAACGGCAGGGAGGCAAGCAGAACCACGGCCGTAAAACCCAGGTCCACCACGCGCTCGATGACGATGGTGGGCAGGATCTCCATGAACTTCATTTCCGATTTGCGGCTGAGCAGGAAGGCGCGCCCCAATTCGCCGAGTCGGAACGGCAGGAAGTTGTTCAGGAAGTACCCTTCACCGACCGTCCAGAAGACCGCGCTATACGAGGCGCGGTTACGAAGCAGCGTCCGCCAGACCTGCGCGCGGATGGCGATCCAGAGAAAGCCCAGCGCGAACGCAATGCCCAGCATGGCGTAATTCGCGTTGCGGATGGCGTCCACCATTTCGCCGAAGTCCACGAAATACAAAAAGACGGCGATCAAGCCGATACTGATGATTGCTCCGGGGAGCCAGCGTTTCCAATCTTTCATAAATAATTTCTCCGTAGGGATGGCCCTTGCGGTCATCCTGGACAGGAGCAAGCCCTGTCCCTACATGTTATTCCTCTTCCAGCCTCAGGACCGCCATGAACGCATCCTGGGGGATCTCCACGTTGCCGACCATCTTGAGACGTTTCTTGCCCTTCTTCTGTTTCTCCAGAAGTTTCTTTTTGCGCGTGATGTCGCCGCCGTAACATTTCGCCAGCACGTCCTTGCGCGTGGCTTTGACGTTGGCGCGCGAGATGACGCGTCCGCCCGCGGCTGCCTGGATGGCGACATCGAACAATTGACGCGGGATCAACTCCTTCAGTTTGGTGATGAGGCGCTGACCCTTGTGATATGCGTCCTTCTTGTGGACGATGGTTGCCAGCGCATCCACCGACTCGCCGTTGACGAGGATCTCCAGTTTCTGCAATTCGTCGGGGCGATATTCGAGGAATTGGTAATCGAGCGAAGCATACCCTCTCGTGCGCGACTTCAGGTCGTCGAAGAAATCCACGATGATCTCCGAAAGCGGGATCTCGAAATCGAGTTGCACGCGGTGCGGCGCGGGATATTCCTGTCCCTTGAACATGCCCCTCCGCTTGGTGACCAGATCCATGATGGGACCGTAATATTCCGTCGGCGTGATGATCTCGATGGTCATCCAGGGTTCGCGGATCTCGACGATCTGCGATTCGTCCGGCAGTTCGGCAGGCGAGTCGACCGGGATGATCTCGTCATCAATCATCAAGACCTGATATTCCACCGATGGCGCGGTGAAGAGAACGTCCAGATCGTATTCACGCTCGATGCGTTCCTGGATGATCTCCATGTGAAAGAGACCGAGGAAGCCGGCGCGGAAACCGAATCCCAGCGCCTGCGAAGTTTCGGGCTGGTAGGTCAACGATACGTCATTGAGTTGCAGTTTTTCGAGCGCCTCGCGCAGGTCGGAATAGTCGTCCGCCTCCACGGGATAGATCCCGGCGAAGACCATCGGCTTGGGGTGGCGGTACCCAGGCAAAGGGTCCGAGGCGGGACGCGCCGCGTTCGTGATCGTATCTCCCACACGGCACTCGTGCACGGTCTTGAATCCGGTGGCGATGTATCCGACCTCCCCCGATCCCAACCTGTCAACGGGTTTCATGCCCGGCGCGAAGATGCCGATCTCGACGGGGCGCAGGTCGGCTCTCGTGGCAAACATACGCAGGACGTCGTTCTGTTTGATCATGCCCTCCACCACGCGCACGTAGGCGATGACGCCCTTGTACGGATCGTAATGTGAATCGAAAACGAGCGCGCGCAGGGGGACATCATCCGCGTCTTTTGGAGGCGGGATAAACGTGACGATCGCCTCGAGGATCTGATCCACGTTGACGCCTTCCTTCGCCGAAATGCGGATGACCGATTCGGGCGGGACCCCGAGCAGGCTCCCGACATCCTCAGCCACTTCGTCGGGACGCGCGGAGGGCAGGTCAATTTTGTTGATGACGGGGATGACGATGAGGTCGGCGTCGAGCGCTTGATAGAGATTCGCCAGCGTCTGCGCTTCGATGCCCTGCGTGGCGTCCACAACCAGCACCGCGCCTTCACACGCCTTGAGCGCGCGGCTGACCTCGTAACCGAAGTCCACGTGACCGGGCGTATCAATCAAATTGATTTCGTACTTTTGATTGTCCCTGGCGGTGTAATACATGCGCACCGCGGAGGCTTTGATGGTGACGCCTTTCTCGCGTTCGAGGTCCATGCTGTCCAGCACCTGCTCGGTCATCTCGCGTTCGGAGATGGCGCCGGTCAGTTGCAGCAGGCGGTCGGCAAGCGTGGATTTGCCGTGATCCACGTGGGCGATGATGCAGAAGTTGCGGATGTGGGAGGTCATAGGCGAAGGGAGTATAACGCAGATTTTGTCACTAACGATATTAAAATGCTTGGCCCCCTGCCTAGAATATCAACCCTCCCCATATAAAATCCTGCCAACCTGGGGTTGCATATTTTCCAATGATCCATTTTTGTTGTATGTGGTGCTTTTCCGCAATCCTGCTTAATTTGTCATAATCAGAGGATGTCGGGTGATATTTCACTTCGAAAGCAATGGGAGCGGTTTTTTGCAGGACAAAATCAATCTCGTATTCGCTCCCTTTTGCCAGATATGCCAGATCGCCAAAACGCCTCAGCTGATTGTGGATTGCATTTTCAAATAACGCGCCCTCGCTGACCTGTGCGAGGATACCGGCAATGCCATTGTCGCAAAAATATAGTTTTTTGGCGAGTGAAGCGGGCTTATCTCCACCTGCATAGGCGGGAAGCCGGCTGATAATGTAAGTCTTTTCAAGGAATTCCAGGTATTGAAGGAGCGTGGGGCGCGAGACTCCCACAACAGAAGCAAGCTTTGTTACATCCACTTTGTTGCCGATCCGCAAAGCCAGCACATGTAACAACTTTTGCAACTCACCCATCTTTTGAAAATCCGCCAGTGTGCGGACATCAATGTTGATATACGACGAAAAGATATCGTTGAGAATATCTTTGCGAGCCGCAGGACGCTTCTCCAAAACGACATCGGGCAGGCCGCCATATAACAGGTAATCTTCGTAATATTCTTTTAGACGCTCAAATTCGTAGGGGTCGAAGCGCATCTGATCGAACTGCCCGCGCATTTGATAAGTTACTCCTCGAAAATCGAGAAACTCGCCGAAAGTCAACGGGTACATTTCAAATACAACCTTGCGCCCGGCAAGCGACTCGGTGAAGTAATTCTTCAAGTAAAACGAACTGGACCCTGTCAAAAGAAATTTGATTTGGTAATGATCCGAAAGATACTTGACCACGCTGGGTAGGTTTGGCACATACTGGATCTCATCCAATGCCACTGTCATGGGTTGGCTGGGGTCCAATCCCCGGTTGCGCAGGAAGTTAATGACCAGGTCATAGTTATCCTCCTGAAAGACAGCGCGCTGGTCGAGTCTTTCCAGGTCGAGATAAATTTTGTTTTTCGAATTTACTTTTTCGAGCAGCCAGTACAGGGACGTGGTTTTTCCCACGCGGCGCATTCCCGTGATCACAATTGTCCGTGGGTCAGCCAGAGCATCCTGCAAGGAGGAAAAGAGATAACGAGGATAGGGGGACATGTTTCCATTTTACAAAAAACCGATATTCTTGTAAAGCGGCGTTTTACAGTGTGGCTCCGCAGTGAAGGTTTTCCCCCCGACCTATGTCCAATCCAGTAGAATGACCGTCATCGCCGTAAACGCCGCGCACGTATATCTGATTGGCCCCTTGTGACTGTGTTACCTCCCCCTCGCCTTCTTCCATCCGAACGCGAGAATGAAGAACACGGTGGCGGTCAGCACGATTGCCGCGCCGGAAGCGACGCTCAGATAGAACGAGAGATACAAACCGATCACGCCGGAAAGGGAGGCAATCAGCGCGGCAAGAAGCATCATCGTGGACAGGCGATTCGTCAGCAGGTAGGCGGTCGCCGCGGGGGTGACGAGCATGGCGACCATCAACGCCACGCCGACGGTTTGAAGCGAGACCGCCACAGTCACCGCGATGAGCGCCAGCAGCAGGTTGTTCAACATTCCAACAGGGAGGCGCAACGTGACCGCCAGGATCGGGTCGAAGGACAGGGTCATGAATTCCTTGTAGAATGCGAAGACGGTCAGGAGGACGATCCCGCCGAAGATCAGGATCAGCCACAGGCTTTGGGTCGAGACGCTCAACACATCCCCGAAAAGAAAGTGACTCAAATCCACGGCGTAACTGCGGACGGTGGAGATCAGCGCGATGCCGAGCGCAAACATCCCCGCGAAGATGATCCCGATGGCGGTGTCCTCCCTGATCTCGGCGTTCTTGCTGATCGCGCCGATTCCCAACGCGGCAACGATGGCGGTGCCCAACGCCCACCAGAACAGGACGTCGCGCGCGCCGCCGCTGATGAGATAGCCCAATGCAATACCGGGCAATATCGTATGAGCAAGCGCATCGCCGAAGAACGCCATGCCGCGCAGGACGACGTACGTGCCGACCACCGCGCAGACGATGCCGACGAGGACTGCGGCGATCATGCCGCGTTGCATGAATTCATAGGAGAGGGGTTGGAGGAGGAAAGACATCGTAGATTATTCTTCGGGCGGGCAACACTCATCCACCAATACCGCCCCTTCCGAATTGATCTTCATGCGCCCGCCGTAAGCCTTCAATAAGTTATCCGCCTGCATGACCACATTCGGTTCGCCAAACGAAACGATCCGATGATTGAGCAGCATGATACGGTCGAAATGGGTCGCGGCTTGATCGAGATCGTGTGTGGCGACCATCACGGTGACATTTTCCCTCTTGAGGCGATCCAGCAATCCCAGAATACCCTCCTGCGACGGCGTATCCAGTCCCGTGAGCGGCTCGTCCATCAGCATCAATTCCGCCTCCTGCGCGAGGGCGCGGGCGATGAACATGCGTTGTTGTTGTCCGCCCGATAACTGGCTGATCTGGCGCGTTGCGAGGTCCGAAAGGTCAACCGTCTCCAGCGCGTGATGAACGAACCCCCAATCCCTTTTGCGGGGAAAGTTGAGCGGACCGAGTTTCGCGGAACGCCCCATCATCACCACGTCCGCGACCGTGACCGGGAAATTCCAATCCACCTGCGAACGTTGCGGAATGTACGCGATGCACACGTGCCTGCCCGGCTTCGAACCGAAGATGTTCACCTCCCCGGAGTTCGGCTGCAGCACACCCGCCACCACCTTGAACAACGTGCTTTTCCCCGCGCCGTTCGGTCCCACCACCGCGATGCGTTCGCCCTCGCGCAAATGAAACGTGACGTCCTCGAGCGCCGCGCGCCCGTTATAACGCACGCTGACGCGCGAAACGTCCAAAATGGGCTGGTCGGTTCGATGGTAAGAGTGTGGGTACATGATTTCCTCCTCTCTCCTTGCGGACGAGGGATGAGGTCAACGCAACGCCTCGACGATCAACGAAACATTGTACTTCATCATGTCAACATACGTCCCTGCGGGCGCGCCGTCCGTAAGCGACTCGAGATGCAATCCGCCCACCACCTCCACGCCCGTTTCGGCGGAGATTTGATCCGCCAGAGTAGCGTTCTCCACTTCATCCAGAAAAATGGCGGGCGCGCCGGACGATTTGATCGCCTCGATCGCCGCCGCCACCTCGCGCGCCGACGCGCTCGCGTCCGAACTGAAACTCGGCAGGATCGTATCCACGATCGTAAAACCGTAACGCCCGGCAAAATACCCCAACGCCCCGTGATTGGTCACCAACAGGCGGCGTTCAACGGGGATGGCGCCCACCTGTTCGACGATCCACGCATCCAGTTCCCTGAGTTTTGCAATGTAGGCGTCGGCGTTGGCTTTATAGATCTCCGCGCCTTCGGGATCGGCTTGACCCAAACCATCGCGGATGTTCTCCACGTATTTGACGACGAGAGTCGGGTCCAGCCATAGATGGGGATCGCCCGCCTCATGCCCACCCGAACCTGATCCTGTTTCATCGGCATTTTCCACGCCCTGACCTTCCCCCATTTCGCGCGGCTTCAGCCCATCCGTCGCGACGACGACCAGCCTTTCGCCGTCCGCGCTTTCGAGCAGGGATTCGATGAAGTGTTCGTACTCGATACCATTCAGGATCAACACATTGCTAGCGGAGATCTTCACCACATCGGCCGGCGTTGCCTGATACGCGTGCGGATCCGCGCCGATGGGGAGCAGGGACTCCACGTGCGCGCGGTCGCCCGCCACGTTTTGGGCGATGTCCGCGAGGAAGGAGGTGGAGGCGAGGACCTTCAAGCCGCGGTCGCTGCCCGGGACGGCGGACCCGCACGCAGTCAGGAAAAGAACCGAGAGGGCGATCATCCCGATCGCGTCATTGACAAACCGTTTCAATTGGAACTCCGAATTTTATCCCCCGCGAAACGCGAGGGAGGAATTTTTGGGCTCAGGGAGCCTGCTCCCGTAACCCAACGGCAAATCGCCGCAAAATCTAACGGCAGTTCGCGCACAAGCCGAAGAGTTGCAGCCAGTGATCCAGGATCTGATAGCCTGTCTTCCTGGCGATCGCATTGGTCAACGTTTCGAGATCGTCGCCGTCGAAGAACGCCGCCTGACCGCAGTTCCGGCACAACAACAAATGCTGGTGACCGACGCCCGCTGCAATGAACGCCTGGCATCCCTGCGGCTGGTGCACGCGCTGGATGAGGCGCAGTTCCTCCAGTTTCTCGAGCGTGCGATAGACCGTGACCAACCCGAGGGCGCGATACTTTTTCCGCGCCATGTCGAAGACCTCGACAGGGGTGAGCGCGCGCGTGGTCTTTTCCACCGTTTCGACGACCGCCCGCCGCGCCTTCGTGAGGCGGTATCCGTTGTCGCGCAGTTGCTCCAGCCAGGCGTCAGCGGGCATGAGGGTCTTTTTCCTTATTGAAAATCATTTTCAATAAGTATAGTCGAAAAGAAAAGGGCGTCAAGTGGATGCGCCCCATCTCTCAGCGCTCTCTAACTTCGCCAGATGAACGTGTGGTAGACGACCGAAGCGGAAAGGAGCAGCGCGATGACCGCTCCTGTGATCTTTGCGATCGGTTTGCGGTGTGTCGCAGGTTTATCGAGTTGGCTTGCATTCAACCTTGCCCCCACCGCGGCGGCCGCGGGGATGGCGGCGCAGATCATACACATGTAAAACTCCTTTACTTCTTTGAGAGGGTATTTTGAAAATCGTTGGCAATGCGTAGGAGACTTTCTATAACGTCGCCGGATGCGCCAGAGAACGCATTCCACGCATGGTTTTCTGGGTGGAAAGAAATTTCGAAACACTCGCTAATCCAATTCATTGCTTTCGTGCGGGAGGATTTCCTTCTTGAGCAGGAAGTACGCGCCGGTGAAGTGATCGTCCACGCTGTGGACCAGCATCGAGCGCCTTTGTGGAATGAAGGCGACGACCTCCCAGCCCTGAAGCCCGTGATTATCGAGCAGAGGCACGTTATATTCGTCCCTGAGCGGGTCGTCCCCCATGAGCGCGGCGGCGGGCAGGTAAGCCATCTTGTAACGGAAGACCTTTCCTCCGCTTTGAATGCGTTTTCTCGCCGTCTCGATGTGAATGCGGCGTTCGCGTTCGCGCTCGGCTCCGATCTCGTTCTTCATCCTTGCCAGGTCCGGGGAATTGAATATTTCCCGCGCCACTTCGAGTATCTCCTCGTCGTCGCTCATCAGGGAGGTGAGGAGGAATTCGTAGCCGCGCCGGTCGCCGAGTTTGACCAGTCCCTCCGCCGCTTCGAGTTGGACCAGCCAATCCTCGTCCTCGGTCATCAGTTCGTGGAGCGTTTCGCGATCGCGCATTCTGACAAGTTCGTCTATATGGGTGGACATGTCACCTCCGTGTATGGGACGCGCCTAACATTATTGTAACATCCCGCCGTAAACATTACCGTTTTGTGGGGGGTGTCCCCGGCGGGAATGGATTATCATTCGAGGCATAAAATTCATCGAGAAGCATTATGTTGAAGAAATTTTTTGGCGATACCCTGACCGATCTCGGGCATCTTGAAGGCGATTATCGCGTTTCCCAGTTGAAGAGCGACATTTCGCAAAGCATCCTGTACATGATCATCGTCAGCGCCGGCGGGCTGGCAATGTTGAAGGTGGACGCCATGTTGTTCAGGGAGCGTTCCGACCTGTTCGTGCTGATGGCTGCGTCGCGGGTCGGCTACGTGCTGGTCACGGCTGTGTTTGGGACCATCCTGAGCAGGACGACCCGCGTGCGCGTCTTCGACCGCGTGCTGTTCGGCTGGATGCTCTTCACGATCGTTTGTTTGGGGCTGGCAAACTTTACGCGTCCTCCGTACTATCTCGCGACCGCCATTGACATCCTCGTGCCTTTCGCCATCTACGCGCTTTCCCCCCTCAAATTGAAGTACACGATCGCGCTGGCGGTCGGTTTTTCGGCGGGGACGATCTACGTGGGCTATTTTCACAAATCCGGTGTGGATCCCATTCTCATGAACGACGTCGCCCTCGCGCTCGGCGTCGTCCACTTGTTGGGATGGATCTCCACCTTGCAGATCCAGACCTACCGCCGCAAATCGTTCCGGGCTTTCATTGACGAAAAGGACGCCAAGGAAATGGTGGCGTATCTCGCGAACATTGACCCGCTCACAAAAAGCCTGACGCGGCGTCAGTTCATGAACATCGCCGAAAGCGAGTTCCGCCGTTTTACGCGCTATCGCAGGCCCCTCTCCCTCCTGATCCTCGACGCGGATCTCTTCAAGAAGATCAACGACACCTACGGGCATCACGCCGGGGACCTTACCCTGCGGAGTCTTTCGCTCGTGGCGATGGAACAAAAACGCGCCCAGGATACGTTCGGCAGGCTGGGCGGCGAGGAGTTTGCGCTCCTCATGCCGGAGACCACGCTCACCCAGGCGCTCGTGGTCGCGGAACGCATCCGAAAAACGTGGGCGGACTCGCCGGTCAACCTGGACGGGGAACTGATCCACTCGACGATCAGCGTCGGCGTGGCGGAGGCGCTCGAAACCGACCAATCGCTCGAAGACCTCCTGCGCCGCGCAGACCGAATGTTATACAAGGCAAAAAGTTTCGGGCGCAACCGGGTCGCGGCGAATTGACCGATGACCTGCTGCGTAGTGGACGTTCTCTAACGTCCTACGCAGCAGCGGCAATTCTTATCTTCCGGCGCTTTGGAGGATAATGAATACGATCAATGCCGCAACCAGGAGGATGGCGATCTGTGTGCCTGGGCGCATGAACACCGAACGGCGGCGATATTCCGGGTTCCTTCGGCGGCGACGGTAGGTTGGGTATCTTCCAGGCATATCTCCTCACTAACGACGATCAAAATGACCGGATGGCGCTCTCGAGGTCGCTAAAGACCTTGAAGAAGAGTTTCAAGCCCGCATTCTCGATGGTCTTTTCCACTTCCGGCCGGGGGTCGAGCAGTTTGACGCGTTTGCGCGCGTTGCTGCTGTGCGTGAAATCGGGGTTTTCGCCCTCCTCCACCTTGTGCGCCGCGCCGCTATAGATCAACGCGATCTTGTGGATGGCGACTTGTCCCGCGCTGCTGATACCGGTCACCTCGCCCAGGTCAATGACGAGGCTGCGGGCTGGGTTGTCGTAGAGTTCGCGCGCCTTGTCCACGATTTCCATGAAGTTCGATGCGTTGATCTCGCCCCTGAGTCTCATCACGGCAACGGGTTCCCTTTCCTGTTCGATGGAGATGTTGATTTCCATGCCGGGCTCCTTTAGCGGAGGTTGAATTCCTCGTAGTGGATGTTCCCTGCCGGCACGCCCAGCGACAGGAACTTGCGCTCGAACGCCTGCACCATCGGCAGCGGTCCGCACAGGTACACGTGACGGTCGGCGACCTCCCCGCCTGCATTCTTCGTGATCTCCTCCGAGGTTAGCGGACCGTCCGCCGCCGAAAAGCGGATGCGCGGTTTCAGGCGCGGATTCCTATGCGCGGCGGCTTCGATCTCATCCAGGAACAACGCCTCTTCCTTATGGCGGACGGCGTAATAAAAGTCCACGTCACGGTCGAGGCTGCCGTCCATGTCGCGGATGAAGGACAGGAACGGGGTTAGACCGATGCCTCCCGCGATCCAGATCTGTTTTTGCCCGCCGGTCTTGTAATCGAACATGCCATACGCGCCTTCGACGATCGCATCCATGCCGGGTTCGAGGCGGGCGTACAAGGCCCGGGTGAAGTCCCCGCTCGCCTTGACGGTGACCCGCAAAACGTCCTCGTGAGGCGCACTGGAGATGGTGAAGGGATGCGATTCATCGAGAACCCTGTCGCCGGGAAATCGCACGAAGAGGAATTGTCCCGCGCGATGGCGGGGTATGGAATCCCTTTTGGGGCGCAGGATCACCTCGGTGGTGGATTTGTTCGGGTGGTTCACAGCCTCCACGGAGTAGGGAAGGTGTTTCTTGAAAAACCGCCCGAAGAGCTCGGTGTAGAGATACGAAACCGAGCCGAGGATAAAGAATGCCTGCACCCAGTTGATGGCGATGAACGCATCGAGCGGACGGGGAACCGTCAGCGCATGGATGAAGGCGACGATGAAAAAGACGCCGATGTATTTCTTGAGGTTCTTCCAGCCGTCGTACGTGCCGCCGGTCAATTTGTTCAGGAAGGCGATGCGCGGCGCGAGGCTGACGAGAATGATGGAGACGATGCCCGTAAACGCAATGACCGCCAGATAGTTCCCCAACGCCCAGCCGCTGAGCGTGATGGGGACGGTCAACACGTGAACGAAGATCAGCAGGAAAGCGGTGGTGGCGACGCGGCGATGCGTAACGTACATCCTGTCCAATCCGCCGAAATAGGGTTCCGCCCATTTGGGCCTCGTGGAGAGGAACAACGCGAAGGACATCAGCACGATGTTGACCGAACCGATGATCTCGCCGGCATAGGCGCGCTCGAAATGTTCGCGTCCGTCGTACACGGGCGGGAAGACGAGCCAGACCGCGACGGTCAAAAGGACACATGCAACGATAAAGAGATTACCGATATTACGTTTCATCCGTTCTCCGGGGAATCCAGCGGGCGCGCCGCGCGCAGCGAGACCTTAAATCAAAAAGCGACGTGAGACCGCATCCCACATCGCCTGACCCTAAAACGATTTCACGGCTTCGTCGAAATCGCTGAAGATATCGAAGGCTTTGCTGAAACCGACCATGTCCAGCACGCTTTTCACATCGTCACGCGGGTTGAACAATTTGACGCGCTCCTGGACGCCCGAACCGCCGGAGCGCCCCACCGAGCGGATCGCCGGCCAACCCGCCTCAGGGTCCGGCAGAGCCTCGCCGCGCGCCAGCAGGGCAACCGTGTGCAGCGCCACCAACCCGGCGCTGCTGATGTACGTCAGGTCGCTCATATCAATCAGGAAATCACGCGCGCCGCCCTCGTACAACTCCCTGGCTTTGGCGATCAGATCCTGGTAGTTCTGTCCGTCCAATTGACCGTCCAGTTTGATGACGGTTACGGGAACATTTCCCTGCGCCTGCGAAACGATAATGTTCATGTATCTCTCTCCTCTGGCTTTGGAATGTGACAGCCTGCTGCCGCGTAGAAGCGCGCTTCCGCACTTCGGGCAATTATATCCCCGCTTTGCGTTTCAGTCGCTCCATTCGATGCCCGATCTCCTCCACCCAGTATTTGCGCGCGTAGGCGGGCATGTCGGTCTTCTCCACGAGTTTCAACGCGGATTTCGTCCACTTCAACGCCGACTTTACATCGCGTCGTTTGTGTTCGTAATATTTTGCCAGTTCGATGAACGCGTACAGATGTCCTCTCTTCGCGGATGCCTCCCACAAACGGACGGCTTCCTCCAGGTCTCCGCGCCTCTTGTGCAGGATGGATAAACGCTTCACCGCGACGCCGAAATCTGCTTCATCCAACCCATGCCCTGATCCCGTCGAAGGGCCCGATTCGAGTCCGCGCTCGAACAGGCGCGCGGCTTCGTCCCAGCGGCCGAGGTCCTCGAACAGTTTGCCGAGCGCGACGAAATCGAGTCCGTGCCGCACCTTTCCGTTGTAAGGGTCCTCCATCATATCGTTGATGAACGCAAGCAGAGCCGCCATCGCCACCACGTCCATGGCGTTGTGGTAGAACACGCCGCTCAACGGACGCGCGTCGCCCGTGCGCAGGTAATCGAAATACAGCCAGGGGATCTCGTAGCCCGGTGCCTCCTCGCTCGAACGCGTCAACCCCAGCACGTGCTCTTCGAGGTATTTCAGGGCGCGCGATTCGAGGCGATCCCTCCACAATCTGCGGGCGAGGGGAAGCAGATCGAGGTGAGAGAAATCGGAAAATGGGCAGGGCGCGGCGTGCAACGCGTAGCGCGTCTTCAAAAGGGGCGCGTCGAAGGCTTTGCCGTTGAAGGTGACCAGCGCCTCGCATGGCGCGAGGAAGTTCGCCAGGCACTCGAGCAGGGCGGGTTCCTCGGCGGGGTCGCGCATGAAGAACTGTCTCAGAACGAAGCGGTCGTCAATGAACCGCGCCGCGCCGACGAGAAAGGCATACGTCCCCGTGCCGCCGGAGAGTCCGGAGGTTTCCGTATCGAGGAAGGCGAATTTGGAAAGCGGAAGCGCGGAAAGCCGGACGTCGTTTGCCCATTGGGAGATCAGGGAGAACGGGAAAGAGGAAAGGAGGGAGGTCGAGCCGTATTGATGGTCGAGGGGATATGTCTGTTCCGCGACGAACACTTCCCCGCGCGGGGTGGGGAGGAAGGTCCCGGCGACGACGGAGTCTATCGAAACGGAATCAGGCTTGGGCGGGGACCGAAGCGCACTTCCCGTTTTCACGCCGAGCGATTTGAGTTTGTCCGCAAGGGACGACGCGTTCGTTTTCATTCGAATCCTGTTTTGAATGATTATAATCAAATGACGCGCAAAACAAGATCAGCCCGTCGTGCGGGTGACGGGCTGATCCTTTTTGGAGGCGGTCGTCGAGACGACAGAAGCGGAGCGTCCTATTGATTGACCCGGTTCAGGCGGTCGAATCCCGTGTGTTCGCTTTTGGGGATGGCGATCACGAAAAGACGTCCCCAACTCAGATTGCCTTCAGCCTCGATGCAGGTCTGAAAGGCGACGCGTCGGTCGCCGAAATAGACGCGCTTGAACATTTGCTCGGCGGTGAGGGTCTCGTCCCTGTCGAGGCTGCGGAAGGAACTATAAGGGCTGGTGGGTTGCAGAGCCTGGTAGCGCAGGATCTCTGTTATCACGAACGTCTCGACCCGTCCGTCCCCGTATACCAGGCGGACCTCCTGCCCGATCTCGAGTTGGGAGAAATGCCTGCCGGAGAGGTAGTTATGGGCAAGCAGTCCCACGGTCCCGTATTGCGCCGCCATGCGGAACTGGGTCGCTTCGTCGTCGTAGGGCGAAACGTAGGCGGCGTTGCCCCGGGGTTGTTGCACGACCGGCAGCGCCAGCGTCTCCGGGACGTATACGCCGCGCAGCGCGCCTGCTTCGCCGTTTTGCACCGATTTGGAGAAGTCCGCGAAGGCGGGCAGGGGCGATTCATCTTCTCCCGTCGCGAGAGCGGGAATCGGATCGAGGAGCAGGGAGGCAAGGACGAGCAATAACAGGCTTGCGTTCTTAAAAGTTTTGAGCGCCATTTCGAAATCTCCTTTCGATAAAGGCGCCCAATACGAGCCGCACGCGCGGGTGTGTGTTTTGTTGGCAGCCTGGCTGTCGTGATCACGCGGGGCGTGACGGTAGATCCATGGCTTTGCGTCCCCGCCTTTCGACGGGTTTGCCTTTATCGGTATGAATTCATTATAGCAGGAGGTTACAGGTCGTCTCCTTTCATTTCGGTAATATGGGTTTACAGTATTGAAACGAGGGATGGGTACACTGGTGTATCTGTCTATCTGTGTACGTCAACTGTGCTACACTTGCGCATCTCTCCATGAACACGACTTTCCGATCGCGGCTTCCTCTCTGGCTCAAACTCCTCTACGGTTCCGGCGATTGGGGCATCTCCAGCGTCGGGATGATGCGTTCGATCTTTTACGCCATCTACCTCACCGACGTGGTGGGACTCGAACCGCGCCTTGCCTCGTTCGGCGCGCTGGTCGGCATCGTCTGGGATGCGGTCAACGACCCGATCATCGGCGTCCTGAGCGACCGCCTGCACACGCGCTGGGGACGGAGGCGTCCGTTTCTGTTGTGGTTTGCGATTCCCTTTGGGATGAGTTTCATCCTGCTGTGGTCCGCGCCGGATTGGGACAGCCAGGCGGCGTTGTTGACCTACGTGACCCTCTCCTTCATGCTCGCGGACACGCTGCAGACCCTCGTCTCCGTCCCGTTTCTTTCGCTGACCCCGGAACTGACTCCCGATTACGATGAGCGCACCACGCTGACGAGTTTCCGCTCCTTCTTTCAATTGACCGGTGCGTTGTCCGTTGTGATCGCCGCGCCTATGATCGTGGACATGGTGATCGAATCGGGCGGCACGCAGCAGCAGGGATTCATGCTGGTCGGCGCGATCTTCGGTTCCATCGGCGCGCTCCCGTTGTTGATGATCGGTCTCTTCGTCCGCGAACGATCCACGCCGGAACAGCGACAAAGCCTGCCCTTCCGTGAAACGCTGCGCGCGGCATGGCAGAACGTCCCATTTCGTTTTTCGGTGGGAATCCACATGCTCAACTGGTCGGCGGTGGATATGGTCGCCGTCACTTTCCCGTATTTCCTGCTCTATTGGGTCGCGCAGGGGGATCTGCTTGCAAAGATCAACGTTCTGGGAATTGACCTTGCCTACGAATCCGCCTTCTTCGGCATCCTCATGTCCGTTTGCATCCTGTTCATTCCGTTCTGGCTGTGGCTGGCGAAGCGGCGCAACAAACGCGAAGCGTACATGATCGGCATGATCTTTTGGGTTGCGGTGGCGTTGATGATCTACACCATCCAGCCGGGCGAAACGACCTATTTGCTGTTCCTCGCCGCGCTGGCAGGGATCGGCGTCTCCGCGGCGTACGTCCTGCCCGATTCGATCTTCGCGGACGTGATCGAATGGGATGAACTCCGCACGCGCCGCAGGCAGGAGGGCATCTTCTACGGCATCCGCACGCTCATCCGCAAATTGACCGGCGCTCTGGTGATTTTCGTTACGCTGCAATTATTGGGCTGGTCGGGATACCAGAACCCTCCCGACGGGGTGGCTCAATTCATGCAGCCCGCCTCCGCCGTGGCGATGATCCGCCTGCTGGTTTCCCCGATCGGCGCGGCGATCGTGTGCGGCACCATCGTCTTCGCGTGGTTGTTCCCGCTTTCGCGCGAACAACACCGGCGCATTCAGCAATTGCTCGAACAGAGACGGGGACGCACAGGCGTCATGTAGGTATCTTATGGGGAGCCGGTCATGCGGATCTTGTTCCAGCCTGCGATGCAGCCTGTTTGAAAGATCGCGTCCCTGTTGAGGGGTTCGCCGTTCTCGTACAGTTTCCCGGGGGGATATTCCTGCCGGAGCGAATAGGCGATTCGGGGACCGTTCCTGCCCGCTCCGTCCGCGCGAATGGTCAGCAGGTATAACTTTCCGTTCGAGGACCAGTCCGGTTCGAAGTCGAGGGGAAACCATGCGCCGGAGGGCAGATCGGAATTCGAAACGCTGAACCGTATCGCTTCACGATCCTGCTGGACATCTTTAAGAATAAACTGGGTGAATGCGTTCGGGTCCGCCTCCCTTGCGTTGACCCAGACACGCAGTTCGGTCATGCCGTTGCATTCGGGGACGATCTCCTGTTGAATCGTCAGTTGATCGGATACGGGAGGGGAATACAGGTCGTCCGGCGCCCAGTTCTTATAGATCGGCTGGTAACAGAGGTCGGCGCGGTAGTATTGCGATCCGCACGGTACGCGGTAGGAGAGGTACATGCCGGCCAGGTACAGGAGCAAAGCCGTCCCGCCGAAGAGGGTGGGGAGGAAGGCTGAGGCATGGATTCGCTTGAAGAGGGGGAGGCAGGCGAGGGCAAGGAAGAGAAGCGGCATGACCGTCACGAAGTACCTCCCCTGAATGCCCGCGATCGTTTCCGCTCCCGGAGGGTTGAACGTCACGTACAACGAAACGATGGTGGCGAGGTCGTTCTGCCGTCCATCGCGCTGTCCTCTTTGACGAAAAGCGAAGCGATGAGGGCGAGCGCGTAGAGCGGGTAAACGAGGGTCGGGACGGGCCAGTAGTTGAACCCGTAGATGGCGAGCCAATCGCGCAGGTAGCCGGGGCTTCCAGTCCAGAGGTTGCGGGCGAGGATGGAAAGAAATTCGAGCGGCTGTGAAAGTATGAAAGCGACCTGGCCCGCCGGGTGCGAACCTTCGGGGGAGGTGCGTAATCTCGAATAAGCGATTACGTTCCAACCGAGGACTTCCACGAGGAAAAGGGCGGCGGCTGTCGCGAGCAGGGCGGCATACGCGGAGCGGGATGTGAATTGGGATGGGCGGATGAGCAGGAACGGAAGGATGGCAAGCGGGGCGAGGTTGAGTTTTCCCAAAAACAAGATGAAGAAAAGCAGGGCGAGCGCGATCCATTCCCTGCGCCCCATCTGTTTGCGATTCGCGACGGCAAGCGAACCGGCGATGAACAGGAAGGCGATGCCGTTCGAGATGGCGTCCGCGCTGACAGTGGATGCCTGAAGGATCGCGACCGGCGACGCGGCGAGGAGCGCGACGATCCATTTGCCGAAGGGGATGAGGCGAACGGCAAGCCACGCAAGGAGGAGGTAACTCAACAACCCGGCAATGCGGACGGCGTAGAAGACGGTCAGCGCGGGGAGTTGGAGACTCCTGCCCAGGTAACGCATGACGATCGCCTGCGGGAGCAATAGCGGAGGAGAATAGACCGAGCGTGTTTCGACGCCCTGATAGACGTAATCGAGCGAGTCGAGTGAAAGTCCGCCGTACTTTTCCCAAAAGTCGGGTTCGACCGGGCGGACGAGCGTCTGCCTGCGATAGGACATCTCCCAATAGACGGCGGGGAAGGGCATCTCTCGGCTGAGCGCGTCGTTGGGGATGAATTCCAGCGCGGACATTTCCCAGACGCGCATCAGGTGCGTCTCTTCGTCGTATCCGCCGCCGACGGGGAGCAGGAAGCAGGCGGACAACCCAAACACGAGCAGGGCGGCGACGAGGTAGATCTCAGCCTTGTGAAACTTTCCTTTGAAGAGGGAGGAAACGCGGGTGCGGGTTTTCAAGCCATGCTCCATGGTCAACGTGATTCTCCCTATCGCGCCGCCGTGAACCAGATGATCGGTACAGCCGCGCACAACGCCAGGTCGAAGACGACCAGCAGGAACACCATCACCCCCAGTGCAGGCGCCTTTCTCTCCAACACCGCGTCGGACGGGTTCTGCGGATCGTAGAACACCATCACCTGCGCGCCGACCGGGTAACGCGCCACCACCCTCCCCGCGCCTGTTCCGCCCACTTCGGGTCCCGGCGCGAGTTTTGCGCTTTGATACGTCTGCCCGCCGACCTGGTAGGAATACTGCACGACGGGGTAATTGGTCGAACCGTCGTCTGACGACCTGCGTTCGAGATGGGAATTGAGCACTGTGCCAATCGTGGAGTGCCACTGACTCACCGCCGCCATCCTTGTACGCATGAAGGAGATGATGCCGAGGAATATGGCGTTGAGAACGAGAAACACGCAACCGATGGTGGCGAATGTAAGCAACAACTCCGTGTTCATATTATTCTCCAATTCTCCAGTTCTCTAATTCTTCAAAAGCCCCTCGTTCGCGCCAACCGATCCAAAACGACGCTTCGCGAAGTTATCATTATGGCTCCTTCACCGTTACCTGTATGATCGCCGTATCCACGCGCTGATCGGAGCGGATCACCTGCAACTGCACGGCATACAACCCGCTCAAACCTTCCGCGTTCCATTCGGCGAGCAGACCGTCCGTGACCGGTTCGCTTCCCTCTGCGACCTGAACCCATTCGCGCGGATTCAATCCCCGACCGACCAGAACGCGATATGAAAGGAAATCCCCGCCTGCGGCAGCGCCGGTGATGCGGACAATGCCGCTCACCTCTGAAAACAATTCGGGCGACGCGATGTTCACATCGGGATTGATTTGCGGCGCTTGAATGACATCATACGAAACAGGCGGGATCGCCAGCCCCGCGCTCTCCGCCCAGGCACGCGCCTCCGCCGGGACGACGAAATACACGCGTTCCTCGATCAATTGCGGAAGGGTGAACACCGTTGCGAGCAGACCCGTCTCACGATTGACTGCCACTCTGCGATACATGGTATCAGGATGGAGCGGTTCGTTGCCGTTCAGGAAAACCTCGTTGACGACGTTCGGGCAATCGGGCGTGGGCAGCATGCCCGACGGGTCGCACACGTTGACCACGGAAACGCCCGGCGGGAGCGACCAATCCTCCACAGGAAGGTTTTGCGATGCGATCTGCATCAACGCGTTCCACAACACCGCAGTTACGCGCGGCGACAGGTCGCCCGGCGCCCGCGAACCCGCCCACACAACAACCACGCGCGACGGCGTGTACCCAATCGTCCACGCGTCGAGCGTGTCAGCGGTCTGACCGAGCTTCACGGCGGCAGGTCTGTTCACGTTCAATACGTTCGAATCACGCAACGCTCCCTCCCGCGCCGATTCGTCGCTCAGCGCGCGATTCATCAGATATGCCAGCGCGGGCGTGACGACAGGTTTTGCCTGCGGAGTCGTCCAATCGAGCCAGATACTGCCGTCGCTTCCCTCCACTTTCAGGATCGTCACGGGCGTGAATGCATCGTCCGCCTCGCGCCCGAAATACACGCCCTCACGGGCAAACACGCCGAACGCGCCCGCGGCGCCCATCAGCGAAAGATCCTCATCCCGCGCAATGCCGAACGACGACGTGATCTTCTCCACGTTTTCGGGTCCCATCTGCGAAAGCACCTGCGCGGCAGGCGCGGGATAATCGTTCGCCAGCGCGACGCGCAAACGCATCGGTCCGTGATATTCGCCGTCGAAGTTTGGGATGGAGGTCCTGCCGGGGATATCCCAGATCAACGATGCGGGACTCAAGCCTCTCGTGAATCCCGTGAGATGGATAAACGCATCCAGCGCGGACCCGGGCCTGTGCGCGCCGACGAGGGGCGTTTCCTGCGCCTGAAACGTCTCCCCGACGACCGCGAGAACCTGTCCATTTTTCGGGTTGGTGACGATCGCGCTCGCGGAAGAATCGGGGATCGTGACCGAGGGTGGCAAGGCGGGCAGGAAGCGCAGCGAGTCACATTCGATCAACGGATCGGGCAAGCCCGCCAGCCGCGCGGCATAGAACGCGGCAACGCAGGAGGATTGCCTTTGCAGGTCGTAATCGAGCGTGGAGACGACGTTCAACCCACCGCGCTCGATGCGGGCGCGCGGGAATTGCGAATCCAATTGGGCGAGGAGAAGGTTGACGAAGGCGGGAGCAGGCTGGGGCTGCGCGGGAGGCGGAGTCTGGAAGAGGGGCGATTCTCCGAGGGCGTTGTTGGTCGCTTGATCGGAGAGAAGCCCGAGCGCAGACATCCTCTGAATCGTTTCCCTTCCGCGTTCGAGAGCGATCTGCGGCGCGTCGTGCGGGTTGAGGCTGGGTGAGTCGCTGACCGCCGCGAGGATGGCGGATTCGGCGTCGGTCAACTGCGCGGCGGATTTGCCGAAATAGAGTTGCGCCGCGCTTTCCACGCCGAAGGCATGACGACCGAAGTTCGCCGAGTTGAGATGCCACTCGAGGATCTGCGTGCGCCCAAACTCTGCGGTGATCTGCGCGGCAAGGATGCGCTCGCGCAGCGCGCGGCGCAGGGAGGGCGGCTCGTCGAAGAGAAGCAGGTCAGAAACGAGGCGCTGCGCGAGGGTCGGGTGCGACTCGTAACTCGTGACCCCGCTGAAGGTAAAGCCCGCGTGGTCATAGAAGTTCGGGTCGGAGATGGCGATGACGGCGTCGGCTAACGATTTGGGTAAATGTTGCGGGTTGGTCTCGCTGAGGGGAATGTAGCGGCGCGGCGAATCGGTCGGCGCAAAGGTGAATAACACCCTCTCTCCCGTGCGATCGTAGATGCGCGTGGGCTGGAGGAGGAGCCCGTCGGGGGGGGTGAGGAGGACCGGGAGAATTTGTATCGAAGGCAGGTCGCGCGTGAGATTGACATACGCGAAAGCGGTCGCAATGATGAGCGCGGCGACGAAAAGCGAGAGGATCATCCCCGCGCTGAGAAGGACGTTGCGCGTGCGGGCTTCGTTTTTCCGTCTCTTCTCGATGCGCCGTTCACGCCTCGCGCGCAGGATGGGGATGGTGGAGGGCATGAGATTAAGTATACACGCGTGAGTGACTGGGGGAAACGCGTAATCGGATCATCCTCCTCCGCTCGCGCCTCCCACGATCCCGCCCTCCGTCAACTTTCGCAGGTTGCTCAACGCGGACTCGATCTCTTCCGGCTTCACGGGACGGTCTTCGTCGCGGTGTTTCAACGCGCCCGCCTTTGCCTTCCCGATTGCCAGTTCCTTGATCGAAGCGTTTTTCGACAGCGCCTCTTTCACCAACGCCGCGCCTTGCGAATATCCGATGACCGGATTCAACGCGGTGACGATGATGGCGTTCTTCGCCAGCCAGCCTTCCGCTTTTTCGCGGTTGGCGGTCACACCTTTCACGGCGCGCTCGGTAAACGCGTCCACCGACCCAATCACCACCTGCATCATCTCGAACAAATTGTACGCGAGGATCGGCATCATCACATTCAATTCGAGTTGTCCCGCCTGCGCGGCGAGCGCGACGGTCGTATCACAGCCAATGACGTGGAACATGGCTTGATCGAGCATCTCCGCCAGAACGGGGTTCACCTTCCCCGGCATGATCGAAGAACCCGGTTGAACGACAGGCAATCGAATTTCGTCGAGCCCGGTCGAAGGTCCGGAGGAAAGGAGGCGGAAGTCATTGGCGATGCGGATGAGGGTCAATGCCAAAGTCCGTAGCGAGGCGGAGAAAATGTCTGCAACTCGAGCCCGGTCAACTCGGATAATTTCCCCACCATGCGCGCGTGATATTCGGGATGGGCGTTCAACCCGGACCCGACGGCTGTTCCGCCGATCCCAAGCCTTCTCAACCCCTCCGCCGACCTGCGGATTCGTTCCGCGTCGCGTTCGATTGCCCTGGCGTACGCGCCGAACTCCTGACCGAGTCGCACGGGGACGGCATCCTGCAAATGCGTGCGACCCGATTTGACGATGGCGTCGAACTCTTTGGCTTTGTCTTCGAGCGCGGTTTGTAAATTCTTCAATGCAGTCAGCAACTCGTCCACGCGCCACAACGCGCCGAGGCGGATGCAGGTGGGAATCACGTCGTTGGTGGATTGCGCCATGTTGACGTGATCGTTCGGGTGCACGTAATACTTGCCGATCTCGCCGCCGAGGATTTGCGTGGCGCGGTTGGCGATGACCTCGTTGGCGTTCATGTTGTGACTCGTCCCCGCGCCCGCCTGGAACGGGTCCACGACGAACTGCGAATCCCATTTGCCGTCCATCGCTTCCGCGGCGGCGTGGGCGATGGCGTCCGATAGTTGCTTTGCAGTGAAATGTTTACCGTCCGCCTCGCGGTCGTTGAACAGACCCAACTCAAAGTTGACGAGCGCCGCGGCGCGCTTGACCGCCGCGATGGACCAGATGAAGGCGCGCCAGGGACGCAGTCCGCTGATGGGAAAGTTTTCCACCGCGCGCTGGGTTTGCGCGCCGTAGAGCGCGTCCGCCGGGACGTTCAGTTCGCCGAGCGAATCTTTTTCCATACGGAAATTTTGTGGGGACATGATCTCTCCGATAAAGGTGAAAGGGTTTGCCGATATCTCAATGGTAACGCAAAAAGGGGACGCCGCGAATACGATTCGAAAAAATCCCTTCAACCACAGGGACTTACTTTTAGGGTCTTTCAGCGAGCGGATGTACGGCGGCAAATGACATATTACATGATGACAGATGAAGGCAAATGGGCTATGATTGGCGCACCTGTAAAGGGAGGCGCGATGAAACGACTTCTCCCCTCTGTTCTCATTATTTTCCTGATCCTGCTTCTCGAGGCGTGCAGTACGCTCATTTCCCCGATCTCTCCCGCAGTGGGGACCGCCGTCGCCCAGACGCAGACCGCCTCCATGTGGACGCCTTCGGTGACGCCGATGAACGATCCCAATGAGGCGAAGATCGTCGAATGGCTGAACAGGAAACTTTCGGAGGCGGACCCGCTCGAACGTACGCTCGACGCGCACTATCAGGCGCTGGACGCGTCGTTTTTATCCAATCCGTCCGCCCCCACGATCTTTCGCGTGGACATGCGTTGCGAATGTCCCTACAACGCGCAATGCTGCGTCCCCGAGAGGATGTTCGTGATTGCGATAAAAGCCATGAAGGAGTACAAGGACGACATCCTCGAACAGGCGCCCGGCAGCGTGACCGACCTGCACCTGGTCTGCTATAACCATCAGACGCCGATCGGCACCATGGTCGCGAGATGGGCTGACGTGATAAGTTATTTCAACGACGATATCACCGGCGACCAGTTCGGATGGCGGGTCTACAAGATCAGCGCCCCCTGACCCAAAACGCGATCACGCCCTTCCAAGTATCTGCCCGAGCGCGTTCCTGAACGCTTCATACGGCTGCGCGCCGACGATGGCGTAGCGGTCGTTGATCACGTACGTCGGCACGCCGGTCACGCCGATCTGATACGCCCAACGCACCTGTTCCTCCACATTGTGCTTGTACTTTTCACTTTCCACTTCGGCTTGCATCTCATCCGCATGCAACCCAACCTCCTCCGCCGCAGAACGCAACACATCCCATTGACTCGGGTCTCTTCCCTCCGCATAGACCTTGCGAAAAACAACTTTATGGAATTCATTGCCCTTGCCGTGTTCGCGCGCGTATTCCGTGGCTTCGTGCGCCAAACGCGTATTATGGATGCGCCTCGTGGACTGGAACTCCATGCCGTATAAATCCGCGATGGCGCGCAGACGATCCTCCGAACCCTGCGCGCGTTTCTGCTTGATGTATTCGGGCAGGTCCCTGCCTTCGGGCGGCGTATCGAAATACAAATAGAACGGACGCCACTCCACGTCCACTTTGTATTCCTCCTTCAACCTCTCGACCACACCCTGGCCGACGTAACACCACGGTCAGATGTAATCGGAGAAGATCGTCAGTTTGAAATCCATGTCGTTTTCCTAATGAGGAATGGTTGGGTGACGGTCGCTTTCAAAGTGACTGTCGCCCTTGCTTTTCAAACAGACTGTCGTCGTGCATGATTTCTTACTCTCAGTGTAAAATCGGACGAACAGGCAGGTTCCCATGAAAAACTTCGACCTGAAATACAACGACCTCCCCAAGACCGAGATCCACATCCACCTCGAAGGCTCGATCCGCACGGGGACGATCCTCGACGTTGCGAAGGAATATGATTTGAAACTGCCTGCGTATGAGGTGGATGAATTGGACAAGCACGTCAAGATCTACGATCAGATGCGCGACCTCCATGCCGTGCTCGAAGCCTTTGCCATCTTCCAGAACAGCATCACCTCGCCGCAGGTTGTCGAGCGCATCGCGTGGGAATTGTTCGAGGATGCGGCAAAGCAGAACGTCAAACTCTTCGAGGTGCGTTTCTCGCCCGATTGGGCGTTCCACGGGCATGACCTCGATTGGGACAAATGTCTCGAAAGCCTCATCAGGGCAAAGTCCCG
>SZPG01000079.1 GCA_030263595.1 Chloroflexi bacterium CFX6
TCATTTCACACCAACCCCAACTCCTTCGCCCGCATCGCCGCCTCCGTGCGGTTATGCGCGCCCAGTTTGCCGCACAAGTTATGGACGTGCGTCTTTGCCGTCCCCGCGCTGATGAAGAGTTGCGCGGCGATTTCGCGATTCGACATCCCAGCCGTGACCAGCCTGAGGACTTCCATCTCCCGCCCGCTCAACGGCTCGATCATGGACCCCGCGCCTGCTCCCGTTTTCTTGGGCTTCTCCCCCATCCCGGACAGAATCCCGTTCACGTAAACAGTCTCGATGCCGCGTCGCGCCGCCTCATGCAAGATCGGTACGACGGCGATTCCCGCATCCACAAAACTGCGGACGAACCCTTCGGGCTTACCCATCCTCAGCGCATCGGAGGTGAACTGCATGGCTTCATCCACGTTCTTCGCCGCCAGGCTTTGCAGGATGCGCACGACGATCATCCCATAACCCCATCCCGATCGGGACGCGGTTTCATAAATTGCCTTCAACGCTTCGGCGGCTTCCTCCTTTTTGCCGCGCGCGATCAACAAGCGCGGACGCGTCAACCCCATGAAGCGATGGAACGAGTGCGCGTCCACCTCCGCGTTGACCTGCGGCTCCCAACGCGCCAGCATCTGCGGATCCTCCCGCGCCAAAGCCATTTGCACCCCAAACGCCGCGACGCGACTGCGAATCACGGCGGGAAAATCCTTTGCCATCTCGTTCGCTTCAGTGAGGGCATCAGTTGCACGAGCATCGTCCCCCTGCGCGTGCGCAAGGATCGCCCGCAGGAGGAAGCCAGCCTGTTGAAATTCCACGTTGCCGCTGCGCTGACTCAAAACAAATCCCTGCTCGAAATGCTCCCACGCTTTAGGCAGGTCATTCCACTCGCAATGGATGGTTGCCAGGTCGTAATACGACTGGCACAGGTGGGGAATCTGCGCACCGGTCCGAAGCAACTCTTCGGACATCGCGGCGGCACGATGCAATTTCCCTTGCGCGGCCGGGATGCGAGCCAGGAAGATCTGTGAGGTCAGCAGGGCAATTTCGTTCCCGGATTTACCGCTCAGGTCACAGGCTTGCCTCAACACAGGTTCCGCCTCAGTGAGATTCCCCTCGTGCCAATACGCCAGCCCCAGGTTCATGGCGATAATACCGCGCATCGAAATCTCGGTCTCGGGCAGGAGCGCCAACGCCTGCTCCGATTTTTCGATGGTCAGGGCATTATCCCGTTTTGCACGCGCCAGAAAAGCTTGCGCCGACGCCACCTGTCCCAGAAAATCCGAGTCGGGCTCAGCCAATTGTTCTGCGCGATCCAAAAGCGGCGCGGCAATGTCAAATTGACTCGCCATCAGCCCCGCCCAGGCATGAACAAGACACAGGTCTCCGCTGGAATAAACGACTTGTTGCGGAAGCCTGCCGCACCAATTGAGCAATGTGACATATTCCCCATGTCTGAGCACGTTCTCGCTCGCAGCGCCGATCAGCCGCGCGGTGCGTCCCCAATCCTGCGCGGACAACGCGTGCTGGATCGCATCCCCGATCAGATTTTCACCCTCATACCATTGACTGGCGCGGATATGCAACTCCGCTTCGTTCAAACCCGAAAGCCGCAGGCGATGGCGCAGCAATTCAAGGAACAGGCGATGATAGCGATACCAGGTCTGGGACTGATCGAGCGGAATGATGAACAAATTGGAATGTTCCAGATATTCGAGAATCTTCTCACTGCTCACTGCCAACCGATCACTGTCTACTGATAACCGATCACTGCCCACTGACAACCGATCACTGATAACCGCCTCACAAAGCGGCGCGCACAACCTCTCCAAAAGCGAGGTCTTCAGCAGGAACTCCTTCACCTCGGGCGGCTGCCTCTCGAAGACCTCTTCGATCAAATAATCCAGGATATAACGACTGCTTCCGGTAAACGCTTCGATAAAACCGTCAACGTCCCCGATCCCGCGCATGGATAGAGCTGCCAGTTGCAGACCGGCGATCCAGCCTTCGGTGTGTCCTTCGAGCGCGGCGATCTGGGCGGAGGTCAAATTCAATCCCATCACGCGTTTCAGGAAATCGGCGGATTCTTCGAAAGTAAAGCGCAAATCCTCCTGGCGTATTTCCATAACCTGGTTTCGCGCCCGTAAACGCGCGAAGGGCAACAGCGGGTCTTCACGCGTCAGGACGACCAGATGAAGGTGACCAGGCTGATGCTCCAGCAGGAATTTCATTTGTTCGTGAATGGAAAGGGTGTGAATAACGTGATAATCATCCAGCACAAGGATCAAAGGAGATGGAATTGCCGAGAGTTCATTGATTAGAAGGGTTAGGATGACTTCAATGGGTGGTCGCTGTGGGGACAAAAGGAGTCCGCTCGTTGATTTCCCGAAGCCTTCATGGACTTGTCGAATTGCGGCGATGAAATAGGCGAGAAAACGCGTCGGGTCGTTATCCGTTTCTTCGAGCGAGAGCCAGGCCACCCTCACCCCTTGCCCCTCTCCCACCGGGAGAGGGGATGGGGTGAGGGAATTGATCCAGTCGCAGACGAACGTCGTTTTGCCGTATCCCGCCGGGGCGGAGACGAGGGTCAGTTGGCGGGCAAATCCATCCGCATTGACAAGACCCATATCCAGGCGATCCAGCAAGCGGTTTCGCCGGACGAATTCCGCCCGGAGCGGCGGAATGGCGATCTTGGTTTTCAATAGCGGATCAGCCATCTCGATTTCATTATAGTGATTCCCCACTAAAAAACAATACAAACTTTGAACGAAAAACTTCCGAAGTCTGAGAGACTTCGGAAGTTTTGGTCCTGGCGGGAAGGGAGGGATTCGAACCCTCGGTGGACCGGAGCCCACAACGGTTTTCGAGACCGTCCCATTCAACCACTCTGGCACCTTCCCAAATGTGGAGCAAGTCGGCAACTTGCTCTACAGCGGCGGAGATTATAACTGACCTTCACGTCATTGCGAGGAGGTTTTGAGCGAAGTGTAACGAAGTCGAAGAGTCCGCGAAGCAATCTCCCATTGGCGGGAGGGTTGCTTCGCCTGGTCTCGACGCCTGCACTTGCGTCAGGTGCAAGTGTACGCAAACACCGTTACCCGATCAGCGCCCTGGCAATGACATCACAATTCCGCGCTCGAATGCAGGTCGGGATAATATACCTCGCGCATGTCCCTTTCCTTCAGTTTTTCCATGAGAGTCATGGCGGGTTTTTCCTCGCCATGTACGAGGAAAACCTTTTTGACCGATTTCCTCACGGCGGTCGCATATTCCACGAGCAGGTTCTGCCCGGCGTGACCGGACAGACCGCCAATCGTCGCTATCTCCGCTTTGACGGTATAAGGCTCGCCGAAGATCTTGACGCGCTTCTCCCGGTCCGCAAGGCGGCGGCCCAGCGTATGCGGCGCCTGCCACGAAACGATACAAACCGTGTTCCTCGGGTTTTCGATGTTATTGCGTAAATGATGCAGGATGCGCCCCGTCTCCGCCATGCCCGATGCGGAGATGATGATCATGGGATCCTTGCGCTCGTTCAACGCCTTCGACTCCTCCACGGAACGCACATACGTCAGCATCTTGAAATCCAACGCGGGGTGACGCGATACCTCCACGAACCGGCGCGTCTCCGCGTCGAAACATTCGGGGTGTCGGCGAAAAATGTCCGAAGCATTGACCGCCAGCGGGCTGTCCACGTAGACCGGCACGAGAGGCACGTCGCGTTCGTACATCATGATGTTCAGATCGTAGACCAGTTCCTGCGTGCGGCCCACGGCGAAGGCGGGGATGATGACCTTGCCGCCGCGTTTGATCGTGCGCGCAACGACCTGCTGGAATTCGTCGAACGCCTGCGAGGGATCGCTGTGCGGTTTATCGCCGTAGGTGGATTCCATGAGGAGATGGTCCGTTTCGCCGGGCAGGACGGGATCGCGCAGCAGGGGAAGGTTATAACGACCGATGTCCCCGGAAAACCAGAACCGCGTCTTTTCCCCCTTTTCCTCGATCTCCAGCGAAACCGCCGCCGAACCGAGAATGTGCCCGGCTTCGATCAAACGCGCGGTCACGCCGGGGATCGGCTCGAACGGCTGGTTATAACTCACGCCCTGAAACAGATCAGCCGCCTGTTTCGCGTCTGCTTCGGTATAAAGCGGCTCGATGAGTTTCTCGCCGCGGCGCGCCCGTTTTTTATTCAACCATTCGGCATCCGATTCCTGGATGCGCCCCGAATCCGCCAACATGATCGCGGCAAGGTCAACGGTCGCGCGCGTGGCGTGGATCGGGCCCTCATATCCATTCTTTACAAGGTTGGGCAGGTTGCCCGCGTGGTCAATGTGCGCGTGAGAGAGGATCACCGCGTCCACCGCGCGCGGGTCGTGGGCGAAGTTCAGGTTGCGGGAGTAGGTATCGGCTCGTCGTCCCTGATACAGCCCACAGTCCAGCAGGAGGCGATGCCCGTTCACCTCCAACAGGTGCTGGCTGCCGGTCACCGTCCGCGCCGCGCCGTGAAAATGGATCCGCATTTCAGCCTCCGACCAGCCGATGGATTTGATCGCCGTACCTGCCAAACCGATGGGGCGATTCGCGCATGACGAACTTCAACGCGTCCATGTCCTTCGGCGGGCGTTCGGCGAGTATTTGCAAAAATCTCTTCGGGAGAACGATATCCGACTCGACCTTCATTTCCTCTGCGACCTTCCTTCTCCAGGTCTTCAACTTATCCAGCCGCTTGAGCGCCGCGTCTTTCGGACGTTCAGCCTGCTCCCGTTTCACCAACGGACTCCGCGTCCCGCGCCGGACCGCCTCCAAGATCTGCGCGCCCCACAAATGGATCTGTTTCTGGCTCAGACCGATGCCCGCCAGGTCAACGTCCTTTTCGGGAAGGTTCTTCGCGATGTCCAACAGCGCGCTGTCCGGAATGACCTTGAACGGCGGGCGATCCATCCGCTCCGCGATCGCATCGCGGCACAGGCACAATTCGCTCAGAATGGTCAACTCACGAGGCGAGACGTCCTTGCGGGCGCTGAACCGTTTCCACGACGCACCGTTCAACTTCTCCCTGGGCTCGTCCACGCGGCAGGCAAGGGCGAAATCGTCCTGGGCGAACCCCCAGCGTTCTGTCGCGTGCAATTCCGCCTCCAGCAGGTCGCGCAGGGCGATCAGGAAATGCGTATCCATGCGGGCGTAATCCAGCTGCGCGGGCGTCAAGGGCCTCGCCCCCCAATTCGCCTTCTGATGACGCTTGTCCACCTTGACGTCGAACTTATCGAAAAGGATGTTTTCCAACCCCACGTATTGATACCCCAGGATGCGCGCGGCTTGCATGGTATCGAACAAATTCCCGAACTCGAACCCGAAATCGCGCTTCAAGCAGATCAGGTCGTATTCCGCGGCGTGGAATATCTTTTCGATCTTCGCGTCGGAAAACAACGGAGCGAGCGCCCCAAGGTCTTCGAAGGCAAGCGGGTCAACGACGTAATCCTTTTTCGGCGTGGAAAACTGGATCAGGCAGACGCGTTCGCGATAGGCGTGCAGGCTGTTCGATTCGGTGTCCACTGCGATGCGCGCCTGCACGGACAGGTCGTCCACCATGCGTTTGAGACTGTTCGGATCATTCACCCACACAGGCGGCGGGAGCGTTTCAACGGTCATAGGAGGTCATTATAAACCCGCAGGACGATTTGACAAATCGTCCTACAATATCTTCTCCATCACCAGCGCGTCCTCGTAGTCGGAATAATACCGTCCCCAAACGTCAACCGTTCGATAGCCTTCCTTTTCGTACAGCGCGATCGCTCTGTGGTTCGTCACGCGGACGGACAACTTCACGCGCGGTTGTTTGACCATCTCTTCGCAGGCGCGCAGCAACGCGCGCCCGACGCCGCGCCGCTGAAAGCGCGGATCAACCGCAATGGTGGAGAGCCAGGCTACAGATTGGGAGGGACGCGGGTCGCAGGCGGCAAACCCGATCATTTCGCCGTCGTTCACGGCTTTGAGTCGCACCACGTCGTGCCACGTCAACACCGCGATCAAATCCAGGAGGGGCCAGGCATCCTTATCGAAGCAGGCGCGTTCCAACCTGTGCAACGCGCTCAAATCGAAAAGGCTGGCGGCTTGAATTTCCATACGGTGGGGAATTTTATCAATAAAAAAGTGGAAAGTGAAACCCCACTTTCCACTTTCCACTTTCCACTTTCTACTTTCTACTGTCTACTTTCCACTCGTACCCGTATACCTCCGTCCCTACTTCTTCCCGCCATCCTTCCCCAGGAAGTTATCGAGCAGGCTCGTAAACTCCATTGGGAAGATGTATTTGGTGGACGGGCTCGCGCCGACGGCTTTGAGCGTCTCGAAGTATTGCAGGGTCATCGTCTTCGGGTCCACGGTTTGCGCCACGTTGAAGATGTGTTCGAGCGCCTTTGCAAAGCCCAGCGCCCTCAACTCCTGCGCCTGCTGCTGACCTTCCGCTTCGAGGATGGCGGATTGCTTCGATCCTTCCGCGCGCAGGATGGCGGCTTGCTTTTCGCCCTGCGCCACGTTGATGGCGGCTTCGCGCGTACCCGTGGATTCGGTCACGACCGCGCGGCGAATGCGCTCGGCGGACATCTGGCGGTTCATCGCCTCCTGAATATCGCGCGGCGGGATGATCTCGCGGATCTCCACGTTGGTCACTTTGACGCCCCAGCGCTCGGTCACTTCGTCGAGACGGGTGCGCAGCATGGTGTTGATGTGTTCGCGCTCGGACAACACGTCATCCAATGGGATGCCGCCGATGACCGCGCGCAGGGTGGTGGTCGCCATGCCCTGCGCCGCCACTTCGAAGTTTCCCACCTGCAAAACCGACTCGGCCGGGTCCAGCACCTTGTAGTACCAGATGAAGTCCACCGAAATGCCGGCGTTGTCCTTCGTGATGGCGGTTTGATGCGGAATCTCGCGCACCTGCTCGCGCAAATCCACCTTCACGGCGCGGTCAATGACCGGTATCAGGATGATCAACCCGGGGCCCTTCGCGCCGATGCTCCGACCCAGGCGGAACACGACCAGGCGCTGGTACTCCGGCACGATGCGAATGGCGTTGGCTAAAAAGATGAAGCCAAGCACCAGGATCGCTCCGACAAAACATAAGGCGCCAGTTAGCTCAGGCATACATATCTCCTTTTCGTTGATGAATTGGACCTATTGATTCTTCTCGACGATCAAGACGAACCCTTCGCGCCGGACGACGCGGATCGAACTTCCCGCCGCGATGACCTTGTCGCTGCGGGCGGACCATAACTCACCCGCGACCTGCACGCTCCCTTCATCGTGGATCCTCGTCTTGGCTTCACCGATCTGACCGATCAAACCGTCAATATCGTGCGCGGGCCTGGCGTGCGCGGCTTGCAGCGACTTGCCCACCGCGATCCACAGGAAACCAGCCACCAGGACGGACGCCGCGAACGCGACAAAAAGATTCACGGCCGGTCCGCCGCCGGCGCCGGGAAAGAGGAAGATCGAACCGACCACAAGGACGACGATCGAAATTCCAAGATACAGTTCGCGTTTCGGTCTCTGAAGCGAATAGACGAATGGGACGATGCTCAAGCCGATCAGCGTAAGCGCCCACCAGTTGAACGACAGGTTGTAGATGCCGTATCCCGCCAGCGCGATGCAGATCAACGCCCCCGCTTCCAAAAACCCCGACCCCGGCGTGGCAAGCGAGAGCATTGCCAACAGCACACCCGCAAGCAAAAAGAGATAGGCGACATTGGGGTTGAGCAGGAAGTCCATGTTTTCCTCCAATTCATTATACAACAGGTCAGGCTGATTACAGCCTTTGAGTGTTCCATATCATCTACGGGCTTCGCGCTGGAAAGTTTTCGGCTCATCTGTAAAACATGTGCAAAATTGACTTTGCGCAGCGGACGTTCTCCCCTGGCGCCGCCCGCCAGGACAGGCGTAACGTCAGCGCACAGATCACACATGAGCCAGGCTTTCCAGGCGTACGTCCCGCCGGGGCTGTATAATACGTCCGCCAAAGGAAACACCCTCCACAAGGAGTCAAAGTGAACTTCGATAAAATCTGCGTACTGGGTCTGGGCTACATCGGACTTCCAACCGCCTCCATGTTTGCCGTGCGTGGCGTCAAAGTCGTCGGCGTGGACATCAACCCCCGCGTCGTCGAAACCCTGCGAAGGGGCGAACTCCACATCCACGAACCGGGATTGCGAAGCCTCGTCGAAGACGCGCTCCGCTCCGGCAATTTGACCGTATCCTCCCAACCTGAAGAGGCGGACGTCTTTCTGATCGCGGTGCCGACGCCCTTTCACGAGGACGAATTCGCCGAGTACGAGGGGCGGAAATACAAACTGGCGGACATGAGCGCCGTGATCTCCGCGACGGAAGCCATCCTGCCGCGCCTCCGTAGAGGAAATTTGGTCGTGCTCGAATCCACCTCCCCGCCTCGGACGACCCTCGACCTGGTCCGTCCCATTTTAGAGCGATCCACTCTGAAAGCGGGTCCCGACTTCCTCCTGTGCTACTCGCCGGAGCGCGTCCTGCCCGGGCAAATCCTGCGCGAGTTGGTCGAGAACGCGCGCGTCGTCGGCGGCGTGACTCCCGAATCTGCAAAGGCAGCCCGCGACCTGTACTCGATCTTCGTCAAAGGCGAGATCATCGAGACCGACGCCACCACCGCCGAGATGGTCAAACTGATGGAAAACACCACCCGCGACATCAACATCGCCATCGCCAACGAATTTTCGCGCCTCGCCGAAAAGTTCGGCGTGGACGTGTGGGAAGCCATCCGCCTCGCCAACCTGCATCCGCGTATTGACATCCTCAGCCCCGGACCGGGCGTGGGCGGTCACTGCATCAGCGTGGACCCGTGGTTCCTCGTCGAGACCGCGCCGGAACTGACCTCGCTCATCTATCACGCGCGCAAAGTCAACGACGAACAGCCTCATTTCGTTGTGATGAAAGCCTCACAAGCGCTTGGCGAATTGAAAAATAAAAGGATCGCCGCGCTTGGCTTGGCGTATAAACCGGACGTGGACGACCTGCGCGAAAGCCCGGCTGTCGAAGTCGTGCATTTGCTCCAAAACGAAGGCGCGCAAGTCAAAGCCTGGGAACCGTTCAAACCGGGGGCGAGTCTTAAGAGCGTCAATATGTCCCCCAGCCTCGAAGAAGCCGTCAAGGATGCGGACGCGATCCTGCTCCTGGTGAAACACGCGCAGTTCGTCGGTATCCACCCCGGCGACCTCGCATCGAAGACCCCTGCACGGATCGCTGTGGATTGCGTCAATGCGTGGAAGGCGGAGGAATGGCAAAAGGCCGGCTTCCAATTCCATCGCCTCGGCGATGGCAAATCCTCCGTCCTCTAATTCCTCGATCCTCGATCCCAATCATAATCGCCTGTCGTAAATCGAATGAAAATCCTCTCTGTTTTCGGCACCCGACCCGAAGCCGTCAAGATGGCGCCCATCGTCCGTTTGTTGAATCAGACGAAGGGAATCGAATCGCGCGTCTGCGTCACCGCGCAGCACCGGCAAATGCTCGATCAGGTACTCGAGTTGTTTCAGATTAAGCCCGATTACGACCTCGACCTGATGCGCGAGGGGCAATCGCTGGCGCAATTGACCGCAGGCATCTTTTTGCATCTCGACCCCGTCCTTGAAGAAGTCCGACCGGACTGGGTCCTTGCGGTCGGCGATACGACGACCGTCGTGACAACGTGCCAACTTGCCTTTTACCGCAGGATCAAATTCGGTCACGTCGAGGCGGGGCTGCGGACACACAACAAGTGGCATCCCTTCCCCGAAGAGATCAACCGCCGCCTCGCCACCACCATGGCAGACCTGCACTTTGCGCCGACCACGTGGTCGCAGGGAAATTTATTGCGCGAAGGCGTGAACGAAAAGGATATCGTCGTCACCGGCAACCCGGTCATTGATGCGTTGAAATTTGTCTCGGAACAGCCCGCGCCCGATCTCGTTATCGAATTGTTGAACAGACTCGGGGTTGAGTCTGATAGTCGGGAGTCTGATAGTCAGGAGTCTAATAGTCTAGAGTCTGATAGTCTAGAGTCTGATAGTCTAGAGACTATCAGACTAGAGACTATAAGACTAAAGACTATCAGACTAAAGACTAAAAAACTCATCCTCGTCACCGCGCACCGCCGCGAGAATTTCGGTCAGCCCATCGAAAACATTTGCCGCGCGCTCGAGGAGATCGCCTCACGAGGGGATGTGGAGATCGTGTACCCCGTCCATTTGAATCCCAACGTGCAGGAACCGGTCAACCGCATTCTCAAAGACGTGAAAGGCATTACGTTGCTGCCGCCGCTGGATTATCTTCCGCTCGCGCATTTGATGAAACGCTCGACGCTTATCCTCACCGACTCGGGCGGGTTGCAGGAGGAGGCGCCCACCTTCGGCGTCCCGGTCCTCGTCCTGCGCGAGACCACCGAACGCCCGGAGGGAATCGAAGCGGGGACGCTCAAACTGGTCGGAACGGAGAACAGTCACATCGTCCGGGAAGCGAACCGCTTGTTGGACGACGAATCCGAATACGCGAAGATGGCGAAGGCGTCCAATCCCTACGGAGACGGTCACGCGGCGGAACGCATCGTGGAGGCGCTGGCGGCTCGAGGCGACAGTCACTTCCAAAATGAAAAGTGACTGCCGCTTCTTTCTGTGTATAATGAATTCGATGAACGCGGTTCGAAAACTCATTGCGGCGACCCTCATCCTTTTTCTCCTGCCAATTTCAGGGGCGGCGGCGCAATCGGCGGACGTTCTGTATTTTCCCGAAACGGGACATTACGTGAAAGGCGCGTTCCTGCAATTCTACAACGCCGCAAAAGACCCCAGGCTGGCTTACGGATACCCCATCACCGAACAGATGCTCGCGCGCGACGGCAGGACCGTGCAATATTTTCAACGCGCCCGCTTCGAACTTGCATCCGCGAACCGCGTGCAACTCACCCCGCTTGGAACCCTGCTCTACAAACCGCAAAGTCCCCTGCCCATCAACAACAGCGGATGCGAGCAATATCCGACCGGTCACAGCGTCTGTTTTACGTTTCTCGATTTTTACAAAGCCAACGGCGGACCCGCGCAATTCGGCAACCCGATCTCCCCGTTCGAATCGGCGGATGGGGTGATCGTGCAATACTTCGAGGGCGCGCGTTTCGAATGGCGAGCCGACCGCGGCGCGGAAAAATGGGTGGTGATCTCGGACCTCGGGCGGCTGTATTTCGACCTGCAAAACGAAGACCCCGCGCACCTCAAACCCGCTTCGCCCCCCAACGCGACGATCAAACCCGTGCTATCGCTCAAAGCGCGCGCCTTTGTTCTGAAAGCGGTCGCGCTCAAAAGCGGAACCCAGACGGTCTACGTGATCGTACAGGATCAAACCTCCGAGGCGGTCGAAAACGCCTCCGTCAGGGCGGTGGTGCATCTGGCGAACAACGCGACGCAGGAATACATCTTCGCCACCGACGCGCGCGGCATCGGGCAAATCACGTTCGAGTTCAGCGATCAAAAACCGGGGGAACTCGTCACCATTGACGTGATCGTGGACTATCAGGGATTGACGCGCAGCACCACCGCCTCATTCAGGATCTGGTTCTAAAAACCCATCCGAATAATTATGGAATCAGCCAGTTTGCTGGCGCATTTCGGGAGCAAGCCCCCAGACTCCATAATCAAGTTAGGGTCAGTAAATTATTAACTTCCCTCATGTCGTTGCGAGTCTTCGAGAAGCAATCTCCTGTTGCCATAGATTTTCCTGCAAAGTGGGGATTGCTTTTACGAACCCTTAGATCCCCCGCAGATCGAAAACGGGACCCTCCCTGCAAGCCAGCCGCCAGCCGGATTTCAAAGTCACCGCGCAGACGCCGCACTCCGCGATTCCCCCGCACGGGATGGGGGTGTGGATGAGCGCCTGCGCTTCCTTCCCCGCCGACATCTGATTCAAATCCCCCAGCCTTTCCCGCAGCCCCGGCAGATTCTCGCGCGCCGCGTCGAATGCGGCGTAATCCGCCCAGGCAAGGACTTCGTCCAGAGCGGAGAAGGGCTGCACCTCCACCTCGTCGGGTAAAGGTTCCTCCTCCGAATCGCAGACCAGCGCGACCGCCGCGCCCTGATTCAAAGCAGGCGCGATCAAGCCCCTCAAACGGGAAGGCGAATCCTCGAACGCGACCAGCGCGACCCTGCGCGCAGAGACCGGCAGTTCGAATCCGCGTCCCAGCGGACCGCGCAGATATAATTCCACTCCCGGGGCCCACGAATCGGGGATCGGCGCGGCGGCGATAAAACCGTCAGCGGTGGAATGCGTGGAGAAAAGGGGAACAGGCAGGGGTGAGTCCGAAGCGTCGCCCGCGAGCAGATATTGTCCCGGGGCGGGGATCAGGTCCGAGGCGCACGAAATCCGCGCCTGACGGCGTCCATTCTTCAGGATCAACTCAACGACCTGTCCTTTGCCGGCGCGCATATCGCTATGCTATCATGGCGGTATAATAATTTCAAGAAACGGAGGCAGAATGAACATTGCAGAATTCATCAAAGCGCTGGCCGGATTTGCATGGCTGGCAGTCGTCGGTTTGGGCATCCTGGCTGTTGCCCGCGCGAGCCGCAACCAAAACGCCAAAGGGATCACCTCCCTCGTGATCGGCATGATCGTTCTGGCGGTCGTGCTTACGCTCGTCGGCGCGGGACTGGTGTTCATCGAACCGACCGAGGCTGGCGTCGTCATCACCATCCTCGGGCAGGGCGGCTTGCGTCCCGAACCGCTCCAACCGGGCTTGCATTGGATCGTTCCGTTCGTGGAAAGGGTCGAACTTTATCAGACCACGACCCAGACCTTTACGATGGCGCGCACAGCCAGCGAAGGCGAGACGCAGGGGTTGATCACGGTCGAGGCGCGCACTTCGGACGGGCAGCGCATCTTCGTCGATTCGTCCGTGATCTACCGCATCGAACCCTCGCAGGTGATCGAGATCCACAAAACCTGGCAGCGCCGCTATCAGGACGACCTGATCCTGCCGCAGGCGCGCGGCATCATCCGCGATGCGGTCTCGCAATACCGCGTGGATGAAGTGCTCAGCACAAAGCGCTTCGATATGACCACCCAGATCACTCAGCAACTGGAAGAGGTGATGGCAAGCAACGGACTGACGCTCGTTGACTTCGTGCTGCGCGACATCACCTTCACCGAGGAATACGCGCAATCCATCGAGCAGAAGCAGATCGCGGAACAACAGGCGTTGCAAGCCGCGTTCGTCGTCGAATCGAAGAAGCAGGAAGCCGAGCAAGCCCGCCAGATCGCACAGGGTCAGGCGGATGCGGCGGTGATCGCGGCGAAGGGCGCGGCGGAGGCGCAGATCATCCAGGCGGAGGCGCAGGCGCAGGCGAATGAGTTGATCGGGCAATCGCTGCAGGACAACCCGGAGATCCTGCAATATCAATACATCCTCAAACTCGCGCCGGGCGTTCAGACGATCTTCCTGCCGACGGACAACCAGTTCATTCTTCCGCTGCCAAATACCACGACGAGTCCGTCAACGACGCCGTCAACGCCGTAAAGTTTTTTGGGAAGTAGAAAGTGGAAAGTAACCACCCGCCACTTTCTACTTTCCACTTTCTACTTCCCACTTTCCACTTCTCACTTTTCAAAGACATGCCCACTCCTCGAACCGGACGCGAAATCCGACTCACGACTCTTTCCGCCTGCGCGGGTTGAGCGTCCAAACTAAGCGCGGATGCGCTGACGCAGGTCCTGCGTCCCATAAAAGACGTCTTTTCAGCCGCCTCCTTCCCGGACCTTTTGGTTGGTCTGCGGGAACCGGACGACGCGGCTGTCTGGCGTTTGGACGACGACAAGGCAATCGTCGTCACGACCGATTTCTTCACGCCGGTGGTGGACGACGCGTACGATTACGGTTCCATCGCCGCGGCGAACAGCCTCTCGGACGTATACGCGATGGGCGGACAGCCCTTCCTTGCGTTGAACGTCGCGGCATTACCCGACGACCTGCCGGACGAGATCTCGAGCGAGATCATCCGCGGCGGCGCGGAGAAGGCGCGCGAGGCGGGAGTGGTCATTGCAGGCGGACATACTGTAAAAGATAAAGAGCCGAAGTACGGACTTGTCGTCATCGGTTTCGTCCATCCGCAAAAGATGTTGAGCAAAGGCGGACTTCGGATCGGTGACGCGCTCGTGTTGACCAAACCCCTCGGTTTTGGAGTCACGACCACTGCGCTCAAACGCGAACAAGCCGACGAAGAGGACGTCCTCGAAGCGGTGAATTGGATGAAACGCCTGAACAAAACCGCAAGTGACCTCGCGCTTGAGTTCGCTCTGCGCGGCGGGACGGATGTTACAGGATACAGTCTATTGGGTCACGGAGTGGAAATGGCGGACGCTTCGGGCATCGCCTTGAAACTGGAACTCGAAAACATTCCGTTCATTTCAGGCGCGCGCAAGTATGCGGCAAAGGGCTGCTTCGCGGGCGGCGCGTTCGATAACAGGAAACACTTCGCATCGAAGGTTCGCTTTGCGGGTTCGATTGATGAAGAAAATCGGATGTTGCTATTCGATCCGCAGACCAGCGGAGGTTTGTTGTTGGGAGTGCCGCAGGAAAATCTGGACGCGTTCCTCACGCGCGCGGAGGAACTGGATCAAGCCGTCTGGGTGGTCGGGCGCGTCGAAACGGGATCAGGCATAAAGGTCGAATAAGAGGCGATTCATAGTACAATAGGGGACGCAGAAAAGTCCAGTGGATCATGTCAGACGAAGTTCCCCTAGATAGCGAAGATTTTCAACGCGCACGTCATCATCCCGCTGATGCTGGTCGGCGGGCTTGCCGCGCTTTAACAGTGTCCGATCAATATCCACGCTGAATCAAATCCAATAACCCTCGATGAATATCACTTCAGAAATACTAATAATCCTGGCTGTCATCCTGATCAACGCAATCCTGGCAATGTCCGAAATGTCCGTCGCTACGTCGCGCAAGGCGCGCCTTCAACAGCGCGCCAACGAAGGCGACAGGGGCGCAAAAAACGCTCTTCAATTGATCGAGAATCCCAACCTGTTCCTCTCGACCGTCCAGATCGGCATCACGCTGGTGGGGGTGTTCACTGGCGCGATCGGCGGCGCGAGACTGGCGGAGCCTTTGGGAGACGCAATCGAGCGGATTCCCATGTTGACCGATTACGCGGATTCCATCGCGCTGGGCATCGTGGTCATCAGCATTACTTTCCTCTCGATCCTGCTGGGCGAACTCGTCCCGAAACGAATCGCCCTGCACGACCCGGAAAGAATTGCGTCCGCCATGGGCGGTTCGATGATCGTCGTTTCGAAGATTTTCTCTCCGTTCGTATGGTTGCTTGGAAAATTGACGGAGTTGACGCTGAAACTGTTGGGGATCAAGCCCGGAAACGAACCGCCCGTGACCGAAGAGGAGATCCAACTCCTGATTGACCAGGGGATGCAGGCGGGCATCTTCGAGGAAGCCGAACACGACATGGTGGAGGGCGTGTTCAGCCTGGGCGACCAGCGCGTGTATTCCCTGATGACGCCGCGCACGGACATCGTCTGGCTGGACATTGACGAGAGCATCGAGGAGGTACGCGAAAAGATCGCGGCAAACGATTTCTCGCGTTTCCCGGTGCGGCAAGACACGTTGGACGTGATCCTGGGCATCGTCAAGGCAAGGGACCTGCTCGTGCCAAGCCTGAAGGGCGAGAAGATCAATCTCAAGGCAGTGCTCAGACCCGCTTTTTACATTCCCGAGACGATGCTTGCCTCGCGCGCGCTGGAAATACTCAAGGAAAAAGGCACGGACATGCTCCTGGTCATTGACGAATTCGGCGGCTTGCAGGGGTTGTTGACCATCAACGACATCCTCGAGGAGATCGTCGGCGAGATGGAACAGGCTGAACCGCAAGCCACACAACGCCAAGACGGTTCGTGGTTGCTGGATGGGATGCTCGAGGTGGACGAATTCAAGGATATCTTCGACCTGCCCGTCCTTCCGCACGAGGACGAGTATGAAACCCTGAGCGGATTCGTGATGATGTCGCTTGGGCGCGTGCCGCAGACGGCGGATCATTTCGAGTGGCACGGCTTGAACTTCGAGGTCATTGACATGGACGGTCGCCGCGTGGACAAGGTGCTGGTCACCACATTGCCGCAAAAACCGCTCACCCAGGAACCGCGCGGGAGTTGACGGCGCGCCGCAGGCGGGATAAAAATCGAGGGTTTTCTCTTTTCCGTCACTCACAGTAAAATAGCGTCATGCCCCGAAACCTCATCCGCGCCGTTCTCTTCGATTTCGGTGGGACGCTCATGTATGGGCGTCAGGATTGGGCGCCCATCGTCGCGAAGGCGGACGAGGCGCTGACGGACTTCCTTCGCTCGCAAGGGTTGGAGGTCAGTCTCAACACATTTCCCACAGAATTCCGCAAACGACTGGACGGTTACTTCAAGCAGCGCGAACAGGACCTGCTCGAAACCACCTATTCTTTCGTCCTGCGCGAACTGCTCCACGAAAAGGGATACGACGACGTTCGCGGCAACCTGATCCGCAAAGCGCTGGACACGCTGTTTTCCGTCACGCAAAGCAACTGGGCGCTGGAGGAGGACGCCCTTCCAACATTGCAAAAACTGAAGGAAAAGGGATACCAGATGGGCATCATCTCGAACGCGGGCGACGACGCCGACGTGCAGCAACTCGCCCGCAAATTCGGCGTCACGAAATATTTCGATTTCATCCTGACCTCCGCCGCGTGCAGTTATCGCAAGCCGCATCCGCGCATCTTCGAACTGGCGCTGTCGAACTGGTACTGCCCTCCCAACGAGGCGGTCATGGTCGGCGATAACCTGGATGCGGACATTCGCGGCGCGCAGAACGCGGGGATCTACGGGATCTGGATCAGCCGCCGCGCAGACCCGAAGATGGAGGAGCAGGAACGGGTCAAGCCCGACGCGAGCCTGTCCTCCCTCCATGAACTTCCGGCAACCCTCGATCATCTTCAAGTCCAATAGGATCGCATGTCGAACAAAAACATCCTCGTATATGCCGCGCTCGGCGTCGGTGTGCTTGCGCTGAGTTTCTCCGCCATGTTCGTCCGGTGGGCAAACGCGCCGGGACCGGTCACCGCCTTCTACCGCATGTTCTTTTCGCTCTTTCTGTTATTGCCGGTGGTTCTGCCGCGCAGGTCGCGGACTCCGAAGGTCGCATCGTGGGCGTTGATCTTCCCCCTCCTCGCAGGCGTGTTCACCGCGCTCGACCTTGCCTTGTGGACGACAGCCCTCGGGTATACGACCGCCGCAAACGCCACCCTGCTTGGCAACACCGCTCCGTTATGGGTTGCGCTGGGCGCGTGGCTCATCCTCAAACAAAAACTCTCGAACGGCTTCTGGCGCGGGCTTGCGCTCACGCTGACCGGCGCGGTGTTGATCGTGGGGACGGATTTCATCCTGCATCCGCGTTTCGGCGTGGGGGACCTGATGGCGGTCTTCACCGGCTTTTTCTATGGAGGCTATTTTCTTTTTACGGAAAAGAGCCGCGCCCATTTCACCCCGCTCGTTCACATTTGGATCGTGGGCATCGGCGCGAGCCTGGCGTTGTTCGTCATCAACGTCCTTCTGGGCAACTCCCTGACCGGCTACGACCGGACAACCTGGATCGTGTTCCTTTCCACGGCGCTCGTCTCGCAACTCATCGGGTACATGGCGCTCGCCTACGCGCTCGGGCATCTCCCCGCTTCGGTTGTCGCGCCGACGATGGTGCTGCAGCCCGTTATGACCGCGCTCCTGGCGATCCCGCTGCTTGGGGAGATCCCAAACCTTTGGCAGGGACTGGGCGGCTTGATCGCGCTGGCTGGAATCTACATTGTGAATCGCTCCCATCAAAGGGAAGTGGAACAAACCCTCAACCTGTGACTTGCCTTTCACAGGCTGAAACTGTATACTCGGTCAATCACAGGAATTCCGCCCGGGTTTCGCTCCCAGCGAATGTCTTTCCGGGCGGTTCATCAGAACAGGAGAGAGGATCATGCAACTTGACGCTGTCATCCAGGTCGCCATTGGGTTGATATTTGTCTGGCTTGTGCTGAGCGTCGGCGTAATGCAGGCGCAGGAGTGGGTCGAAAACCTGTTCACCTGGCGCTCGCAATATCTCGAGCAGGCGGTGCGCGACATGCTCGACGACCCGAAGATGAGCGACAAGTTTTTCCAGCATCCTTCCATCCAGGCGCTCTATCGAAGGTCGGGCTTGAACAAAATGCCGCCCTGGATTCCGCCCCAGCGATTCGCCAAGGTCATGCTCGACCTGTTCGCGAACGCGGGGAAATCGCCCGAGGAACTTCCCGAAGGCGAATGGTCCCTTTCCAAGATGCAGGAAAACCTGAAGTCCGTCCAGCAAAACAACCCGGGGCTGGCGCGGAAATTCGGGTACATCCTTCAGGGGGTCGGCGATAAAACCGCAAAACTCGATGAAAAATTATCCAAATGGTATGCAGGCATGGAGGACTGGTACAACGACACCATGAACATGGTCTCGCTGGAATACAAGAAGTTCTCCCAGCGGCTGGCGTTCCTCATCGGGCTTCTGATCGCCGTCTTCCTGAACGTGGACAGCGTTTTCATTGCGACGGAACTCTGGCAGCAACCCACCGCGCGCGCGGTCATCGTCGCGCAGGCGCAGGCGCAGGTCGAAGCGGGGGCGCCGCCGACGGATTTCTCGCAAGCCGTCGAAAGCCTGCCTTTCCCGGTCGGCTGGCGCGCCGATTCGCTGCCGTCCGATTTTCAGGGATGGGGAATCAAAGCGTTTGGTTTTCTCCTGAGCGGGCTCGCCGCCGCACAAGGCGCGCCCTTCTGGTTCGACGCCTTGAGAAAACTGGTCGGCTTCCGATCCAGAGCCGAGCAGGAGGCGAAGGAAAAGTAGAAGCCCGGATCATACCTTACTGTTCGAGGAGAGACATCCATGGAAATCAAAGTACACACCGAAAACGGCCGCATCCCCGTCACCGTCCTGCACGTGGACGGGAACATCGATTCATCCACGTATCGTCAGTTCGAGTCGAAAGTGGACGAGGCGATCAAGGACGGCGCGCGTCACATCCTGGTGGACCTTTCGCACGCCCCCTTCGTCAGCAGCGCCGGCCTGCGCGCCCTGCACTCAGCCTTCAACAAACTCCGTTCGCTCGACCCCAACGCCGCCGCCGCCGAGGAGGAGTTGAAGAAAGGCATCAGCGCAGGCACATACAAATCCCCTCACCTGAAACTGCTGAACCTTTCCCCGGAGACTCGAACCGCCTTCGAGACGGCAGGCTTCGACATGTTCATCGAAACCTTCATGGACATGAAGACCGCCGTCGCCTCGTTCTAAGCCGGTAATTGATTCCGCCAAGGACGCGTTCGCGCGTCCTTTTTTTGATTCTCATAAAATCCTCATCTCCATTGCGTCTTCGTAACCGAAAAAAGATGATGCTATAATCTCCCCGCCATGCCCGATCTCTTCGACCACGCCATGCAGGAACGCATGAAACAGGAAGCGCCGCTCGCCGCGCGGATGCGTCCGCGCACGCTGGAGGAATACATCGGGCAGGAACACATCGTCGGCGAAGGCAAACTTCTCCGCCGCGCCATCGAGTCAGATCGCCTGTTCTCTTCCATCATCCTGTGGGGACCGCCCGGCACCGGCAAGACCACGCTCGCACAAGTCATCGCCAACACGACCAAGAGTCACTTCGTCACCATCTCTGCCATCCTCGCGGGCAAGGCGGATTTACGCGTGGTGATCGCCGAAGCCATCGAACGCAGACGGTTGCACAACATTCGCACGATTCTTTTCGTGGACGAGGTCCATCGCTGGAACAAAGCCCAGCAGGACGCGCTTCTGCCCCACGTCGAGGCGGGAGTCGTGACCCTCATCGGGGCAACGACAGAGAATCCATATTTCGAAGTCATCAAAGCGTTGATCTCCCGCTCGCGTGTTTTCCAATTGAGGAATTTGAATCAGGAAGAGACCGGCGTCCTCATTGACCGCGCCCTCTCGGATAAGGAACGCGGCTACGGAGACAGGCGCATCGTTTTGGACCCTGATGCCCGATCCCATTTAATTGAAGTTGCCTCCGGCGACGCCCGTAACGCGTTGAACGCAATTGAATTGGCTGTGGAGTCAACGTCTCCTGACGTTGAAGGTGTTGTCCATATCACCCTGGATGTGGCGCAAGAGTCAATTCAACGGCGCGCGGTTCTATATGATAAAGACGGCGACGCGCACTACGACACGATCTCTGCGTTCATCAAATCCGTGCGCGGCAGCGACCCGGACGCGGCGCTCTACTGGCTCGCCAAGATGATCTATGCCGGTGAAGACCCGCGCTTCATCATCCGTCGCTTGATCATTCTGGCAGGTGAAGACATCGGTCTCGCCGACCCGATGGGACTGGTCGTTGCATCCTCCGCTGCGCAAGCCTTTGACTTCATTGGCTTGCCCGAAGGGATCTACCCCATCGTCGAAGCGACGTTGTATCTCGCCACCGCGCCCAAATCCAACAGCGCGGGCGCGTACTTCAAGGCGATGAAAAAGATCGAAGATGAGGGACAAACATCCGTGCCGCGTCACCTCATGGACGGCAACCGCGATGCCGCCGCGATGGGTCACGGCAGGGACTATGTCTATCCTCACGAATTCGAGGGGCATTTCACGCCGCAGCAATATTTACCAAAGAGATTGTTAGGCACCTATTTTTATCAGCCCTCGCAGGAGGGATACGAGTCGCAGGTCACCGCGCGCCTCGAGATGTGGCGCGCAGCGCAGCGCAGGGCGTTGGGAATTACAAAGGTGGAAAACATCCCTGCCATGAGCGAGGAACAGATTCAAGAGATGAAGCGGAAGATCAAGTAAAATCGAACCAGAGGCTGACATGGAAAAATTTGACCGAATCACTGCGGGGGTTTCTTGACTCACGATGTCCGATGAAGTATTGTTCGAAAAGGGATACGACGGGTTGTCGCTGGATGGCATGTACTTCGAACGCGCGCTTTACCGCGCCACCCTCAAAGCATGGATGAACGAGGACGAAGCGGATCCAAAAACCATGCGCGAGACAGATTAGGAAAAAGTCTCATGCCTCTGCTCCTACTGATCCGTCACGGCGAGAACGATTACGTGAAGACCGGCAAAATGGCGGCCTGAACGAACGGGGACAGGAACAGGCTCAGGCGTTGGCTGAAGCGTTGAAAGACGTTCCGATCAAAGCCGTTTACGCGAGTCCGCTCGAGAGGGCGATGGAAACCGCCAAGCCGATTGCAGAAGCGCGAAAGTTGACCGTCGTCCAGGAACCCGACCTGATGGATACCGACATCGGCAAATGGGAGGGGAGGTCATGGAGGGCGCTAAGGTTGACGAAGGTTTGGAAGATCGTGCAGAATGCCCCCTCGCGTTTTCGGTTCCCCGAAGGAGAGTCTTTTGTGGAGGCGCAGACCCGCTACGTGAGCGCGCTCGAACGCATCGTGTCAAAACACAACAGACCAAAGGATATTGTGGCGGTCGTCTTCCACGCCGACCCGATCAAACTTGCGGTCGCGCATTTCATCGGCCTGCCGCTCGATCAGTTCCAGAGACTCAGCTGCGAGACCGGGTCGCTGACCGCGCTCGCCGTCGGGGAGATGGGCGCCAACCTGTTGAAACTCAACCAAAGACCCCCGTTCGATTTTCTGCCGCGAAAAAAATAGTTGTAAATGGGTTGCAATCGCCGCCCGGCGTGAGAGGGGGACTTTCGTTTTGATATCGGGAAAATGCGGCGAAAACACGCTGAAAGGGATGCCTCTGTCGTCCCAAAGAACCGGACAAGTCCGAAATCCCGGACGAAGGTGACGAAAATCCATGACAAAGTTCAGACAATCGGCGTAACCATTCAAAAATCAAGGCGTCATGCTTCTACCTAACGATTATGCAAGGTAATTCAGGAGGAAGCATGTTTACGAAATCTTATCTTTTCAGGTGGGTGTTCTCCGTCCTTTTGGTCGCCAGTATCATCACCGTGAATGTTTCTGTTGCGCTCGCGGATGAAGACGCCCCATCGGACTCGACCCCAACCGTCCAACCGACGGAAGAACCGCAGGAGCCGCTCGTAACGGAGGAAACCGAATCCCTCTCCGTCGTCGAAACGCCGACCCCGGAAGAAGGCGGAAATGAAACCCCAGCGCCGGAGATAACGCCGGAGGGGGAGGCAACTCCCTCGGAGGAGGAACAGGTTCCGGCGGAGGAGGAAGCGCCCGACGCTCCCTTGTTCGAACAGATCCCCGAGAATACCGAGGTGATCGTCCTTGACGAAAACGGCGAGGCGCTCCCGCTGGCATCCGAGGAGGCGCTGGATGTCATCCTGGACTCGGACCCGATGTGGTGTCCGGTGGGCGTCCTGCCGGGGGGGCCGGGCTGCACGACGAACTTTGCCACGATCAACGCCCTTCTTACGAACATGCGCAACAACACGAGCAATTACACCCAGGACGGTGTGATCTATTTCACCTCCAACCCCGGCGCGTCATTCTCTCTGACCACTGCCGGATCCAGCCTGGGAAGCGGCGACTTTAACACCCTGAACGATTTCAATCTCACCCTGCAGGGCGGATGGAACGGCTTGAACGGCGCGAGCGCCACCTTCACAGGTACCACCAATTTTGGAAACAACACCGTCACCATCGGCACGTCGTCGAATCCGTGGGTCGGGAATATCACCATCAACAATTTCTCGTTCAATAACGTAAGCAGCGGAAACGCCCTCACCGTCTACACCACGAGCGGGGACATTACGCTGAACAACGTCACCGTGACGCAGCAACGCGGCGACGATTACACCGCCCACCTTGACTCCCAGTCCGGCGACATCGTCGTTTCGAACAGCGCCTTCGACGGCAACGACAGCGGGGGAAGCGCCAACCGCAACCGGGGCTTCCGCGCGGAGACCAACACAGGCTCGATCACGATCTCCGATACAACGTTCAGGGATACCCGAAACTGCACGTCAATCATCTTTTTCTGTCTTGATGAAACCACCAACTACAACGGCGCAACGTTGAGCGCCCCGATCGTCACGCTCAATAACGTCACCGCTTTCAACAACGACTTGAGCGGCATCGAGATCAATAACGCCAATTCAGTGTTTCTGAACAATGTCGTCTCCTACGACAACGGCACGTTCATTCTGATATTGGGATTGGGATCGGGCGTTCACGTCAACGGAACCGGCTCGACCGTCGTCAACGTCAACGGCGGGACGTTATCGGACAATGAAGCCTACGGGCTGAGCGTTTTCTCCGGCTCGATCAGCGCGACGACAGATCCCACTTGCAGCGGCAACACCTACCCCGGCCCTCATCCCAGCCAGTGCTACAACCTCATGCCCCTGGACACCACGCCGCCGGTTCTGAGCCTGCCGCTCGATATGACCGTGGAAGCGACGGGGCCCTCTGGCGCAGTGGTCGCTTTCTCGCCGACCGCAAATGATGCGGTGGATGGACCCGTTCCAGTGACCTGTTCTCCCGCCTCGGGCAGCGCGTTCGCCCTCGGCGCGACAACGGTCAACTGCTCCGCCTCCGATTCGAGCGGCAACATCGCCTACGGAAGTTTCAACGTCACGGTCGCCGACACGACTCCGCCTGCCCTCTCATTACCCGCAGACATCACGACCGAGGCGACGGGTTCATCCGGCGCGGACGTATCGTTCGCCGCTTCCGCCTCGGACCTGGTATCTGGTTCCCTTCCAGTGACCTGTTCCCCCGCCTCAGGCAGCGCGTTCACCCTCGGCGCGACAACGGTCAACTGCTCCGCCTCCGATTCGAGCGGCAACATCGCCTACGGAAGTTTCGACGTCACGGTGA
>SZPG01000080.1 GCA_030263595.1 Chloroflexi bacterium CFX6
TTTTAGAAAACAAATTCCTGCTCATGCCGCCGTCCTCGGCGGCGGGGACGCCGCCGGGAGCGTATTTTTGTAAAATTTATTTCGACCGACTACTTAGCGGATATAATGGCTGTGGAAGTGATTACCTGTAATTCGCTGGAATTAAGATCAACCACTTACTATTTGCGTTCAACCGCGTAAAAAATCAGGATTTTATGGATTTCTCTCAATTCAAACTCGACCCGCGCCTCAAACAGGGGATCGAACGAGCGGGCTACGAAACCCCCACTCCCATTCAAGAAGCCGCCATCCCCGCCGCCCTGCGCGGACGGGACATCATCGGCACGGCACAGACCGGCACGGGCAAAACCGCCGCGTTCGTGCTGCCCATTCTCAACAAATTGCTCACGGGTCCGCGAAACGTCGCCCGCGCGCTCATCGTCACGCCGACGCGCGAACTGGCGGAGCAGATCCACGATGTGATCAAAACGCTGTCCGCTGGGACCAGGCTGAAGAGCGCAACCATCTACGGGGGAGTCGGAGCCGCACCCCAAATCCAGGCGCTGCGCAGCGGCGCGGAAATCCTCGTTGCCTGCCCGGGGCGTCTGCTGGACCTCATCGCTCAGGGTCATGCGAAAATGAATCACATCGAGATCCTCGTGCTCGACGAAGCCGACCGCATGTTCGACATGGGCTTTCTGCCGGATGTGCGCCGCATTGTGAAAGCCGTGCCCGAAAAACGGCAGACGATGTTGTTTTCCGCCACCTTCCCGCCGGAAGTGGAACTGCTTGCGTCGCAGTCGCTTCACCAGCCGCAGAAAATTTCAGTGGGCATCATCAAACCGGCGCACACCGTCACGCACGCGCTCTATCCCGTGCCGCCGCATTTGAAATCGAAACTGCTGATCGAACTGCTCAAACGCACCGATACCAATTCGGTCCTGGTTTTCACACGCACGAAATACCGCGCGCAAAAAGTGGCGCAGCAGATTCACCGCGCCGGTTTCAAGGTGACGAGTTTGCACGGGGATCGTTCACAGGGGCAGCGCCAGGCGGCGCTCAAGGGATTCAAGAGCGGGTATCACGACATCATGGTCGCCACCGACATTGCCGCGCGCGGGCTGGATATCGAAACCATCTCGCACGTCATCAACTATGACATGCCCGACACCGCCGACGCCTACATCCATCGTATCGGCAGAACGGGTCGCGCCCAACGCACGGGCGATGCGTTCACGCTGGTCACTCCCGAAGACAACGACATGATCCGAACCCTCGAACGCATCATGGGGGGACCGATCAAACGCGAGACGATCGAGGGATTCGATTACACGGCTCCCGCCCCGCCGCGAACGGATTCTGGCGCCCGAGGCAGGGGCGCCCCGCGAGATGGACATCGTCCGCCCAAGCCCGCTCCCACGCCGAATCGTTATGGAAGAAACCGCCTTGCGCCGAGGAAGAAGTAGGAAATCAAAAAGCCGCCCGAGTCCCGTGCTTAAAATCAAGGAGCCTGACGCTTCTGCATCAGGCTCCTTTTCTGTCTTTAGTCTTTAGTTTAGTACGACCACGTTCGCGGCTTGGAGACCCTTCGGTCCTTTTTCCACGTTGAACTCGACCTTCTGTCCCTCGAGCAGGTTACGAAACCCGTCGCCCTGGATGGCGGAGAAGTGGACGAACACGTCCGCTCCGCCTTCGCGTTCGAGAAAGCCGTAGCCCTTATCGCCGTTGAACCACTTGACCGTACCAGTTATTTTTTCAGACATTTTTGCCTCCTATGGCAATTGAGATTCATAGGTAAATCCGTTTGTTCCATCGGAGGAAAAACAAAACAACCCACAGTCAAACCGTGAGTTGTTCCAGTTCTTTCGAGCCAACGCAACCTACCGTTTTCCTATCAGGCGCAACGATAACACAGGACTCCGATTGAGTCAATCAAAAACCGGGCTGTTTCTCCAGGCAAAATTCCCTCACCCGGCGGGGACGGCGCCGCACTATTCTCATCTGCGCGGTAATAACATCCCGGCTGCTCACGGACGCCACGAAGGCGCGTACCAATCGTAATCGGTGGAAAGACCGGGCGCTTGCAGGATGCTCAAATCCAGCGTGGCGAGGTTGATCCAATACAAGTGACCGCCCGAGGCGGAGGTCGTCTCTTCCACCAGCAGGTAATTTCCATCCGGCGAAAAGAGCAGGCGTCCCACCGTCGAGCCTTCGTACACCAGCGATGGATTCCCGCCCGCGCGATTGACTACAAACACCTGTGCCAGCGGCGCGCCGCTCGTCAGGTTGCTGTAATAATTGAATGCGAGCAATGTGCCGTCCGGCGACCATACGATCGGGTAGATCGAGCCGCCGGTAAACTGGGCAACCGTCAGCGCGTTGGAGCCGTCAGGTTCCACCACCTTGAGCGAGTGAGTCTGCGCTGCCGCATCCACTACATCAAAAGCGAGGTGGTTCGCATCCGGCGAAACGATGAACTGCGATTTGGTCAACAAAAAATCGAACATCGGGCGCGCGCTGCCATCCGCCGCATTGACAAGATACAAACTGCCCGAACCGCCGGGCAGCGCCGGACGCATGAGGATGCCGCCGCCAAACCAGCCGTCCATAATGTAGGGTCGTCCTTCGACGGGCAGGCTGGCGGAAACGCTCTTCAATTCCGAACCATCGGGGCGGATCACATACACATCCTCGCCGCCGGCGCCATCCTGCGTGCGGAATGCAATCCACGCGCCATCGGGCGACCAAAACGGCGGGTCAATGTAGGGAAACTCGGCGAGCGGCTTCCACGTCTTCGCGTCCGCTTCGAAGAGCCAGAGTTTGGTCGGTGTGCCGCTGGGGTTGTCCGAATACGAAAATGCCGCGTACTTTCCATCCGGCGACCAGCTCAACGCGTTGAGGGTAAAGATGAACGGGAACGGCGCGGGGATCTTCTCCAGCGGCGGGCAGTTTGCGGAATCATAGACGCAGACGCCGGAAACCTTAACCAATTCAATGGATTGACCCTGTCCGCGCGGCTGGAGGAAGAAATAGAGTTCCCCCGCCTCTTCTGCGGACGTTGGAGCGGATTCTGTGACGACAGGGTTGGACGCCGCCCGGGTCGGAGTGACCGCCAGCGGCAGGCTGGCTGGCGGCGCAAAGACGCTGTCATCGAAGGCTGGGTCGAAGGCGATGCTTTCGACGACGCGTTCGGCTTGCACGAACCCGCCGCCTTCTTTGCCAAACTCCTGCATTTTCAAGATGACGGCGGTCTGCGTATCGAGCCACAACTTCCATGACGGCTGCGAGTTTTCGATATACGTCCACGAAACGACGAGCGCGCTGCGCCCGGCAACGGTCTCGACGGCGAGCGGGAGGAACGTCCCCTCGTTTTGCGCGAAGTTGGCGGGGAACGCCATTTCAGAAAGCGGCGTGCCGATCTGCCCCCACATGGGATTTGGGTATGCAGCTCCCTCCTGCACAGGCGGGATGTATTGTCCCACGCGGGCAAAATCGGGATATGGGATTTGCTCGGCGGTGTTCGCCGCGTAATTGACATTGGTGATGGTCACGCCGTCGCTGAGTTTCAAGGCGTTGTGGGCGTTGTTCGTGACGTCCGTCAACTCGGCGCGATAGCGGCTGTTGAGAGGGTCCAGCCAGACTTTCTCGGTGAATACCTGCGCGGGGCTGTCGGATACGTGAAACGTGATCGTGCCGCTCATTTGCAGGGTCGTCCAGTGGGCGGCGCTTTCGATCATGGCGTTTTGAATCTCCTCGGGCGTGGACTCAAGGCTCAGGTCGAAGGGGGCAGGCGTCCGGTCGAAGAAAGAGGCGGGACCTTGAGGCGAGGAACAGGCTGTCATCAAGAGCAATGTCAGGATGAGAAGTCGTTTCATAAATCTCCTTTTCCTGGGAAACGGATGGGCAAACCAAAAAGTTCCCGCTGCCTTTCGACAACGGGAACTTTTTCAAATCGGGTTACGGGGTGTTGGTGACGGTGGGGGTTGCCGTAGGCGTTGGCGTGCCGGTCGCAGTGGGGGTTGCGCTGGGAGCCGCCACTGTGTTCGTTACGGTGGGCGTGGCGCTTGGGGCGGCAGTGGTGTTGGTCGGCGTGGCGCTCGGCGGAACGGAAGAGGACGAGTTGTAGATCATCGGCGCGGTCCAGAGCGCGCGGTCGCCTGCGGGCGAGCCGGTGGACAGCACAGTGAGGATGAACTTCACGTTCTGCCCCACGAGCGCGGAGAGGTCAATATCGGCGTTGTAGACCTGTCCTTCATATTTCTCCACGAACGCCCAGAAGGTCTGGATGGAAGAACTGCCGGAGATGGAGTAATCGAGCCGGAAGACCACATAGCAGGAGGTGGCGCCGTTTTCACAGCCGATGGTGGCGCGGAACTTGTCGCCTGCCTTCACCTGGTAGGAAGGATAGATGCCCTGAATGTAGCCGTTGTTGATGTTCTGCGGGAAGGTGATCAGACCGGTGCGGGGATCGCTGGTGCCGTTCTCCAGTTTGGAGGGGTTGGCAATCAGTATGAAGCCCTTCGCATCGCCGTCCGTGCCGGGGCAGGGCAGTTGACCCGCGCCGCTGTACCATGTCGCCGCGCAGACGTTGGCGGCAAAGTCGTAGACCGTGCCGGGGATCGAAGTGGCGGGCGTGACCGGCGTGCCGGGTGTGGTGGTCTTGGTAGCAGTGCCGGGGTTGATGCCCGTGCCGGTGACTTTGATCTCGACCCAGAAGGATTTCGTGCCTGCCGAGCCGATGCCGAACGGGATACCGGTGTTGTTCTTCAGTTTCCAGTAACCGCGATAGGTTCCCGCCGTGGTGGGCGAAGTCAATTGCAGGGTGATGTCCACGGTCTGACCCGGCGCAACAGTGGTCGGGATGAGCGCGGAATCGGGTCCGCCCATCTTTTCGCCGGTATCGAACATGATGCTGTAGTTCGTCCACGTACAGGTACCGACATTCTTCAAACGCCAGGTCTTGCTGAAGCCGATGCCCGGCGCAAAGGCGGTGCCGTCGGGCACGGTCACATCCGAGATGAACTGGGCGCGGTCGCAGGCGTTGGGCTGGACGGTCCCGGTTCGGGTCGGCGTGGGGGTGGGCGGAGTACCGGTCACGGTTGGCGTGGCAGTGGGCGGAGTGCCCGCGCCAGCGCGTGAGATGATCGGGTTGACCCACAGCGCGCGGTCGCCGGTCGGCGAACCATAGGCAGACGTGACGAGGATGAATTTGACATCCTGACCGGCGAGGGCGTTCAGGTTGAGGTTGACGTTGTACGTCCAGCCTTCGTATTTTTCGCGGAAGGTCCAGAAGGTCTTGACCGGTCCGCTCCCGATCTGGTAATTGAGGCTGTACGCCGCGTAACAGGTTGTCGCGCCGTATTCACAGCCGATGGTCGCCTGGAAGCGGTCGCCGGTCTGCACGCGGAAGGCGGGATAGGAAGCCTGGATGTAACCGTTGGTCACGTTATTCGGCACGAACAACAAACCAGCCTTGGCGGAAGTCACGCCGCTTTCGAGTTTGGGCTGGTCCAGTTTCAAGCCGAAGCCGTTGGCGCTGCCGTCGGTGCCGGGGAAGGTCAACGCGCCTGCGCCGCTCGACCACGCCGCCGATCCTGCATTGGCGGTGAAGTCGTAGGCGACGCCGGAACTCGAGGAGACGTAGATCTCAACCCAGAAGGATTTATTGGCAGTCGAGCCGATGCCAAACACCCCGCCGGAATTGCTCTTGAACTTCCAATACCCGAAGTAATGACCGGCGGTGGCGGGCGAGGTCATATCCACGGTGATGTCCACGGTCTGACCGGGACCGACGTTGGTGGGCAGGGCAAGCGAGGCAGGCGCGCCCATGCGCTCGCCGCTGTCGAAGATCAGCGAAACATCGTTGCTGTTCCAGGTGCAGGAGCCGATGTTCTTGATGCGCCAGGTCTTCTTGAATGCCGTGTTGGCGGCAAAATTCGTACCATCGGGAATGGTAACGTCCGCGATGAACTGCGCCCAGTAACAGGTCGCTGCATGCGCGGTGGATGTTGTCCCTGGCGCGGGGCTTAACAAAACCGCCAGCAGGAGCAGCATCGAAACTAATCGTGATACAGATCTCATTTCTTCCTCCATCAAGTCAACACAGAATAAGACGTCAAAAAATTCAGTTTGGTTCCGTTTGACTATACGCTCTCCCTAGTATAACTTTTCTTTAACAAATGTTCAATAATCTAACAAATCAATTTCATGGTCATTTTTTCCTATTTTCCCCCGAATTGCCGGCTGGTCTGCCCTATAATATCGGTATGCCGCGCACCATCCTGCATCTCGACCTCGATGCCTTCTACTGTTCGGTGGAGGAAATCCACCGCCCCGAACTGCGCGGCAAGCCGTTCGCCGTCGGCGGCAAGCCCGATGAACGCGGCGTGGTCGCTTCCTGTTCGTATGCGGCGCGCGCGCTTGGCATCCGCAGCGCCATGCCCATGTCCCGCGCGGTGCGCCTGTGCCGCAACCTGATCATCGTCCCCGGCAGGCACAGGCTGTACAGCGAATACTCCGAAAAGGTGATGGAGAAACTGCGGAACCTGACCCCGCTGGTGGAACAAATTTCCATTGACGAAGCCTTCCTCGACATCACAGATATTCAAGCGGATAAAACCCGCCTCGCCCTGGACCTTCAGCAGTCCATCCGAACCGAGCTGAGTCTACCCTCCAGCCTCGGCATGGCATCCAATAAACTCGTGGCGAAAATTGCCACGGAAGTCGGCAAGAAATCGAGCAAAAGAAAGAACGAACCGCCATTCGGTTTTACGGTGGTGCCAGCCGGAGAAGAAGCGCAATTCCTTGCGCCCCTCCCCGCGGATATGCTCTGGGGCGTGGGACCGAAAACGAACGCGCGGCTCGCCGAACTCGGCATCCACACCATCGGCGACATAGCCCGCTGGCCCGAAAAGGAACTCATCGCCCTCTTCGGCGAAAACGGACGCGACCTGTGGCGTCACGCCAATGGCGTTGACAACCGCCCCATCGTCACGGAATACGAGACGAAATCGGTCAGCCAGGAAACCACCTTCAGCGTGGACATCCGCGACGGGAAGGTGCTCGAAAAAACCCTGCGCGAACAGGCGCGCGATGTGGCGCGTCAACTGCGGAAGAATGGCCTTGCCGGAAAAACGGTGAAGATCAAAATCCGCTGGCCCGATTTCACCACGCTGACGAGACAAGTCACATTGCCGACTTCGACAGACAATGAAGATGAGATCTACCGCGCCGCAGTCAAACTGATGAACGCCGTCCGCAAGCCGAATCAAGCCGTCCGGCTGATCGGGGTCGGCGTCAGCGGAATCGGAGCCCCGGTGCGGCAGCTCAGCCTGTGGGACGTCGGAAGCGAAAAGTCCCGTAAATTGCAGGAGGTGGTGGATGAGTTGCAGGAGAAGTATGGGAGGGATGTGATTCGGCGGGGAGATACGTAGGCAAGTAGACAGGTAGGCAGGTAGACAGGTAGACAGGTCAATTTTTGATGTGTCTGCCTGTTTTCTTTTCTACGTGTGTCCTCATGTAATTCCCTAAACAAATATGCCATAATTTGACATATATGCAGTTTACATTTGTAAAGGATGTGACACATGCCCAACACTGCCACCCGCCTCATCACGCTCATCTTCCTCCTGCAAAACCAGCCGAACCAGAAAGCCTCCGAGTTGGCGGAGAAACTGGGCGTTTCCCTGCGCACCGTCCACCGTTATTTCGAGATGCTGGATGAAATGGGAATCCCCGTCTATTCGGAGCGCGGACCGTACGGCGGGTTCTCGCTCGTGCGCGGATACAAAATGCCGCCGCTGGTCTTTACGCTCGAAGAAGCGGTGGCGGTGGTCCTGGGAACGGGCCTGGTGCAGGAATTGTGGGGCGACCTGTACCGCGAAGCCGCGCGCGGCGCGCTTGCAAAACTGGAAAACCTCCTGCCCGAAGAACAGGTGCGGGAAGTGACATGGGCGCGCGGATCGCTGGCTGCCACCGGCATGCACCGCGCGGATTTGAAGGCGCAAACGCCCATCCTCGAAAAACTGCGCCGCGCCATCCGCGAACGCCGCAGCGTGGACATGAAGTACCAAAGCAGTCAGGTGCCGCATCCCTCCAAGCGCGGGCTTGACCCGTACGCACTCGTCCACCGCTGGGGCTGGTGGTATGCGATCGGGTTCTGCCACGTGCATCGGGAAGTCCGTACCTTTCGCGTGGACCGCATCTCCGAAATCTCCCTGCTTGAAACGACGTTCAGCATCCCGCCCGAATTCGACCTGCACGAGCATTTGAAAAACGAATTGCAGGCTCAGCCGCAGGTCAACGCCCGCCTGCGCTTTGAAGCGGAATTCGCCCATCTGACGGCGGGCAACCAATCCTACTGGCGCACTGTCGAGCCGCAGGCAGACGGCTCGGTGGAGGTCACATTCCACGCCCCCACGCTCGAATGGGCGGCAAGCACCGCGCTGGCATACGGACCGGCAGTCGAAGTATTGGAGCCGCCCGAACTGCGCCGCATGGCTGCGGATTGGCTCGCAGCGGCGGGAAGGAAATATTCATGAACGACAAAACCATCGAATGGTTGCTGCGAAGCGAGGCGTGGATCGAATACCGTACGCGCCTCGACCTGCTCGAACAACCGCCAGACGACCCGCAAGTGGTCGCGGCGCGCAAGAACATGCTGGCGGACCCGAAGATCAAATCCCTGCTGGCAGAGTTGACCAACTGGCCCGGCGAGGTGCTGAACAGTCACCGCTCCGCCAGCCAGCCTTTTCATAAATTGAGTTTCATCGCAGACCTGGGATTGAACGCCGGCGACCCGCCCGTGAAACGAATCGTGGACAAAGTGATGAAGCACCAATCCAAACAGGGACCATTCCAACTGCCGACGAACGTCCCGGCGCATTTTGGCGGTAGCGGCAGGGACGAATGGGCTTGGGCGTTGTGCGACGCGCCCGTGATCGTCTCATCGCTGATTCAGATGGGCAAACGCGACGACCCGCGCGTGCAAACCGCCGTCGAGCACCTGAATGGACTCGTCCGCGATAACGGCTGGCCCTGCGCGGTCTCGCCGGAGTTGGGAAAGTTCCGCGGACCCGGTCGAAAAGACGACCCCTGCCCGTACGCAACGCTCGTGATGTTGAAGGTGCTGGCGCACACGCCCGAATTGCGCGAAGGCAAATCCGCGAAAACAGGTGTGGAGACTCTGCTCTCGCTTTGGGAGAAAAGCAGGGAACAACATCCGTACATGTTTTTCATGGGTACGGACTTCCGCAAGTTGAAAGCGCCGTTGTTCTGGTACGACATCCTGCATGTGCTCGATGTGCTGAGTTACTTCAAATGGGCGTGGAAGGACAAACGCTTCAAAGAGATGCTGAACCTGGTCACAGCCAGAGCGGACGATGATGGGCGCTTCACGCCCGAATCGGTGTGGACAGCATGGAAGGATTGGGATTTCAGCCAGAAGAAAATCCCGTCACCAGGATTGACGCTGTTTGTGCTGCGAATTTTGAAGAGAGGCAGACAGCCTCTTTGAAAGGAAAAAATGAAACGCAAAACGATGTTCATCCTATTGGCAGTGATTCTGCTGGTCATTGCGCTGGCTGCAGGCGGATTTTGGTACGTGTCCACCCAGCCGCTGTATAAGCCGGGCATGGTCCGTGCGGAGCAGGGGCTCGGCGCGCCGCTCGCTCCGCCTGTTCAGCCCGCCAACTCCGCAAAGTGGGTGGTTGAAACAGGGATCGAGATCAACCATTTTGCCGTTGGGGACGGGAGAAATATCCTCGTGGTTCACGGCGGACCGGGGCTGCCGTTCCTCCAGCCGATGAGCGGGTTGGACGCGCTGACGGGAAACTTCCGCTTCCACTACTACGACCAGCGCGGATGCGGCGAATCCACGCGCCCAATTGACCGGTTCGATTCACCGAACGTCTACGAAAACATGCAAACGCTCGATAGGTCGCTTGGCTTGGGCGCACAGATCGCGGATATCGAACGCATCCGCCGGATTTTGGGCGATGACAAACTGATTCTCATCGGTCACTCGTGGGGCGGATTCCTCGCCTCGCTCTACGCGGCGGAGTTCCCCGAACATGTCGAAGCGCTGGTTTTGATTTCGCCTGCGAACACGCTGGTCATGCCGCAGCCAGATGAAGGCAGCGACTTGTTCGCCGCCGTCCGTGAAGGGCTGCCCCCCGACCAGCAGGCTGAGTTTGACGAATTCATGGCTGAGTACATGGACTTCAATGCCCTCTTTCAAAAATCGGAAGCCGATCTCGCCGCAATGAACGAGCAATTCGGAAAGTATTATGTACAGGTAGCGGACATCCCCGCCCGGATGCCGCCGCAGGGAAAATCCGGCGGATGGATGGTGTGGGCGCAATATCTCAGCATGGGGCAGCGGCATGACTACCGCCCCGCACTGAAGAACGTCAATGTCCCGGTGCTGGTCATTCACGGGGCAAACGACCTGCAAAGCGAGTCCGCCAGCCGCATGTATGGGGAGGCTTTTCCAAACGCACAGTTCATTGTGATCGAAAACGCCGGTCATTTCCCGTTCGAGGAACAGCCGGATGCGTTCGCGGAAATCGTTGGAGCCTTTCTCACCGCGTTGAAATAAGAGAGGTCAACATGAAAGAGAAATTTGAAATCAAAACCATCCACGCCGGCAACGTGGACGAGGCAGGCTTCTTCTGTTACATGAGCAAACGCAGGGAGCCGGGCTACAAGCAAAAACGCGGCTGGCTCGATGCGCGCTTCGCCGAAGGCATGAAGATCAAGATCATTCACGAAACCGGCGGACGCGACACCGCCTTCATCGAATACATCCCCGGCGAGTGTGCGTGGCGCGCGGTCCGCGCGAAGGGATATATGTTCATCCATTGTCTCTGGGTGGTGGGAAAAGGCAAAGGCAAGGGATACGGCAAAGCCCTGATCGAAGAATGTATCAAAGACGCCCACGCCCAAAAGATGAAGGGCGTCGCCATGCTGACCAGCGACCACACCTGGCTCGCCGGCAGGGAAATATTCGCACGCAACGGGTTTGATGAAGTGGATTCGGCGCCGCCGTCGTTCCAATTGATGGTCAAACGCTTCGGGTCCAGCCCGGAGCCGACCCTGCCCAGCGACTGGGATGCGCGCGCCCAAGCCTTCGGTCGCGGGCTGACAGTCATTCGCACGCCGCAGTGTCCCTACATCGAAAACGGGACCAACGACATCCTGTCCTTTGCCAAAGCGCGCGGGATCAAAGCGCAAGTTGTCGAACTGAAGTCGGCAAAGGAAGTGCAGGAGCGTTCCCCGTTCGCGTACGGCGTCTTCGGCACGGTCCTGGACGGCAAACCGCTCGCCTACCAATATCTGCTTGAAAAGGATTTCGACCAACTGCTTCACGAAAGAAGCCAAGGAGCATGACATGAAAACCCTGGATTTGAAAAAACAATTCAAGCATCTCTACCAGCCTTCGGCAAAAAAGATCGAGGTCGTGCAAGTGCCGCCCCTGCAATTCGTGATGGTGGACGGCGCCATCGAAAAAGGCTCCGAGCCGGGCAAATCGCCGCAGTTTGCCGAAGCGACCATGGCGGTGTACGGATTGTCCTACACACTCAAGTTTATGTTCAAAAAACGCAGGACGAATGCAGTGGATTATCCGGTCATGGCGCTGGAGGGATTGTGGTGGGTGGAGGACGGTTTCTTCGACATCACCGTCAAGGACAACTGGTTTTACACCTTAATGATCATGCACCCCGATGTCGTCACGCCGGATGCTTTCGAGGAAGCGCGCGAGCAGGTGCGCAAAAAGCGCGG
>SZPG01000081.1 GCA_030263595.1 Chloroflexi bacterium CFX6
CAAGGCGACGCTGCCAGATGACGAACTCGCAGGCTATCCCGTCGAGACCGATATTCACGAAGCGCTCAAAAAACACAAGCCCGATGCGGTGATTGTCGCGAATCCCACCGCGCTGCATCTCGATGTTGCCATCCCTGCCGCGGAGGCGGGTTGCGCCATCCTGCTCGAAAAGCCCGTCTCCGATTCGCTCGACCGCCTCGACCTCCTCCAACAAACCGCGCAGAAAAGCGGGAGCAAAATTCTCGTCGGTTTTCAATTCCGCTATCATCCCACGCTGAACAAAGCGCGCGAACTGATTCGATCGAATGCCATCGGCAAGATCCTCACGGTCCATGCGCATTGGGGCGAGTATCTTCCGCAGTGGCACCCATGGGAGGATTATCGTCAGAGTTACGCGGCGCGCGCCGATCTGGGCGGCGGGGTCATCCGCACGCTCACGCATCCGTTCGATTATTTGCGTTACCTCATTGGCGAAGTCAATTCGCTCTGCTCGTTCAACGGACACATCTCCCCGCTTGAAATTGACGTGGAGGATGTCGCCGAGATCGGACTCAAATTTGTCAACGGCGCGATCGGCGGCGTGCATCTGAATTATGTTCAACGCCCACCGCGTCATACTTTGGAAATTGTCGGAACAGAGGGAACCCTCCGCTGGGACAACGCCGACGGAATCCTCCACTCCTCCACTTCTCCTTCACCTTTCGGCTCATACTCTGACGATCCGCCTGCTCCCGTCATCGAGACATTCCCTCCCCCCGAAGGCTTCGAGCGGAACCAGCTTTTCGTGAGTCAAACGCGTCATTTCATCGCGACAGCCCGGGGTGAGTCCGAACCGATTTGTCGTCTCGAAGACGGCATCGCGGCATTGCGCCTCGCGCTGGCGGCTTTAAGATCTCAACCATCAATAACAAAATTACCCTGATGAAAACTGCACGGTTAACGTTCCCCTGTAAACAGAAACCTCATCCCCAATATGCCAACGATATAATGGGGTGAACGTCATCTCAAAAGAGGAACAATGCTCAACAAAGCCAGTTACAGGCGTGCAGGAGACATTCTGGAGATTGTCAAATCGCCAAAATGGGCGCAAAACCTCGCCGCGATTCTGGTCATCCTGCTGTTCGCATGGATCAACGTATCCAGCGTGCGAAGGGAATATGCGCTGACAACGGATGAGGATAAACATTATCTGTATGGCGAACGCATCGTTTCGGGCGACTCCAGCCGCTTTAATCCAAGCACCATGCCGATCACTGCTTTAAATGCCATTCCCAAAAAAGTGGCATCCTTTCTCGACGAAGGGCGCATAAGGAATATCCTCGACAGACATTCCACCGCCCGGATGGTGACGGTCCTTTTTTCCTGTCTGATCGCTTTTCTTGTTTTCCATTGGGCTCGTTCGTTGTATGGGTTCGTTCCCGCCATATTCTCCCTGGCACTGTATGTCCTCGATCCGAATATCATCGCCCATTCCCAATTGGTGACCACAGACATCTACCTGACAGGCTTCATGGTGCTATCGTTCCATGCCCTGTGGAAATTTGCCCACAATAGAAGCCTCGGAAATGGATTACTGAGTTTGTTTTTTCTCGGTATCACCCAGCTTACCAAGTACAATGCGATCGTATTATTTCCGCTTTTTCTCGCAACCCTCGTCTTATTCGATATGCTGTCCCACGACCGGTCCGTTTCATTTACCAGACGGTATCAGAGCCATTTAATGAGCTATGTGAAATACACGTTTTATGCAGCGATCGCCACGATTCTGATCATCAACCTGGGATTTCTGTTCGATCAAACCTTCAAGAAGGTCGGGGAATACAAATTCCATTCCTCATTCCTGAACGATATACGATCCAACATCCCTGTTCTTTCCAATATTCCTGTTCCGGTCCCAGAGCCTTATCTGGGCGGGCTTGATTTCATGAGCTTTACCGAGCAGACCGGTTCCGCCCCCGGAAACGTATATTTACTCGGAAGGGTAAAGACAGGAGAGGGGTTTCCAGGGTACTATTTTGTCGCCACATTGTTCAAGGTCCCGATCTCAACTCAAATCATCCTGATGCTATCGCTTGGGGCATATTTCCTACGCAAGGATCCCAGGAAGAAATTCTTCAAAAACGAAATCTTTCTGTTAATTCCGGTGTTCTTCTTTGCCGTCTATTTCAATTTCCTCTTCAAGACGCAGGTTGGCATCCGGTATTATCTCCCTGTTTTCCCCTTTCTCTACATCTTTGCCGGGAGTCTGTTCGTGGAGTGGGATCGATTCTCCAGAGTCAAGAAGGGCTTGAGCGTTGCCTTGTTCGTATATCTGTTCGTTTCGGTCATTTCCTATTATCCATATCATCTGAGCTATTTCAACGAGATCGTATGGAACAGAATCGACGCTTATAAGTATCTGGCGGATTCGAACGTTGATTGGGGGCAGGACAAGAATGAGTTACAAGGATATCTGGAGGAACATCCAAACGCACTTTACAAACCCGGCAACGTCCGCCCGGGACATCTGGTCGTCCGCATCAACGATCTTGTCGGGGTGACTCAGGATCCCGAAAAATACGCGTGGCTGCGAAACAATTTTGAACCTGAAAAGTCGATCGGCTATAGTTATCTGGTATACATCATCTCGCAGGAAGAGATCGACGAATTATGCTCCACAACCGCCTATTGCGATAAATAGGTTGCGATCCAATGAAAAATAAATCCGCCCTGTCGTTTTTTTTGCTGCTGGCTTTATCAGCGATCACCTACCTGCCTTTGGTTGCCAGGCTCGGGTATTACTACGACGATTGGTATCTGATGTACTCAGCCAGGACGTACGGTTCCGAAGCGTTCATTGACATCTTCAGCGTGGACCGCCCGGCGCGCGCCTTCGTGATGATGCCTGCGTATGGTTTGTTCGGCGAAAACCCTCTGTATTACAACCTGAGCGCGTATGTCTTCCGCCTGATTTCCGGACTGGCATTTCTGTGGTTCTTGAGAATGCTCTTCCCACGCCAAAACAGTCTGGCATTTCTCGGAGCGCTGTTCTTTCTGATCTACCCGGGTTTCCTCTCGCAACCGAACGGGATTGATTATCAGAGTCATCTTCTGGGTCTTGCGGCGGCGCATCTTTCCATCGCATTGACGGCCAAAGCGGTCCTGACCGATCGCCTCGCGGCAAAGGCGCTGTTATACGCGTTATCTGTATTATCCGGCCTGACGTACCTGAGCCAGATGGAATGGTACATCGGTTTCGAAATTTTCCGCTGGGCGGGCGTGTTCCTGTTATCATCGCGCATGGGTGGAACGCTCCTTCAAAAAGCGGGTCGAACCATTCGCTCTGCCTTTCCAACACTCGCTGCGCCGGGGATTTTCCTCGTCTGGCGCTTGTTCTTCTTTCAGAGCGAGCGCGGCGCAACCGACGTCAACCTTCAATTGGAGCAGGTGAGACTGTATCCGATCCAGATCATGTATCGCTGGGCGGCTCAGGTGTTGCAGGACCTGTTCGATGTGATGGTATCCGCCTGGGCGATTCCGCTTTCCCAGTTGACAGGCTTCATCCAACAGTGGGGATATGCCCTGGCGGTTCTTGCAGTCGCCCTGGTCTTGTTGGTTTCCCACAAACTGGAGGAATCCAATGCCCGTGAGGAAAACTCACATTCAGGTTCCCTCCGCGAAGCATTGACGTTCGGCCTGGTCGTCGCCATCGGAGGATTGATACCCATTGCAATGGTGAACCGGGAGGTTTTCTTCCCGGCCTTTTCGCGTTATTCCCTGGTCAGTTCGGCGGGCGTCGCGGTGTTCGTGAGCGCTCTCCTGATGAGCATAAGGCGGGGGTTAATTCGCAACGGGTTGGCTGCCCTGCTGGTCGTCGTCTCCGTTCTTACGCATCACGCCAATGCCGTGAAGGCGGCGCAGCAGACCGCCGCCACGAACAATTTCTGGTGGCAGGTCTCGTGGCGCGTGCCGCAATTCGAAAAGAACGCCACGTTGATCGCCAGTTATCCCGGCGTCCCGCTCGAAGAGGATTACTTCGTTTGGGGACCGGCGAATTTGATCTACTATCCCGATGAAAGGCAAAACGAGAAGAACATTCAACCCGCCCTGTTTGCCGCCGTTCTGAACAGGGATACCGTGGAAAAGGTCCTTGCCAGGGAGCGGCAGGAGTACCGCAAACGCAAGACCATCGTTACCTACGCAAATTACAGAAATATCCTTGTGTTGACCCAGCCGGGGGTAAATTCGTGCGTCCGCGTCATTGACGGCAACGCTCCCGAATTCTCGAATGACGAATGGGATTTCATACTCCAGGTCGGACCTTATTCGGAACTCGAGCACGCGCTGGCGAATGAGACGCCTCATCCCCCGCCGACGATTGTCTTCGGTCCGGAACCCGAACACGGCTGGTGCTACTACTACCAAAAAGCGGATCTGGCGCGCCAGCGCGGGGAATGGGATGAGGTACGGGAAATCGGGGAACAGGCTTTCGGTCGGGGGTTCGAGCCGAAGGACTTGGTCGAGTGGATGCCTTTCCTCCAGGCGTATGCCATCGGCGGGGACGTGGATCGTCTGATCGAACTGGCGCCTCGCATTGGCACTCAATCCCATATCGCTGAACAAGCCTGTCGAATGCTTGTTTCCACAGAGGGAATCGCCGAACCGGTCCTGGAAGAGGCGACCTCGCTCTATTGCGCCGGGCAATAGGCGGAAAAGGTCTCAAAATTCATCTGCTGAATTTTGGGTTATAATAGCGCCTTGTGTTTGAAATCTTCACAGAGCCATTCTGTGCCACATAGGAGAAATCATGTCCAAAGCAAAACTCATCACCCCATACGGGGGAAAACTGGTGAACCTCGTCGTGGAGGGGGAGGAACGCGAACGCCTGCTGGCGCGCGCCTCCAAACTTCCCTCCATCAAGATCACCATGCGCAATCTTTGCGACCTCGAACTGCTCGCCACCGGCGGATTTTCGCCCCTGACCACCTTCATGGGCAGGGCGGATTACGAACGCGTCCTGCACGAAATGCGCCTTGCAGATGGGACCCTCTTCCCGCTTCCCATCACGCTGACGGCTGATCCAAAGGAACTGCCGACCGTCGGCGAAGACATCGTTCTGCGCAACGTCAACAACGACGTGATCGCCGTTATGACCCTCGAGGAGGTCTATCACTGGGACGCCGGCACCGAAGCCGCGCTCGCCTACGGTTCCACCGACCCGCGTCACCCGATGGTCTCTGAAATGGAACGCTGGGGAAAGGTGTGCATCAGCGGACCGATCAAGGTCGTGAACATGCCCAGGTATCACGACTTCGTCGAACTGCGCCGCACGCCCGCGCAAGTGCGCGAGATCCTGGCAGGCATGGGACACGACAACGTCGTCGCCTTTCAGACGCGCAACCCCCTGCATCGCATCCACGAGGAACTGACCAAGCGCGCCGCGGCGGAGGTCAAGGGATCGCTGCTCATCCATCCTGTGGTCGGCATGACCAAGCCCGGCGACGTGGATCATTACACGCGCGTTCGCATCTACAAGGCGCTGGTCGAAAATTATTACGACAGGGACAACACCCTGCTCAGCCTCCTCCCGCTTGCCATGCGCATGGCGGGACCCAAGGAAGTATTGCTTCACGCCATCATCCGCCGCAACCACGGCGCCAACCACTTCATCGTCGGGCGCGACCATGCGGGGCCGGGCAAGGATTCCACCGGCAAGCCGTTCTACGGTCCGTATGACGCGCAGGAAAACATGAGAAAGTATGAAGCGGAGATCGGCGTCCGAATGATCCCCTTCGAGGAACTGGTCTATCTCCCCGACGAAGACCGCTACGTGGAAGGCAGGGACATTCCCCAGGGCGCGCGGACTCTCAACATCTCCGGCACGCAGGTGCGCGACGAGTATCTCGCCAAAGGTAAACTTTTACCGGAATGGTTCACCCGCCCCGAAACCGCCGAGATCCTGCGCGAGATGTACCCGCCCAAGAACAAACAGGGCTTCTGCATCTGGTTCACCGGTTTGAGCGGTTCCGGCAAGAGCGCGACCACACAGGTGTTGACCTCGCTCCTGCTCGAACGCGGACGCCAGATCACCATCCTCGACGGCGACGTGGTGCGCACGCACCTTTCGAAGGGACTCGGCTTCAGCAAGGAAGACCGCGATACGAACATTTTGCGGATCGGCTTTGTGGCGGGCGAGATCGTGCGCTCCGGCGGCGCGGTCATCTGCGCGGCGATCAGTCCCTATCGCGCCACGCGCAACGAAGCCCGCAAGATGGTCGGCGAAAACTTCATCACCGTGTACATGGATACGCCCGTCGAAGTCTGCGAACAGCGCGACGTGAAGGGACTGTACGCCAAAGCCCGCCAGGCAATGCAGGAAGGCAAGCCGATGGGCTTTACCGGCGTGGACGATCCCTACGAACCGCCGATTGATCCCGAGATCACGCTCAAGGGGTATGGCGCGACGCCGGAAGAGAACGCGCGCGTCATCGTTCATTATCTCGAGGGACACGGCTATTTGAACAGCCATTAAGCCCGATATACCCGGCGCGGCGCGCGTCGAAGCCTGCGCGCCGCGCCCCTCCTCCCATGCTCGCACGCTCGAACCTCCGCCTCGTTTCGATACTCATCCTCAGCCTGATCGCCGCGCTGGGAACTTTGCTGGTCCTCCAGGCGACCCCGGAGGGACTCGGCTTGTCGGACGATTCCATCGCCTACATTGCCGGGGCGCGAAGCATCCTCAACGGGGACGGTTACCGCGCCGAGTGGCTGGCGTCCAACAAGCCGGTCACGCACTTCCCGCCCGGTTTCTCGTCGGTCCTGGCGTTCCTGGGGTTGTTCGGTCTCGACCCTTTGCGGGGCACGCGCTTCGTCAACGCGCTGTTGTTCGGGATCAACGCCGGCCTGCTCGGGATCCTCGTCTGGCGGATGACCCCCTCGCTGACCGCCGGGCTCGTCATCGCGGCGCTGTTCGTCGCCAACGGCGACCTGTTGCAGGTGCATACGGCGGCGATGAGCGAACCGTTGTTCATTTTCTTCTCACTGTTGTCCTTCTGGATGTTCGACCTGTATTTCGAGCGACCGCCTTCCTCTGTGGGAAGGGGCATCTCAGGCGAGTGGTGGTGGCTGGTGTCATGCGGGGTCTTCGCCGGTATGGCGTATCTTACGCGTTACGCCGGTCTCGCGCTGGCTGCGACCTTCATCGCCGCGATTTGCATTTTGCGTTCCACCTGGCGCAAACGTTTCACCAGCGTCGGCATCTTCCTGGCGGGATTCCTCCCCTTTGCGCTGGGATGGGCGCTCCGCAACCGGCTCGTCGCCGAGAGCGTTACCAACCGCGCGCTCGTGTGGCATCCCATCACTGCCGATAACCTCAGGCTCGGCGTGTATACCTTCTCCAGTTTTCTTATCCCGGTGGAGGAATGGCGCCGGGCGCTCGCCGGGTATTCGTTCCTCCTCGAGGGGTTGATCGTCCTCATTCTCGGCGCGGTATTGGTCTGGACCCTGATCCAGACGCGGAGATATATCCTGAAACCGAGGCAGGCGTCGGAGTTGAAAAGAGGCGGGAAGGAGTCGCGTGAGGTGATCTCGTTCACCACAGCGCTTTACGTCTTCGCTTATCTCGCCTCCATCGTCGCATCCATGACGTTGTTCGACGCCGCGACAAAATTCAGGCTGCGAATCCTTTCGCCCGTGTTCGTCGGTCTGTTGATCCTTCTCGTCGCGTTCGGGATCTGGATGAGGAACAGGCGCCGTATGTTGGTCGCTGTTGCGACCGTCCTCATCTTCGCTCTTTCGGTTTACAAGCAATCCGGCACTGTCGCGCACTGGTCGCAGGGCGGCATCGGGTACGCCTCGTTCCAGTGGTACGATTCGCAGGCGATGGCGTACCTGCGCGAACTGCCCTCCGACGTGAAGATCTATACCAACGAACCTGCCGCGGTCTATCTTTACACCGGGCGCGGCGCGCACGTTCTCCCCAGCCGTTACGACTCGGCGACCGCGCAGGAACGTCCCGGCTTCGAGGAAAGCGCGGCAAGCCTGCGCAACGAGATCGAAGGCGGCGCGGCGGTGATGGCGCTCTTCGACGGCGGCGACAACCTTGCAACCGACGTCGAACTGCTGACCGAAGGTCTGCGCGTGTCCTTCAAGGCGCAGGGCGACGAGATCTATGCAAAACCGTAGGCAGGATGCCATCCTGCCCTACAAAAGGAACCATGACCATTCAAAAAAAATTCGACCTGACGGGACGCGTTGCCGTTGTGACCGGGGGAGCCGGACTGCTTGGCGTGGAATTTTGCAGAACATTAGCGGAAGCCGGCGCGGCGGTGGCGGTGGTGGATTTGAACCCCGCCTCTGCCAACGGGACGGCTGATACGCTTGCGAAAAACGGATACAAATCCCTTGCCCTCCCCACCGACATCACCCAACCCGATTCGGTCAACGCGATGGTGGAAAAAACGCTGGCAGAATTCGGGCGGCTCGACATCCTCGTCAACAGCGCGGCGCTCGATCCCAAGTTCGATCCCGACGCCGCCGCGAAGGGAATTGCGCCCGGCGCGTTCGAGGATTATCCGCTCGGCGATTGGAACGCCGCGCTGAACGTCAACTTGACCGGGATGTTTCTCGTCACGCAGGCGTGCGTCAAACAAATGATCGAACAGGGCAAAAAGGGCAGCATCATCAACATTTGCTCCACCTATGGCTTGAGCGGTCCCGACCAGCGGATTTACATCAAAGAGGGAAAGCGTGTGGCGTTCAAGCCGGTCTATTACACGGTGACCAAGGCGGGCGTGCTGGGCTTCACCAAATATCTGGCTGCCTATTACGCAGGCACCGAAATCCGCGTGAATGCGCTCACGCCCGGCGGCGTGTTCAACAACCACGAGGAATATTTCGTGAAGAATTATTCCGCCAAAACCATCCTCGGTCGCATGGCGAACAAGGACGAAATGAACGGCGCGCTGTTGTTCCTCGCCTCGGATGCGTCTTCGTATATGACAGGGAATAACGTCATCGTGGATGGAGGTTGGACGGCGTGGTGATTTATGTAGGGATGGGGCTTGCCCCCATCCTGCTTGATGGAATACGTATTGGATAATCATATTGGATAACCGTATTGGATAATCATATTGGATAATCATATTGGATAACCGCAAGGGTTATCCCTACGAAATTGGATAACCGCAATGGATAACCGCAAGGGTTATCCCTACGAAATTTATGACCGAAATCCTCGCCCTCATCCCGGCGCGCGGCGGCTCGAAGGGAATCCCGCGCAAGAACATCCGCTCCTTTGCGGGCTATCCGCTCATCGCGTGGAGCATCGCCGCAGCCAGGCAATCCGCGCTGGCGACGCGGGTCATCGTCTCGACGGATGATGAGGAGATCGCGGCGGTGGCGCGTGAATTCGGCGCGGAGGTCCCGTTTTTACGTCCGTCCGAACTGGCGCAGGACGACACCACCGACCTGCCCGTCTTCGAACACGCGCTGAAATGGCTGGAAGAGAACGAGGGATATGAACCGGAGATCGTCGTGCAGTTGCGTCCCACCTCTCCTCTTCGTCCGAAAGGGATGGCGGACGATGCGATTCGCATCCTGCTGGAACACGCCGACGCCGATTGCGTGCGCGGGGTTGTTCCTGCGGGACAAAATCCCTTCAAGATGTGGAGCTTCGAGGGGGAAAACAAACCGTTGAAGCCGCTGCTCGAAGTGGACGGAATCCCCGAACCGTACAACGCGCCGCGCCAGATCCTGCCGCCGGTCTACTGGCAGACGGGACACATTGACGCCATCCGCATTGCGACGATTACGCGGAAAAAATCCCTGACGGGCGATGTGATCTACCCATTGGTGATCGACCCGAGGTACACAGTGGACATTGACAACTTGCAGGACTGGGCGAAGTACGAAGCGGTCGTTTACGGCGGATTGGACTTGGTCTCGCCGGGCAGGTCGCGCCGCCGAATGCCGCAAAAGGTCGAACTGGTCGTCTTCGATTTCGACGGCGTCATCACGGATAACCGCGTCTGGACGGACCAGGAGGGCAGGGAATCGGTCGCGGCTTCGCGCAGCGACAGCATGAAGTTCGCGGAGATGCGCGCCAAAGGCATCGGCTTGCTGATCCTTTCATCGGAGCCGAATCCCGTTGTGGAGGCGCGCGCGAAAAAGATCGGGGTGGAGGCAATTCACGGGATCGGGATGCAGGACAAGGGTCGCGTGATGCGTGAAGTCCTCGAGCAGAAAAAGGTCAAGGCGGAGAACGTCGTCTACGTGGGCAACGATCTCAACGACCTGCCGTGTTTCGAGATCGCGGGCTGGTCTGTGGCGGTGGCGGACGCGGTTCCCGAAGTCATCCGCGCCGCGGATTTCGTGTTGACGAAGCCCGGCGGTCACGGCGCGGTGCGTGAGTTGTGTGAAATCATTTTGAATAATTATTCCGCGTAGACGACGTTCTCTAACGTCGTTGCGCGCAAGAGAGCGCGCAGTACGCGTATCCGCGTAGACGACGTTCTCTAACGTCGTTGCGGGCAAGAGCGCGCGCAGTACGCGTATCCGCGTAGACGACGTTCTCTAACGTCGTTGCGCGCAGGAGCGCGCAGTACGCATATCAACAAGGAGAACAAATGGCTCGTGAAATCAAACTGGGCAGGCGGACGGTCGGGGACGGTCATCCCGCGTACATCATCGCGGAGATCGGCATCAATCATAACGGCGACCTCGAGATCGCAAAGAAGATCATCGACGCGGCGGTTCATGCGGGCGCGGATGCGGTGAAGTTCCAGAAGCGCACGCCCGAAGTGGCGACTCCGCCCGAACAACAGAAGCAGATGCGCGAGACGCCCTGGGGGTACATCACGTATCTCGATTATCGCTACAAGGTGGAATTCAACGAGGAACAATACCGCGAGATTGACCGCTATTGCCGGGAAAAGGGCATTGACTGGATGGTCTCAGTGTGGGACGAGCCTTCGGTGGATTTCATGGAGAAGTTCGATACGCCCGCGTACAAAGTGCCGTCCGCTTCGCTCACCGACCACAACCTGCTGCGCTACGTGCGGCAGACGGGCAAACCCGTCATCATCTCGACGGGCATGTCCACGATGGAGCAGATCCATAAAGGCGTGAACGTCGTCGGCGGGGACAACCTCGTCATCATGCACTGCACCAGCACCTACCCGTGCGAACCCGAGGAACTGAACCTGCGCATGATCGAAACGCTTCGCAGGGAATTCCCGAACACGCCCATCGGTTATTCCGGTCACGAAGTGGGGCTTGTGCCTTCCGCCATTGCCGTCGCGTTCGGCGCGTGTTCGGTGGAACGTCACATCACGCTCGACCGCGCCATGTGGGGTTCGGATCAAGCCGCGTCCGTCGAGCCGGGCGGGTTCGAGCGCCTGGTCAAATACATCCGCGTCACCGAGGCGTCGCTGGGCGATGGGGTCAAGAGAGTGTACGAAAGCGAGAAACCTTCGCTGATGAAACTCCGCCGCGTGAACGGGGAGGATTAGCGGGGCGTGGAGCGTCCCTGCGGGATACTTCGTAATGTCGCGTAAGGGTATTTCGATGGGCTTGATGCAAAACATTCGCCGGGTTGTCCGTCCGTATGGCAAGACCGCGCAAGCCATTTTGAGATGGAAGCGGTTTTCATTCGGCGACGCGCCGCCTATCTTTGGCAACTCCAAGCCGAAGAGCGGGTCGCATTTGCTGCTGCAGATCCTCAACGGCTTTACGCGCATCATGCCGTATCGTTACGTGGAAGCGGAGCC
>SZPG01000082.1 GCA_030263595.1 Chloroflexi bacterium CFX6
GGCAGCAACTGCTTCTTCCTCGAAACCACGCCGGGCGCGTCGCGGGTGCCGTCCGCGAGCGGCGGGTAGGGAAGGTTGTCGAGGACGGGCGGCGCGTCGGAGGAGAGGATGAGTCTACTCGAGCCGCGCACCACGTCTGTGACGAGCAGCATGGCGAAGTCGAGTCCGCGTTTGTCGCGCAGTTCGTCGAGCGCTTTGGTGAGCGGTTGGAGATGTTCGGAGAGTTGCAGGAGGTCGGTCACCTCGGCTTGCGCGATGGCAAGTTTGAATCCGCCCGCTTCATACACCTTGATGTCGTTGCTGACGATCTCTTCGGGTTTGCGGTTCGATAATCCCGCGCCGGCGGAAAGCACGGCATGACCGAAGGATTCGATGGTCTCGCCCTTGAGCGGACTTCCGCCCACGAATGCCCAACGCGCCAATCGCTGCGCGGCTTGATGGTCGCGCGGCGTGGTGGTGGGAGAGGTCAGGATGAGCGTATCAGCCAAAAGTCCCGCGAGAAGCGCACCAGCCAACTCGGGAGGCGCGGAGAGTCCCGCCTCCGCAGCCTGTTCGGAGACGAGAGTCGAGGTTGATCCCACGATGTCCACCGTGAAGCGGATGGGCGTGTGCGTGTGCGGGTTGCCGAGGCGGTGATGATCCAGTATTTCGAGCAGTTCGGCTTCCTCGAGCGAGGCGATGGATTGGCGCGGTTCGTTGTGATCCACGAGGATGATCTTGAGGCGCGGCGGGTTGAGAAGGTCACGCTGGCGGGCGATGCCGAGGTAGAGACCGTTTTCGTCCACAACCCAGTAATCGTCGGTCTCGTCCCACAGAATGCGGTTGAGAAAATCGCGGATGTGCGCGTTGGCTCGGAATTTGGGAACCGTCGTGTCGGCGGCGTCCCGACACGGCATGGACATCATCTCGCGCACGGTGGTGTCGCCGGGGCGCGGACCGAGGACTTCGGTGAAATATTTGAAGAGGCTGTAGCCGTGGATGATGCCGTAGGGCTTGCCATCCTCGTCCACCACCGGCGCGACGCCACCCGTGCGGCTGGCGAGCGTCCATGCCGCGCCGAGCTGCGCGTCCGGGCGGATGCTGTCGAGCCGCTGCATCACGGATTCGAAACGCGGCGACGCGTCGGTGAGCAGGACCGGCGGATCGAGGTCGAGGTGCTTCAACACCCATGCGGATTGCGGGTTGAGCGCGCCGGCGCGCGCCGCGATCGTGTCCGCGCCGTCGCGTTCGCGCAGGAGCCAGGCATAGCCCATTGCCGAGGCGATGGAGTCCGTATCCGGGTTGACGTGTCCGATGACGTAGGTCTGATCTGGCATGGTTTATATCCCCTTGAGCAATTCCTGAATATCCTCGTAATCGTATGGAGGGCGTTTTCTAATTCCAATGATCACGGGTCGGTTCTCTTTCATCCAATAAATGATTCGCCATTGACCAGTGCGCAGCCTTCTCACCTCGCGCGACTCATTTTCCACTGTGAGCCGTTTGCTGTTCGAGGGACGCGGCGTACGCTCGAGCCGGTCTATCTCACTTATCAGTTGACGCCGGATATTTCCGGGCAGGCGTCGAAAATCATTCCGTGCGTTTGGGCTGAGAAAGACCCTTGGCTTACTTTTTGTCATCCATTTTCTCCAACTCGGCGCGGACTTTCGACCATGGGATATATCCTGCTTTTTCGAGGTCGCCTCCCGCCGCGTCGATTTCAGCCAGCGCCTCACGGGCGATTTCGATGTCTTCAGCATCTTCGAGCGCTTCGAGGATTTTTTCCCAGGTTTTCAGGTCAACGAGCACGCCGGTTGGCTTCCCCTTTCTTCCAACGACGAGTTGCACATTCTTCTCTGTAAGCGTGACCATATCAGCCTCCGACGCAATTATAGCCGCGTCTTCAACGCCCTCCACACTCTTTCAGGCGTTGCCGGGATCTCGTCCACGTTCACGCCGACCGCGTCGAGGATCGCGTTTCCAACTGCGGGCGCGACTCCGTCCATTGGGATTTCAGCGACCGCCTTGACCCCGAACGGATGGCTAGGCTCGAACGTCTCGACGAAGATGGTTTCAAGTTCGGGCATCTCGTCCGCGCGGAAGATGTGATAGCGATCCAAGTCGCGTTCGATGGCGTTTCCGTTTTCATCGTAGCGCATCTCTTCGCAGACCGCGTAGCCGAGCGCCTGCGTCATCCCGCCTTCGATCTGACCCGAGGCGGTGAGCGGATTCACGATCACGCCCGAATCGACCGCCATGACAAGTTTGTCCACTGTGACCGCGCCGGTTTCCGTATCCACGGTCACTTCCGCGAACTGCGCCGCGAACGGCGGCGGCGAGACCGGGGAAACGTACGACGCGACGCCCATGATCTGTTCCTGGTTTTCCTTGTGCAGCGAGTTCAACGCGATCTCGGTAAAAGAGATGTTTCGTCCATCGGGAGCGATTGCTTTTCGGTCGGATAGTCGGATGGTCTCATGGTCGGATAGTCCGAGCAAGCGCGCGGCACGGACCTTGATTCTCTCCGCACAAATCTCCGCTGCCTTGACCGCCGCCGTGCCGGAGATGTACGTTGTGGATGACGCGTACGCGCCCTTGTCGAACGGCGTGAAGTCGGTGTCCGACGAATACGTGATCATATCCTCGACAGGCACGCCCAACACCTCCGCCGCCATCTGCGCAAGCACGGTATCCGAGCCGGTGCCCAAATCCGTCGCGCCGACGAGCAGGTTGAACGAGCCGTCGTCGTTCATCTTGATGGACGCGCCGCCCATGTCGAGATACGGGATCGCTGTTCCCTGCATGACCATGGCGACGCCAATGCCCTTGCGTTTGTTGGGTGGGTAGGGGCGGGGTGACCCCGCCCCTACGTGCCATTCGGTATTCCCAAATTTCTGATCCCAGCCAATCGCGGCTTTGCCCTGCGCCACGCACTGCTCCAGTCCCACCGTATGGATGATCTCAGGGCGCGGTTCGCGTCCCTCGTTCCATGCTGTCGAGAACGGATGATACTCGCCGGGTCGGATGGCGTTCTTCAACCTGAACTCGATCGGGTCGAAGCCCATCGCCCGCGCGATCTTTTCGATGTGGCGGTCGAGGGGCCAATATCCCTGCGGCACGCCGTAACCTCTAAACGCGCCGGCGGGCGGCGTGTTGGTGTACACCACATCCGCGTAAAAACGGATATTGGGACTCTTGCGATATTCCCCGTCGCCGACGTACAACGCCATCGCCTTGTGACCCGTATTGCCGGTGACGGTCAACGCGTGACAGCCGTACGCGCCCGTATCGGACAGCGCGTACATCTCGTTGGCTGTGATCGTCCCATCCCGCTTCACGCCCGTCTTCATCCTGATCCTCATAGGATGCCTCGACCTCGCCGCGACAAATTCCTCCTCCCGCGTGTACTCGTAGATGACCGGTCGCTTCGTGGCGATCGTGAGATGCGCGGGGACGTCTTCCATCAGCACTTCCTGCTTGCCGCCGAAGCCGCCGCCGATGCGCGGCTTGATGACGCGAATCCGTTTCACCGGCAAATTCAAGACCGGCGCCAACATCCTCCTCACATGAAAGGGAACTTGTGTGGAGGTACGAATCACCAGCCGGTCATCCTCATCCCAATACGTGACGCAGACGTGCGGCTCGATGTGCGCCTGCTGGACTTTCGGCACTTCGTATTCGGCTTCGAAGATTCTGTCCGCCTCGGCGAATCCTTTTTCCACGTCGCCGATGTCAATGCGGATCTCGGCGGCGAGATTTTTGTCAGGGTTGGAATCGGCAAAATTGACGTACTCAGGCTCATCGTGAATCCGAACCGCATCCGGTTTCATCGCATCCCGCGAATCCAGGATGGCAGGCAATACTTCATATTCCACCTCGATCAGGCTCAATGCCTTTTCCGCAATTTCGGGAGTCTCCGCCGCGACCATTGCCACGCGGTCGCCGACGAAACGGACTTTGTTATCCAGCGAGAACGAATCCAGCGGACCGGGGATCGGATCGGATTGTCCCGCCGTCGAATAGACCACGCGAGGGATGTCCTCCCACGTCAACACCGCAGCGACGCCGGGTAATTCCCTTGCTTTGCTTGCGTCAATCTTCTTGATGAGGGCATGTGCGTGGGGGCTTCGCAGCACGCGGGCGTGTAACATGCCGCGCATGTCCATGTCCGCGGTGAAGGCGGGTTTGCCCTGCACCAGTTTGACCGCGTCCACTTTCTTTTCAGGTTTGCCGACGGTTTGATAAGTCTCGGTTTGAGGGGCGAGGATGACTTTGGGGGCAACCTTTGTAGTGATCAGTGACCAGTTATCAGTGTTCAGTCTTTCACCCGGTGGCGTACCAGTTTCAACTGGCAACTGATCACTGGTCGCTGATAACTGATCCTCCCCGCGCATCACCGCCGCGGCTTTCAACACGGCTTGCACCGGTTTGAGGTACCCCGTGCAGCGACACAACACTCCTGCAATTGCGTCACGCACTTCCTCTTCGCTCGGATTCGGGTTCTTATCCAGCAATGCCTTCGCGGCGAGGATCTGCCCGGGCGTGCAGTATCCGCACTGGATCGCGCCGGACTCGACAAATGCCTGCTGAAGCGGATGCAAGCCTTCGGTCTTCCTCCAGCCTTGTTCGGGGTGTTCGCCCAAGCCTTCGATGGTGACGATGTGATGTCCTTCGGCTTGCGCGGCGAGCATCGAACCCGCGTTGACCGGTTTGCCGTCCAGCAGCACGGTGTCCGCGCCGCTCAATCCGTGCTCGTCGCCGAATTTGATCCCATAGTAACCGAGTCTGCGCACGGCGGAGAGCAGGGTTTCGGAGGGAAGAGATTCCAGCGTGTGTTCAATTCCGTTGATTTTGAGGGTGAGGTTCATGGAAAACTCCTGTGACGTTAGCGAATTATCTCAATCGCGATTTTAACTCTTCCAGGTGAATAAGGATCTCAGGATGCAAGTCGAACTTTCCGGCCTTCGAGACGGCTTTTTGCACGATACGTTCCAGTTCCTCCAATGTTACATAGCCAGACGCAATGAGAAAAACGACGTCGTCGTAATCTGTAAACGCCCCCCGATCCACCTTGCTCAGCGCGATGGTGTAAGGGTCAATGACATGGATTTCCAGATTTGCATATTGTCCGATGTATATGCTGCGCCCTTCGCTGCCCTCCGGCAGGGGAATAAATCTGTCAATGGGAACGGCGTCAACCTGCAAACCCATCTCTTTGGCTTTTTCCATGATGGCGCGATGCAATTCGATGGGACGAACATCGTCGCCCACAAAATCAATATCGAACGATGGGCGCGGGCTGCCAAGAAGCGTAAGCGCGCCCCCGCCAAGGAGAAATAACCGGGAACCGGGCGGTACGTGTTCTCCCAAAGCGGTCAGGATGGATTCAAGTTTTTGCCTTTCCATGATCACGATTTCCGTAGTTCGAGATCCTTCAACCAAATATCCGCTGCGTGTTGATAAGTCCCAAGCCAGTTGATGCGCGAATTACCCAGTTCCCCCTGGCGCAATGCCAGCGCGCGGAGATTTCCATCCGGGTCGGAGGAAGGGGATATGCCCAATTCCACTGAAAACAGGTCCGGTAGTTTATTCCGGGAAAGGTGCTTCCGCTCGAGCCATACCGCTGCGCTGTAAAAGAACTTTAAGATCAGTCGCCTTTCCAGGCTGAGTTTTTTCGAGACCTTTCCCGCATGAGCGGCGAACTCCGGGTGGCGGAGGAAAAGCGGAATTAGACTCAATTGCATACGCGCTTCACGGCTTTTCGCGAGCGCGGCAATCAGGGCTGCAGGAGCGAGTTTTGGTGGGTGGTCAGGCTTGGATCCCAAAATGAAGCGCACATCCCGCGCCCAGAGTTCGGAGACCAGTTGATCGTCAATCTCGGACATAACGCCTCGTCAAATCTCCAATTCTCCGGTCTCCATTTTCTACAACGCCTTCGTCACCTTCAACCCCAAATTCGCGCCCGTCCGTTTGTGGACGTAGTAGCGCGCCAGCGCGTTCAGTTCCGGGATGTTTCGTTCTTCGATGAGTTTGAATTGCCTCGACATGAGATCTCCTGGCTATTGTTGTTTTCAGACACTCTCTCAGACGGGGGAAATTATACCTTCATAGATTGCGCTTTCCATGCGCCAACGGTTCTCTCGAAGGCGGCAGGGTGGATTGGAACAAACTTCGGGGGAATTCTGTTGTATAAATATGGCGACGCCAGGTTCCCATAAATATTCCCCGACGGACAACTCCCATGACAAGCATTGATCCCCATCCTTCACCCCGGTTCGGATTAGGCGCATTATTCCTGTGTTTCCTTTTGCTCCTGCCTGTGATGCTCGGCTGCGGGGCTTTGAACAGCGTCATCCGCCCGACGGTCACGCCGACCGCTTCCAGCACCCATACTCCATCTGTCACCCCGACCCAAACCTTGACGCCGACCCCCACGCTGACGCCCACTCCGACTGAAATCCCGCCCCTGTGCGGCGGACCGCGCGTCATGTTCATCCTGCTGATCGGGAGCGACCACCGCAATAACAACTACAACGCCGGGCTTGCGGACGCGATCCGCCTCGTGCGCGTGGATTTCGTCGAACCTCGCGTCCAATTGCTGGCGTTTCCGCGCGACCTGTATGTCGAGATCCCGGGCATCGAGAGCCATCATGGGATCACGCACGGGAAACTCAATCAGGCTTACCTGTATGGCAATCCGGGTTTTGCGTATTTCGACGGTCCCAGTCAGGGACCCGGCCTGCTCTCGTTGACCCTGGCGCACAACTTCGATGTTCGTTCGGATCATTACGTGGCGGTCAACCTGCAAACCTTTTCGCGCATCGTGGACGCGCTGGGCGGGATAGACATTCAATTACCTTATGCGATTGATGGACGCGTGAAGGGGTCGAAGGATTCCAATCGTTATTTCCCGGCTGGCAGCCAGCATCTGAACGGCTATCGCACGATGCTCCTGGCGCGTATGCGTCCGCAGGGGGATTTTCAACGCGTCCAGGCGCAGAACCTGGTCCTGCGCGCCATTGCCGAGAAACTTCTCAGTCCGGGCGTGATCCCGCGGCTGCCCGAATTGATCGAAGCCTTTCGCGGCTCGGTCCAAACCGACCTGGGACCTGTGGAGATCGGTCAATTAGCCTGCCTTGCAACGATGTTCGACACGCAAAAGATCGAATTCCTCAGTTTCCCCGAAAACCTGTTCACGCTCAGCCGTGTGCAGGACCCCATCCTCGGCAACACGTCCGTCTATAACGCGGACTTCGAGGTGATGAAATTGTACGTGAAGGAATTCGAGGAAGGATCCTGGCTCAAATCAGAGGACGAATGGGATCCGGGGCTTGAACCCTAAATTCCCTCCAAACACCTCTTCGCCAGCGTCGCGGCGACATCCATGCGGTAATCCGCGCTTGCCCATTCATCTGCCGCTTCGTGGAAGGCGTTGCGCGCGGCAGCCTGCGCTGAACGGAGGACGGCGTCCGCAGACGAGGCGTCCGCGCCCTCGGATTCGGTCCCGTCCATAGCCAGCATGGGACTTTTTCCATAACCGCCAACAGCCAGCCGCGTGCGTCCCGAATTCCATTGCGCGAGCGCGGCGCAGACAATGGGTTTATCGGCGGGGGTACGCGAGACATATTCGAAGGCGAGTTTGACGTTCAAAGGGATGGCGATGGAGGTGATGAGTCCGCGCGGGCGGAGGGGGAGAAAGTCGCCGAGATTTACGATCTGCGATTGACGATCTACGATGATCGTCAGTTTTGCATCGAGGGCAAGGAGCGCCGTTGCAAACGTGGAACGCCCGTCGCACGCGACCAGGGTCCCCGCGAGGGTGGCGGCGTTGCGGAGGTTCAACGGCGCTTCGAGTTTCAGCGCGGACTTCAACGCCTCGGGGCAGTGTTCGGATTCGAGAAGCGATTGCAGCGTGAGCGTCGAGCCGAGTTCGAGGCGTTGTCCTGAGCCTGTCGAAGGACTGTTGCCCAAGGGGGTGATCGTATCCAAGCCCAGGAGTTGGAGATCAACCGCCTGAACAGGATCAGTCGTCGGCGTGGAAAGAAGCGTTCCGCCTCCGAGAGGCAGGGTGTTCGGTTGATCGAGAAGCGTCAGGGCTTCGTCCAAAGTTTTCGGGCGATGATAGGTTGTGATCATGGTCTCCTCTTGTGAATCAATTATACCCACCCGGATCATCGTTCCGGGACCACCTTCCATCCCAATTCCCCCAGCCTCGATTGGTCGAATTGCTCTTCGGGGACGTTGATGAGCAATGTGCTGCCTTCGGCGAGCAGTTCGTTCGTTTCGGCGTCGTAAATGCCCGCCCACGCCTCGGCGGATTTGGTTTTCGATTTGCCCGCCCGGCCGACGATCTTCAACGGTTTTCCGACAGGTACGTTCCTGCGATATTTCACTTCGAGTTTGGCGGTGAACATGAAGCGCGGGTTCTGCGGGTCGCTGCCCATGTGCGCCCGCCCGGAGATTTCGTCAATGATCGCGCCGACGATGCCGCCGTGCAGGACGCCGGGATACCCCTGGAAATGATCCGGCGCGGTGTAGGTCGTTTCGACCACGCCCGGCTCCGTTTCGTAAATGTGCAGGTGCAATCCCACCGGGTTTTCGATCCCGCAGATGAAACACATCTTTGAATTCGGCTGTTTTGTTTTCATACGCCCGATTATACATTGGGTAAAGAAGTCGGGTCATTCCCCCGAGGCGGAAGGCTTCGCAGCGCCGCGGTTGGGCTGCGGCTCGAAAGCCGCGTTACGGCAGCAATAAAATATCCGCCATGTAATAGGAGTGTTCGTAGGCGGTCATGGCTCCGCCTTCGCCGGGGATCGGTTCGACGTTCTCGTTGCCGTTGACGTCCACCCCGTTTCGGATCTGATTCGCAAGGACGACTGCCTGGCGGATGAAACTTTCCGCTTCGGATAAGGACGACGCTTCGACGACACCGATCAACTGGTCCCGCAATTGAGCCGTCCACCCGCTGACGTTTTCCGCGGCGATCATAACGTGCTCCCCATGGATCAGCATGTTCTCCGTCGCGTCCGCTGATTGGATGGAAAGGTTCGCGTGTGTGAACGTCCCCTGGATGTATCCGGTGTTGCTTCCGTTCAAGAGCAGTCCATAGCCGTCGCCGGGGTCGTCAATGTTTCCGTTACCGTTCCAATCCCTGCGGTCCGGGCTTTGATCGCCGAGGATCAGGTTTAGCATCTGTTCGGCTTGCAAACGGACGTTTTCCTCGTCGCCCGCCTCGAAAGACGTCAACATCTCCTGTGCCAGGTCGTTCAACAAATCCGTGTCCCTTTTCAAGCCGCGCACGAATGGGGTTCGATCCGGCGTGGAACTGAATTCGGACAATAGATGCCTGACGTGCGCGAAGCCGTTGGGCGGCAGGGACATGGAGAACGCGATCTCGTTCGAGGGGTTGGGGTTATTGTCCGGGCTGGGCTCGATGGTGATCTGCATTCCGTGATAGAAGGCGATCAGGTTGCGTCCCGCAGGATCCACGAAGGCGAGAGAGGCGCGGCTCTCCGCGTCGAATTGGATGACGCCGACGCTGAAGAGACTTTCGCCGTCGTCCGCGATCAGCCACGCCTCATAGTGGGTCCCCTCCGGGGGAGGGGGGAGGTTCCCGGATGAAAATGTCACCTGGTCCGCCTCTGCGGATCCATCCTGGAAGCGAAGCAGGCCAACAGGATCGGGGTTTGGGGCAGGTTCAAGCGGGCTGGAGGTTGAGTCCAGCGGTGTGACTGGAATAACGGTGGGCTCGCGCGCTTCGGTTGGAGCGGGGGACGGTTGTGTCGCCGCGGATCGGTTTGGCAAGAGGGCGACCGCCAGCGCTCCCAATGCGACAGTGATCCCAAGCAAGCCGATGATCACCGGCGTATTGTGTTTTTTCACAGCCGCGTTCGCAACGGTCACTCCATCTCTCCGCCTGGTGGTGACGGATTTCGACGCGGCGGACGGGTAGAGCAAGGTTTCGGCTTCAGTTATCCCCGCGAAGGCGGCTTCGAATGCCCGGGCAAATTCGAACGGAGTCTGGAAGCGTTCCTCCGGGTCTTTGGCAAGGGCGCGGTCCATCACCTCTTGAAGTTCCTCGGAAAGCCCTGGTATGGGCGGAGGCGGATCGTAGATGTGCATGTGCAGAACGCTCATGGTCGAATCCGCCTCGAAGGGAACCCTGCCCGCGAGCATTTCATATACGGTGACGCCAAGCGAATAAACGTCCGAGCGGGTGTCGACGCGGTCGCCGCGCGCCTGTTCGGGACTCATGTAAGCGGGCGTGCCGGTGATGACGCCGGTGCTGGTCTGTTTGTTCGATTGCAGGAATCGCACGAGACCGAAATCCGTCAGGATCGGTTCCACGTCATTCGGGAGCGGCTTCTCGGCGGAGATCGGGATGGTAGGCGAGGTCAACAGGATATTGGCAGGTTTGACGTCCCGATGAACGACGTTGTTCCTATGGGCGTAGGTTAGGGCGTCGGCGATTTTTTTGAGCAGGTCCTGTATCTGGAGAATATCAAGGCGCTGGTTGCGTTTGTGCAATTCACGCAGGTATGTCCCCAGTGAAACGCCCGGCACGTATTCCATCACAAGGTAGGGCTGGTTCTGATACGAGTCGAAATCAAAGACCTGGACGATGTTGGAGTGTCTCAGCATGGCGATCACGCGCGCTTCGCGTTCGAAACGGTCGCGCAATTCAGGCTCCTCCTGCAGGTCGGCTTTCAGAAACTTGACGGCGACCGAGCGATGGAGAGTGGTGTGCGTGCCGATGTACACCTCCGCCATTCCCCCTTTCGCGAGGAACATGTCCACGTGCACTTTGCCTAGCATTTTGCCGGTCAGACTGGGCATGTCGGAATTATACAGTACTCCCCGAACGGGACAATGAATTGAAATGATAAAAAAACGAACTCCGGAGATCCTCCAGGCGGACGTTCCGGGTTCGTATTTTGGTTCAGTGGGGTTTTATTGGGTAAGATCCGTTCCAGGCATGGAAGTGACAGATGCGGCGGAGATGATTTTACGGCAGGGCGAGAGGCAATTGATCCAGCTCCACGGTGCAGGATAAATATTCCCTGGATACCCAACCCTGCTCTTCGCTTCCCCCCATGCCCACCTTGATCCAATCGCCATCGGAGTTGACGCCCAGCGGCTGAACGACGTCGTCCCTGGTGAGGAAGGTGGAGGAGGAATATCCCGTTCCCGGTCCCGTTCGCAGATTCAACGCCAGCGCTTTGACCGTGCAAACGAGAGGCGCTTCGAAGTCGAGGACGGTGAGGGAATCGAAGTGGATGTGGGTGTGGGCGCTGTCGAAGGTCTGGGCGTACAGACCGACTTCCCCGCTGGCAAAATCGGGGTCGGTGACCTGAGTGACGAGTCGGTCGTTGATGTGGAAGGAGAAGTTGGCTCCCTGGGCGTCCACGCGGAGGGTGTCTTCGCCGTCCAGGTCGTGGATGCCTTCTTCGACGCCTTCCGAGAGGACGATCAGGGCGTTGGGCGTGCTTTTGAGGACGAACCATTTC
>SZPG01000083.1 GCA_030263595.1 Chloroflexi bacterium CFX6
TGTGCTGGTCGCCGCTTCGTTGGGCTTGATCCCCGCCCATCTCTTTTTCCTCAAATACTTCGAAGAACTCGAACTGGAGTTGCGCTTCGGCGAATCGTACCTGGAATATAAAAAGTCCACGCCGTTTTTGATACCGAGATTCAAGTAGTGCCGCAAAATTCATTTTGCGTTTGGGCGCAAGCGGACGTTAGAGAACGTCCGCTACGCGGTAATTGCGTAACCGACGTTCTCTAACGTCGGATGTCTAACCAAAGGAGAAATCTCATGAAAGTCGAAAAATCAATCCACATCAACTGCCCGCCCGAGAAAGCCTTCGCCTTCGCCACCGACTTCGCCAACGCCTCCAAATGGATGGTCGGATTCATCGAATCCAAGACCCTGACCGATGGCGAGACGCGCGTCGGGACGCAGTACATGTTCGTCTCCAAACTATTCGGTCAGCGCATGGAGATGAAGTCCGAAGTCACCGCCTGGGAGCCGCCCGCGCGCTACGAATACAAAACCGTGGACGCGCCCGCCTCCATGCGCGGCGGATTCGCTTTCACCGCGCAGGACGGCGGCACGTTGGTCAACGTGTGGGGCGGGACGGCGGCACGTTGGTCAACGTGTGGGGCGAAGGCGAATTCAGCGGCGTCTTCAAACTCGCGGAAGGTCTGATGAAAGGTCAGATGGACAAACAGATGGAAGAGACCATGCAAGCCTTGAAGAAGGCGCTGGAGGGATGAGTACCGCAAGATTCATCTTGCGACTCAACGCAAAATGAATTTTGCGGCACAAAAAATTCACTAAAGGAGAATACTATGTTCGTCAACCTGCTCGTTCTACTCATCGTACTTGCAATCGCCTTTTTCTTCGGAAGGCTCACCGTCCGCGCCGTCAAAGCCCAGCGGATGTGGGTCAAGATTCTCGGCGGGCTGGGCGCGGGACTGCTCACACTCGTCTTTGCCGCGCTCTCGTTTTGGGGCATCAAAGGAATGATGACCGTCTATTCCCCGAAAGTCGAAGCGGCATCCGACCTCAAAGTGGACGCGACCCCCGAACAGGTCGCGCGCGGCGAATACATCGTCAACCTCGGCTGTGTCGGCTGTCACGGCGTGGGCGAAGCGCTCCCGCTTAAGGGCGGCTGGAACATGGCGGCGGACGAAGGCTTCGGTTTCATGGGTCAGGCGACAACCGAGAATCTCACCCCTGGCGGAAAACTCGCGGACTACACCGACGGCGAAATCTTCCGCACTATCCGTTACGGTGTGGACAAGGACGGCAACCTGTTGCTGATGATGTCTTCGCTTTCATATCGCGAATTGAGCGACGCCGACATTGAAGCGGTCATCGCCTACCTGCGCAGTCAACCCGCCGAAACGAACGACGTCCCGACGGGCGACAAACTCAACTTCCTATGGGTTCGGGAATGTTTCCCATGCCTGCTCCTGTCGCGAGTTCGATTGACGCGCCGCCCGCAGGCGTAACTCCTGAATACGGGAAGTATGTCGCCACCTTCGGCGATTGCCGCGGCTGTCACGGCGCGGACATGGAAGGGACGCCCGCCTCCTCTTTCGGCGGGGCAGTCCCGAATCCGCGTCCCTTCGTCAGTTCGCTCACGCTCGATGAGTTCATCCAAACCATGCGGACAGGCGTGCGCCCCAATGGAACTGCCTTTAGTCCAATGCGATTTGGCAAATCGTAGCGTGAATACAAAAAGCAAGCCTCGTTTCTGATTCTGAGACTGAAAGCATGATAGACGTTTCCGCCTACCTCAACCGCATCAACTATCGCGGCGCCACCAAGCCGACGATCGAGACTCTGCGCGGCTTGCATCGCGCGCACCTGCTCGCTGTCCCGTTCGAGAATCTCGATATCCACCGCGGCAGGCGCATCGTCCTGGATGAAGCGGCGCTGTTCGAGAAGATCGTCGTCAACAAGCGCGGCGGCATCCCCGCCGAGATTGACCACTTCACCCTGCTGATTCAACTCGAGTAACGCTGGATCGCCGATGTGGGCTTCGGAGATTCGTCCCGCCTGCCTCTGCGGTTGGATTTCGATGGCGAGCAACACGGCGTAGATTCGACCTACCGCCTCACGCGCACGGGTGACCGCTGGCTATTGCAAAGGCTTCTTGAAACAAATGAGTGGTATAACGAGTACATCTTCCGCCTCGACCCGCTGACGCTGGATGACTTCCGCGACGCGTGTGCCTACTACGAGACCGCGCCTGAATCCTATTTCGTGCAGGGACGCATCTGCTCCCGCGCCACGGAAGACGGCAGGATCAGCCTGACAAACGACTCGTTGATCGTCACGCGCAACGGTCAAAGAGAGGAAACGCCTATTGATGGCGAGCAGGCGTTTGTCCGCGCGTTGAGCGAGCATTTTGGAATCCAGATAAAGGAGAAGTAATCATGAATCTTAATTCCACCTGGTCGGCGCTCGAAGAAAGTTACGACCTCCTCGGCGATTACGGCTACCCCGCCATGGACAAAGCCGCCGAAGAGATGGGGTTGGAACCCGATTTTTTCTCATGGCTTGTTGCGGTCTGGCTTTTCGGCGCGGAGACGTTTACCACCGCAGACTACATGCGGATGTTTCCATACGGGCAGGCGCGGGAAAATGAGGAAGGGTTTGCCTCCGCCGCGCAGAAGGGATATTTGATCTCGGATGGAAGCGGAAGATATACCCGCTCTCAAAAGGGAATGGACGTTGCGCAGAAAATATGGCGCGCCGCTGGAGACTCGCTTGCCAGCCTGAAACCAATCCCCGATGAACGTGAGCAAAGGCTCATGGAATATCTCGGACGATTGGTGACCGCCTCTCTCGCCGCGCCCGAACCGCCTTCCCACTTCTACCTTTCCCACAAATACGAAAACTACAGCCGCTATGGGACGAAATGTCCGCTCGAAGATTTCATTGTCCGCTTTGGGTCGCTCTCGGCATTCCGCGATGATATTTACATTGCATGTTGGAGCGCGCACGGAGTTCAGGGTCACGTGTGGGAGACGCTCGACAAACTGTCGCAAAATGATGTGATGACCTTCGACGACTTGTTCGATCAGGTCAAGCGGCGCGTCCCTACGCGGGAATTGTTGGCGGAGAACGTCATGGAACTCGCGCGGCGCGGCTGGGCGGACGACGCTTTGGGGAGGATCCAAATCACAGCGGAGGGCAAACAGGTTCGGGCGGAGGTCGAAGCGGAAACGGAGCATCTCTTCTTCGCGCCGTGGACGAGTCTGGATGAATCCAAATTGGATGAATTGGCGAGTCTCGCACGTCAATTGCGGGATGGGTTGAAGAAAGGAAAGGTTGACAATGATGAACAAAACTGAAACGCCTCAATGGGTAAAGAACGTCGTCCACACCTGCATGGGGTTACAGCGCGGGGAGAAGGTTCTCATTGCGGTGGATGAGCCGCTCGGGCACGCGCGCGACCTGTTGCTCGCCGAAGCGGCGAAGACCGACCCCGCCGAGTTGTGGAGTTATACCTTACCGAACGCGAGACGTCCGCTCGACGCGTATCCGTCCGCACTGTTGAATTTGATGACCGAAGCGGATGCCATCATCTTGTTATTGGCTTCGATGAACCCCGCGAAAGAATTGCCCGCCTGGAATGGAGGCAAAGCCGCCATCGTCAAAGGGACGGCGCGGGCGGGCATCGGCGCGTTCATTGACCAGAGCATTCTGGATTTGGAGATGAGCGCGGACTATGAACAAATCGCCGTGTTCACTGCGTCGCTGGCGGAGCGATTACGCGGCAGTTCCAGTGCGCGCGTCACCACCGCATTGGGAACCGACTTGCGGATGTCGCTCGAAGGCAGGGAGTGGAGGACGGACACGGGTATCTTGCGCGGGCGCGGCGTGTTCGGGAATCTTCCCTCGGGCGAAATTTACATCGCGCCCATCGAAGACAGCGCGGAGGGCGTGCTGGTGATTGACAAGTGCCTGCCTGGAACCTTGCTCACCGAACCTGTGCGGGTTGTTTTTGAAAAGGGACGCGTGATCGAAGTGGAAGGCAGCGCGGGCGCGGAGTTCCTTCGCAACGCGTTCGACCAGCACGGCGAATCGGCTCGTGTTGTCGCCGAACTGGGAATCGGCACGAACCCCAAGGCGCGATTGCAGGGCAACATCATCACCGACGAAAAAGTTCTCGGCACAGTTCATGTCGCGGTCGGGCGCAATGATTTTCTCTGCGGCAAAAATGTGGCGACCATTCACATTGACGGCGTTGTGGGTCAACCGACGCTGGAGATTGATGGCAAGACAGTGATCGAAAACGGAAAGCACTTGTAGTTATCCAACGAAAGGAATTGAACATGTCCACACCAACCCCTCCCATTCTTCAATTGCGCGTCGCGCTCACGACGAGCGACTATGAGCGACTCGTCAAATTCTATTGCGAAGGTCTCGGCATGGAACCCGCCGCCCAATGGAGCAACGACGGCGGTCACGCGCTCGTGCTCGATATGGGCAAAGCCACGCTCGAACTATTCGACGAGTGGCAGGCGGAGGTGATTGACGAACTCGAAGCGGGGAAGCGCGTCAGCGGGCAGATCCGCTTTGCGTTGCAGGTGCCAGACCTGAAGTCCGCGATGGAGCGCTTGCTGGCGCACGGCGCGACGCTGGTTCATCTGCCCGTGATGACCCCGTGGGGCGATTATAACGTCCGCTTGCAGGACCCCGACGGAATGCAAATCACTCTGTTTCAAGCGCCCGAACAAGGATGAAAAATATGGAATTGGCATACGCTCTTACACAGTTCCTCTCCCTCGCCCTACGCCTCGAAGGTGAAGGGCAATACAACCTCGCCAAGATCGCCCGCGCTCAAGCGGATTCAATCAGCCGCCGCGCCGCGTGGGAATTGAACCTGCCCAGCGATAAAGAGACTCTCGCCCGCGACATCGAACGCGTCGCCGCTGAATTGGATGACGCCAACTTACAGACCGCATTCCACAAAGGCGCCTCTGCCCTGACCTCGGGGCGGCTCCCGCTCATTGACGAGATTCCACACCCCTACGTCTGCCGCACCTGCGGACAGTTGACTCTCGGCGGCGTCCCCGAAAAATGTCCCACCTGCGGCGCGTGGGGCGGGACCTTCCAATGGTTCCCGCCTGTCTACTGGCTCGAAGCGCTCGACCCAACCGAAGCGCTGGAGCGCCTGCGCCAGACTCCGCTCGAAGTTGCCGCGCTGATTCAAGGCTTGAGCGAAGAACACTTGACGCGCGAACCCGCGGAAGGTGGCTGGGCGATCCGCAACGTCATCTCGCATTTGCGCGACGCGCAGGGCGTCATCGCCTTCCGCGTTGACCTGTTCCTCAAAGAAGAAAATCCTGTGCTGGAATCAAAAGCCGTCTTCGCCTGGGCAAGGGACGAGAACGCGCGCCCGCCGTCTGTGCGCGAGATATTCGACGCGTATCAAACCTCCCGTCAGGAGATGATCGCCAAACTTGAGTTGATCCCCTTCGCCGATTGGTGGCGCACGGGACGTCACGAAGAATTTGGGGTTGTATCCATCAAACAGCAGGTCAGTTATTTTGCGTCGCATGAATTGACGCACCTGCCGCAGATCGAACGGCTTGTCAGGAAACAATAATCTCGTCAAAAGAGAAACCATGAAACTCATCAAACAATATCCGCTCGTATCGTTCTTCATCCTGGCGTATGCCATCACCTGGACTCTGCAACTGACGGCAATCGCGCTCGCGCCCGCGCAGGGTATGTCGCTCAGCAACGAGACCAACTTCGAGTATTTCGTCGCGCTGTTGGGCGGAGGGTTAAATCCGCAACAGGCGTGGGTCTACATCCTGTTCACGCTCGGGGCGGGACCGTTGTTCGCGGCGCTGATCGTCACGGGCGCGGTTGAAGGCTCGGAGGGGCTAAAAGACCTTTGGCGCCGATCCGCTCGATGGAAGGTCGAAGCGAAGTGGTATTTCGCCGCGTTCGGCATCCCGTTGATCCTTGCGGCGGTCAGTCTGGGATTCGGGTTGATGTCCACGGGCGGCAAAATGGATTACGCCGCGAAACTGCCCAGCGGGTCGTTCATCCCGTTCTTTTTTTATATGCTGATTTTCACGGGCATCGCCGAGGAGCCAGGCTGGCGCGGGTTTGCCCTGCCGCGCTTGCAGAGCCGCTACAACGCTGAAAAAGCCAGTTGGATTTTGGGACTCCTGTGGGGCGTGTGGCATTTCCCGTTCATCATTTACTACAACCGCGCGGCGGGCGCGGGCGCGCTCGTCGCTTCGCTGCTTGGGCTGACGCTCGGCATCGTCGGCTGGACGATCGTCAACACGTGGTTGTACAACAATACCGAAAGCGTGTGGTTGATGATCCTGCTGCACGGCTGGGGCAACACGGTGCAATCGTATCTCGTGCTGTCGTCGGCGAACATGACCGCGCAGACGCTGTACGGCGTTTTGCCGTGGGTGATTGCGATCATCCTGATTCGGAAGTTTGGCAAGGAGAATCTGGCGCCGCATCCCAGACCGCAAAAGACATGACCTGGTTCTCCAAAACACTCGGCGACGGGATGTGGGCGGACATCCCATCCGAAGAGATCAGACAAATCTTTCAGCCGCTCTTCGAGTCAGCGGGCAGACCTGCGGAGATGGCGGTCTTCACGCGGCACGAGGAGGGCGATTTGCATTGCGAGTGGGTCGCGTATTTTTCGCCTGCGGCGGAGGTCGTCGCCAAAAAGATGGATGCAAGTCCGTGCAACAGACCCGCGCGAGAAGGGTTGAATCTATTGGCAGGCAGCGCCGATTGCTGGACAAGGCTGTTCGATGCGCATCATGAAACAAGATAAGAAAGGAGGCGCGCCAAAAAATTCCCTATCGTTCCTTATTTCAGCCAAAGGAGAAAAACATGAGTGAAAACACCCCCATCAACGGCGTGGAAGTTGGCGAACTGTTGGAGTTCAAAAACATCTGCGCGCAGCAGCCCGAAAAAGCCGACCGCAATCCCGCGCTCGTCGCGCACTGGGAGGGCGGCTCGCGTTCGCGCGTCGAGTTCAAAGGCATGACTCTCCACCTCGGCGGCGACGACGAGTTCAACCCCATGCAGGTGTTCCTCGCTTCCCTCGCCGCCTGCGATGTGGATTTGATCGCCATGCACGCATCCTTCCTCGGACTCAAGATCGAATCGCTCTCGGTGGAGGCGACGGGGCATTTCAATGTCCGCTCGTATCTCGGCCTGGACGGGGCGCCTGGTTCGGGCTACGACGGCATTTCCTACACCGTGCGGATTTCCGTTCCTGGCGCGACTTCCGAACAGATCGCCTATCTGCGCGAGCGTTGCGAACGCTCCTCGCCCGTGGGTGATTCCATGTCGCGCGCGATTCCGTTGAAAATGGAATTCGCCGCGAACTCGTAGCGCAGGTCTCAGGCTTGCGCCGCAGAATCATCAGTCTGTTTGCCCGCCAGGATAGGAGCAAAGAACCAATTATAATTAGTTCGATAAAGCCAACCAGCCAAAGGAGAAGAACATGGATATCAAAGTATCCACCATGACCGGCCGCGTGCCGGTGACAATAGTGCATGTGGAAGGGAACGTGGACGTTTCCACTGCGGACGCTTTTCAGGCCAACGTGTTGAGCCTGATCGAGGGCGGAGCGAGGCACATCCTTGTGGACATGGAACACGCGCCCTTTATGAGCAGCGCCGGCCTGCGCGCCCTGCATCAGATCTTCAACAAACTTCGTGAAGTCAGCGCAGACAACGTCACGGATGAAGAGATGAGGAAGGGCATCAGCGAGGGCGCATATAAATCGCCCCATTTGAAACTCCTAAATCTTTCAGAAAACACGAAGGTCGCGTTCGACACCGCGGGCTTTGATATGTTCATCGAAACTTTCACCGACCGCCAGACTGCGATCAATTCCTTCTAAATGCAGACTCAATCCACGCATGGCAGACTCGCGAGTCTGCCATGTATTGATTCGACCGACTCCAGAAGGAACATTTCGCAAAAAAGCGCTTCGACCTGACTCGCGCCTATGACCGATAAACAATCGGACAGAAAAGAGCAGTGACCATGGCAGGAAAACCGTCCCAAAAAACGGAGAGGGGAAAACCGCCAAAAGACGTTCAAGCCGAGTTGAGCAAAGTAAAAGCCGCGTTGAAGAAAGAGCGCGACCTTGCGAAACGCGCCAGCGCCAGGATCACCGAATCGCTCGAAATCCAGACCGCCACCAACGAAATCCTGCACGTCATCGCCCAATCGCCCACGGACATCCAGCCCGTGCTGGACGTGATCGTGGAAAGCGCGCGGCGCTTGTGCAACGCCAGCATGTCCGAAGTCTATCGCACCGACGGGACGATGGTCTACAGCGTCGCGTCGAGCGACGTTTCGGAAGACGCCCTGGAGACCGCGCGCGAAGTTTCGGGTCAGTCCTACCCCGCGCCGCTTGGCTGGGACAGCACGTTGTCTGCGCGGGCGATTCTGAGCCGCGCCATCGTCCACATCCCCGACATGGAACACGCGCCCGACCTGCCCGAGATCACGCGCCGCTACGTCAAGGCGAACATCCTCAACAGCGTCCTGCAAGTCCCGTTGATCCGCGAAGGCGAAGCCATCGGCGCGATCGGAATCGGCAAACGCGACCCCGCGCCGTTCACCGAGACGCAGATCGAGTTGATGAAGACCTTCGCCTCGCAAGCCGTCATCGCCATCGAAAACGTGCGCCTGTTCAACGAACTGCAAACGCGCAACGCCGAAATCACCGAAAACCTCGAATACCAGACCGCCATCAGCGAAATCCTGCGCGTCATCGCCGCCTCGCCCACGGACATCCAGCCCGTGCTGGACGCCATCTCGGAGAACGCGCTCAAATTGTGCGGCGCGAATTTCAGCGCGGTCTACAACTACGACGGCAAAATGCTCGACATGACCGCGCTCAGGAATTTCACCCCGCAAGCCACGGATGAGATTCGACGCGAGTACCCGCGTCCGCTCACCCGCGACGGCGGATACTCCGCCCGCTCCATCCTCGACAAGAAGGTGATTCGCGTCGTGGACGCGCTCAACGACCCCGACATCCCCGAAGCCACGCGCCCGCTCGTCGCTTCGCTCGGCTTCCGCAGTGGATTGTGGGTTCCCATGTTGCGCGAAGGCAACGCCATCGGCGCGTTCTGCGTGGCGCGTCCTGAAGCGGGCGAGTTCAGCGAAAAAACCGTCCGCCTGCTCCAGACCTTCGCGGATCAAGCCACCATCGCCATCGAAAACGTGCGCCTCTTCACCGAGACCCAGCGCCTGCTTCAAGAGACCGAACAACGCGCCGCCGAACTCGCCATCATCAATAGCGTGCAGGATGGACTCGCCTCCAAACTCGACGTGCAGGCGATCTACGATCTCGTCGGCGACAAAATCCGCGACATCTTCCGCGCCACAGGGACGGCGATCTATCTCTTCAATCAGGAAAGCGAATGTCAGGACACCCCCTATTGCTTTTTGAAACAACGCTTTGTCATCGAGACTCATCCATACTCGCAGATGTGCAAATTGATGATAGACGCCCCCCAGCCTCGGATTTACCGTAATGTGCAAGAGTACCGCGCGCTGGGTGGGCAAGTCCTTGAAAACGGCGAAGAATTCAAATCGGGCATGAACGTCCCGCTGATGGTCGGCAGGGACATCAAAGGCATGATCCACATCGCCAACCTCGACAAGGAAAACGCCTACGACGAATCGGATTTGCGCCTGCTGACGACCCTCGCCAACTCGATGAGCGTCGCCCTCGAAAACGCGCGCCTCTTCGACGAAACCCAGCGCCTGCTTCAAGAGACCGAACAGCGCAATGCTGAACTTGCGGTCATTAACAGTATTCAAGCAGGGCTATCAAGCAAATTGGACATGCAAGCCATCTACGATCTCATTGGCAATAAAATCCGCGATATTTTCGACGCAGAAACGGTCGCCATCAACTATTATGATGAAAAACACGATCTTATCAGCACGCCTTACCTATGGTCGCAGAAAACAAGGCTCCCTAATGAAGAGCCTATCCCATTGAGCGACGCGCCATTACGAAAATCCCTGATCGATTCGCGTAAGCCGTGGATAATCAATCGAGAGGTTGCAAACATTCCTGAAGCGCTTAATGCGAATCCTGACGAACGCCTCGGACGCTGGCCAAAATCGGGTATCGGCTCCCCGATTATTGCCTCTGACAAGGTGATCGGCATTATCCAGGTTGCGAACATGGAATTGGAAAACGCATTCACTCAAGCAGATTTACACCTGCTGGAAACAATAGCCAATAGCATGAGCGTTGCCCTCGAAAATGTGCGCCTCTTCAACGAAGCCCAGGAATCCCGCGCCGCCGCCGAACACGCCAACCATGCAAAGAGCGCCTTCCTCGCCAACATGAGTCACGAACTGCGCACGCCGCTCAATGCCATCATGGGTTTCACGCGCATCGTCCGCAGAAAAGGCGAAAGCGTCCTCCCCCAACAACAGGTCGAGAATCTCGACAAAGTCCTCGACAGTTCCGAGCATCTCCTCCACCTCATCAACACCGTCCTCGACATCGCCAAGATCGAAGCGGGTCGCATGGACGTGCAAGCCGCGAACTTCAACGCCAACGCGCTCATTGACCTGTGCGCCAACACCGCCGCCCCGCTCGTCAAGCCCACCGTGCGCCTCGTCAAGCAAGCCGACAACCTCGGCATGGTCTATTCCGATCAGGACAAGATCAAACAGATCATCCTCAACCTGCTCAGCAACGCCGCAAAGTTCACCGCCGAAGGCGCGATCACCCTCAACGCCCGCAAGGACAACGAAACGCTTATCGTGGACGTCAGCGACACGGGCATCGGCATCACCGAAGAAGCACTCGGCAAAGTCTTCGAAGAATTCCAGCAAGCCGACACCAGCACGACGCGTCAATACGGCGGCACGGGGCTGGGACTCACCATCAGCCGCGACCTCGCCCGCCTGCTCGGCGGAGACCTGACCGCCCAAAGCGAACACGGCAAAGGCTCGACGTTTACCCTCGTCCTCCCGATTCGATACCAGCCTCCCCCCGCCCTTCGACAGGCTCAGGGCAACGCCTCCCCTTCGGACCTCGCGCCTGATTCCGCGCCTCCAACCGAATCCAACTAACGTACCGCAACATTCATGTTGCCCCGACGACGTAAGATGAATCTTGCAGTACCGCAACATTCATGTTGCCCCGCATCGCAAGATGAATCTTGCGGCACTAACCTGGAGCGCCCATGAAAACCATCCTCATCGTCGAAGACACCGAACTGAACATAGACCTGCTCGTCCAACTGCTGGAAGACGACTATAACCTGCTCATCGCTAAGGACGGCAGTCAGGGCGTCGCGATGGCGCTCGAACGCAAACCCGACCTGATCCTCATGGATATCTCCCTGCCCGTCATGGACGGCTACGAAGCCGCTCGCCAAATCCGACAAACGCTCCCCGCCGTCCCCATCATCGGACTCTCCGCGCACGCCATGGAGGGTCACATGCAAAAAGCGCACGAGTCTGGTTGTAACGACTACCTCACCAAACCGCTCGACGAAAACCTGCTGTTCGCCGCGCTCAAAAAATATCTTGGATAACCCCGACATGAACACCCCTCCCCGCATCCTGATCGTGGACGACGAACCCTACAACGTGGATTACCTCCAGCAGGAACTCTCCGACCGCAACTTTGAACTGATCGCCGCCTCCAACGGGCAGGAAGCGCTCAAAAAAATCCGCGCCGCCTCCCCCGACCTCGTCCTGCTCGACATCATGATGCCCGTCATGGACGGCTTCGCCGTGCTGGAACAGGTCAAAGCCGACGCCGCGACGCGGGACATTCCCGTCATCGTCATCTCCGCCAGCAACGACCTCAAAAGCGTGGTCAAGGGCATCCAGCACGGCGCGGAAGATTACCTCCCCAAACCTTTCGAGCCAGTCCTCCTGCACGCCCGTATCAGCGCCAGCCTCGACCGCAAACGCCTGCGCGACCAGGAGCAGCTCTACCTGAAAGGGCTGGAGCGCGAACTGGAGATCGGGCGCGAAATTCAGGAGGGATTCCTGCCTGCAGAGTTGCCGCGCGCCGAAGGCTGGGAGATCGCCGCGTACTTCAAGGCGGCGCGCGAGGTGGCGGGCGATTTCTACGACGCGTTCCACCTGCCCGATGGGACGATCGGTCTCGTCATCGCGGACGTGTGCGACAAAGGCGTGGGCGCGGCGTTATTCATGACGCTGTTCCGCAGCCTGATCCGCGCCGCGGCAACCGCCGAATTTTTTACGCGGGAGACCGCCGCGCAGGATCCCATCGCGGCGCGGCTGGAGCGTTCCATCTCGCTCGCCAACGATTACATCGCCAAAACGCACGGCAGGACGGGCATGTTCGCCACCGTGTTCTTCGGCATCCTCGACCCGAAAAGCGGACTGCTCACCTACGTCAATGCGGGACACGAACCGCCCGTGATCGTGCGGGCAGATGGCGCGCAGACCAGACTGCCAAAGACAGGACTCGCGGTCGGGTTGTTGGCAGGTTTCAAATTCACACAAAAAACCCATCAATTTGAGTCGGGCGACCTGTTCTTTGCCTTCACCGACGGCGCGCCAGAATGCAAGAATCCGCGCGGCGAATTTTTCGAACGTGAACCGTTGCTGGCGCTGCTCGATCCCAAAACCGAATCGGCGGGGACGCTGCTCCTCGATATCGAATCGCGCCTGCGCGAACACATCGCAGAGGCGGTGCAATTCGACGATATTACGATGCTGGCGGTGAGGCGATTGCGATGAAGCAAACCACCGCGTAGGCGAAGTTCTCTAGCGTCGTTTTAGAATCAGGCATGAATCGCCCCCTCCGGCTCCTCTTCCTCGCCCATCCTCGCAGCGGCAGTTCCAGCCTCTACGAAGTCCTCCAGGCGCACCCCGAACTGAACATCCTGGAGGAGCCGTTCAACGAGAACTTCGCACGCTGGAACACTGCCAACAAAAATTATCGCGACCTCGTCCGCG
>SZPG01000005.1 GCA_030263595.1 Chloroflexi bacterium CFX6
TACATGCGCAAGTACGGAGTCTTTGAAGTGAAGAAGGAGAATTACTCTCCCTTCGACAAAACGCTTCAGACTCCGCCCGAAGCGGGTCTGACCTCCGATGAGCGTGACCACGTCCTCGACTCTTCCGGCGCTGTCCTCGGCTTGATGGTGGATGGACAAGCCAAGGCAGGCTTTGATACGCCTTCCAAAAAACTTGAATTCTTCAGCGACACACTCTCCAACTGGGGCTGGAGCGAAAAAGAAAATGTCATCCCGTGGACGGTGAAGAGTCATGTTCATCAGGAAAACATCAGCCGCGAAAAAGGCGAGATGATTTTACTGCCGAACTTCCGCCTGCCCACGCTGATTCACACACGCAGCGCAAATGCCAAATGGCTGTATGAGATCTCGCACAAGAATCCGATATGGATGAATCCCGAAGACGCGCAACGGCTCGGGCTCGACACAGGCGACCTCGCCAAAGTGGAGACCGAGATCGGTCACTTCGTGGATACGGTCTGGGTGACGGAAGGTATCAAGCCTGGCATTATCGCCATCAGCCACCACCTCGGACGTTGGCGCTTGAACGAAGATAAAGGCGTGAGCAAAGGTTCGTCGAATCTCGTAGAACTTCACGACGATGGCAAAGGCGGATTCCTCATGCGCGTCATCCATGGCGGCAAAGCATGGGAATCGTCTGACCCCGACACCAGCCGCATTTGGTGGAGCAACGTCGGCGTGAACCAAAACCTCGCCCACGCCGTCCACCCCGACCCCATCAGCGGAGTCCACTGCTGGCTGCAAAAGGTGTTCAGCATCCGTAAAGCAGAAGCAGGCGAAAAAGCAGGCGACCTGTTCGTGGATACGAACAAATCCATGGAAGTGTATCGCCGCTGGTTGGCGATGACTCGCCCTGCAAATAAATTCAGCCCGGATGGGAATCGCCGACCCTATTGGCTGAGCCGTCCTCTCAAACCCACGAAAGAGGCGTATAAATTACCGAAGTGACGCATGTCATTGCGAGACGGTGTTCTCCCGAAGGGGTCGAAGCAATCCCCTATTGCAAGTGGAGATTGCTTCGCAAAGAGCGCTCGCAATGACATTAGCGCCGCAAAAGCCCCTCGAAACAGAATCAGCCCCGGGTGAGTCTGAGGCGTGGTTTATCCCTATGAAGACAAACTCCTCCATCGTCGGAGCATTTCATGACCTTTCCGCAAATTTTCGTTTTGCTCGTCCTTGTGATTCCGTTGACGCTGGTCTTCCTGAATCGGCTTCGGGAGGACGTCGCGGCGCTGCTCATGGCTGCCCTGTTGGGCATGGCGCAATATCTGGGGATGGGCGTGGTGGGACCCGCCAATACGCCCGACGCGGCGCACAAGGCTTTGACCGGCTTTGGAACGCCGGAAGTCATCGCGCTGCTTGCCCTGTTCGTGATCACCGCCTGCCTGGATAAATACGGGGTCACGCGTTGGATCGCAAAAAAACTGCTCTCACTTGGCGGTCAGTCGGAGCGGAGGCTGATCGGGTTGTTCGCGTTTACCGCCGCGCTGTTGTCTCTGTTCATGAACACACTGGCGGCTGGCGCCTTGCTGTTGCCGAGCGCGTTGGGCGCCTCGCGTCGCACCGGCGTAAAGCCCAGCAAATTGCTCATCCCGATCGCCTACGGCACGATGCTGGGCGGCGCGGCGACCTATCTCACAACGGCGAACATCATCGTCAGCGGGTTGCTGCGGCTGGCTGATCCTCCCCAGTCTCCGCTGACCATACTGGACTTCATTCCAACGGGCGGATTCGTAGCCATCGTGGGACTCCTCTTCCTGACCTTATTCGGCGTGCGCTTCCTGCCGGACCGCGAACCGCCCACCGTCCGAATGGATCCAAGCAGCGACGAATTGATCAAGACCTTCCACCTTTTGGAGCGCACGTGGGAGGCGGAGGTGACGCCGGAATCGCCCATCGCCGGCAAATCGCTGGGTCAAACGCGCATCGGCGAGAGCCTGGGTATGGCTGTGTTGGGGATTCGGCGCGGCGACCGCGTCCTTCCGGCGAACGACACGGCGAATAAAATCCAGGCAGGCGATACGCTGGTGATCATCGGACGGGAGGAGCGCGCCCTGCAACTGGAGGAGGCTGGCTTGCGCGTGTATCCTTCGACTCAGCCCCTGTCCACCCTGCTGCGCGACACGGTTTTCGCGGAGGTCGTCCTTCCGCCGCGTTCCAACATGGAGGGGAAGACCCTGCGCGACCTGGAGTTCCGCGCCCGTTTCGGATTCAGCGCCGTCGCCCTTTGGCGGGGACAGCGCAGTTATCGAACCGACGTCGCGTCCATTGACCTGCATACAGGCGACGCGCTCCTGCTGATGGGTCCGCCCGAGAGACTCGCCGAGCTCAAGGCGCAGCACGATTTCGTCGTCGTGGAGGCGGTGTCGAACGGGAACGAACTGGACGTTCCAAAGGTGGCGTTGACGCTGGCGATCTCCATCGGCGCGCTGATCGCGCTGTTCGCGGGCATGTCCGTTGACATCGCCATGCTCGCCGCCGCCGTGTTGATCCTGCTGGCTGGGTTGATGAGACCCGACGAGATCTATAGGGTGATCAAATGGCGCGCCATCTTCCTGATCGCCGGCACGATTTCGATCAGTTACGCGATGATCCAGACCGGGCTGGCACAACTCGTCGGCGACGCGATCGTGCGGCTGGCTGAGCCGCTGGGCGCCATGGGACTGGTCGCCGGCGCGTATTTGTTGAGCGCCGCGCTGACGCAGGTGATGGGCGGGCAGATCTCGCCGCTGGTCGTCGCGCCGATCACCATCAGCGCCGCGATCCAACTGGGGGTAAATCCCCGGGCTGTCGCGCTGGTCACGGCGATTGCAGGCTCCGTCTCCTTCATCACGCCGCTTTCGCACCCGGTCAATATCATCATGATCGCGCCAGCCAATTACACATTCCGCGACTTCATAAAAAGCGGCTGGGCGCTGACGATCGTCTGTTTCATCGCCCTGATGATCGCGGTGTCGCTGTTCTGGAAACTCTGACGCCTGTCGTGCGCTTCGGCAAACGCTCGAATCCCGCGCCAGGCTCTGATTAATCCCGGCACGATCGTTCCGCCGGTCGTCATACCGATTGAAAGGTGAATCATGCCAAAGAACGTACCTCCTCCTCAAACTGAACCCGAAGAACCGGTCTGGACGTACCGCGGCTACAAACTCAAAAGCGGCGAATTCGTCACCGCGATGGTGCATCTCTTCCGCGCCGAGGTGCAGCGCGCCAACGTCTGGCGGCAAAGGCTGGATACGACCACCAACTGGGCGGTGGTCGCCACCGGCGCGGCGCTATCCATTTCCTTCAGCCAGCCCAACGTGCATCACGGCGTCATCATTCTCAATACGTTGTTGATCACCTGGTTTCTGTTCATGGAGGCGCGTCGTTATCGCTACTACGAATTGTGGAGTTACCGCATCCGCCTCATGGAAACGGATTTCTACGCCGCCATGCTCGTGCCGCCCTTTCATCCCTCGGCGGAATGGGCGGAAAGCCTGGCGGAGAACCTGCTCCTGCCGAAGTTCCCGGTCTCGTTGTGGGAGGCGTTCGGGCGTCGCCTGCGGCGGAATTATCTTTGGATCTACGCCATCCTTTTCGCCTCCTGGATCGCCAAAAGTTACCTGTTTCCCGTACCCGCCGAAGGCTTTCAGGATTTCATCGCCAGAGGAGCGGTGGGTCCCATCCCCGGCATACTCATGCTGATCCTGGGAATCGTCTTCCACGTCTTCCTCGTGATGGTCGCCATCGGTACGTTGGGAATGACCCAGGCGACCGGCGAAGTCCTGCCGCGCTTCGGGGAGGAGACGACCGCCGTCCCGGACAAGGACAAACCCAAAGGCTTGCGCGCCTGGTTCGCGCCGCGTCATCGCCGCCAACAGTTGCTGGCGCTGGTCATCACCAGTAAAGCCGAACTGGTCGCCAAACGCATCCTCGCGGACCTGGGACGCGGCGTCACCGCCATGCAGGGAAAGGGCATGTACACCGGTTCGGAACGCACCATCCTGATGTGCGCGCTCACCGTCACCGAGGCGCACAACCTGAAAGCCGCCGTCGCAACGGAAGACCCGCAGGCTTTCGTGATCGTCTCGCCCGCGCAGGAAATTCTGGGACGCGGCTTCATTCCGCTCGAGGAAGACCTAAATGGACACGCTTGAACGCATCCTTCAGGAGAGCGCAAAACGCCATAAACATCTTTGTCCGCGACAGGTGCTGGGCGCGCGCATGGCGCTGCACGCGGCGGAACTCCTGGGACTCGAATTGCCGCGCGCTGACAAGCGCCTGCTCGTGATCGCGGAAACGGACGGCTGCGCGGTGGATGGACTCATCGCCGCAACCGGCTGCCGCGTCGGGAGCCGCACGCTTCGCATCCTGGACTTTGGAAAGGTCGCGGCGACATTTACCGATACCCACGCTGGACGCTCCGTCCGCATCCGCCCATCGGACGAATGCCGCGCCCTGGCGCGCGGCTACACCCCCAACGCGCGCAACAGGTGGGAAGCCATGCTGCTTGGGTATCGAATCATGCCCGCCGAAGAGTTGTTTGCGAGTCAGTTTGTGCGGTTGAACGCACCGCTCGCTAAACTTCTCGGCAGGCGCGGGAGGAAAACGATCTGTGACGCCTGCGGCGAAGAGATCATCAACGGACGCGAAACGGAACGCCGCGGCGCGATCCTCTGCCTCGCGTGCGCCGGGGAAAGGTACTATGGGTCAGTAAATTATTAACTTCCCTCATGTCGTTGCGAGTCTTCGAGAAGCAATCTCCTGTTGCCATAGATTTTCCTGCAAAGCGGGGATTGCTTCGGGCCCTCGCAATGACATCCATTTCGTGGAAGGTGAGGGAGATTATTTTTTTACGAACCCTATGAGGGGTCGTGTTCGTCGCCAGCCGCTTCGTTATTTGTCTTTCCTTCGCGGATCGCCAATTTTCTTCGGCGCTTCTCTTCTTCGCGGTGAGGATTTTTTCAGGGGGCTCACGGGTGAACCACAAGGTTTATCCAGCGACCCAACACATTCGTAATGGTCTTATGCAACCAGTCGTGCTACAATCATTCACGCCTGAGTTGTTCCAATCCATTTATCGTCAATGAAGGAGTTCACAATGTCAACTCGAACCGCCGCTACAGTTCGGCGGCGGGGGATTGAAACGGCGGAACAGAGCGTTCGTTTGCAGCCCCAGCCCGGAATTCGGAGATCGTGCGGTCATGCGCGGCGGGGAACGGACGCGCCCGCCGCGCTCGAAGCCGGCCCGACCGGGGAGGCGATCAAATCCCCGAAGACGGGAGCAGGCTCGAGGTCCGAACAGGAGGCGAAGGGGGCGGGGATGGGGAAGCGTTCGGGGGAAAATCCTTATGAGTAAACGTTCGAAGATCCAGGTTGTGGAAAACGATTCCGCGCTTGCCGCGCGCGCTCGTCAACAGGCGGTTGTCGCTTCCCTCGGGCGGCTGGCGTTGAGCGGCATGGAACTCGAGCGGCTTTTTCAGGGGGCTGTGGGAATGATCGCGGATACGCTCGAGGTGGAGTTTTGCAAGATTCTCGAACTGTCGCCCGAAGGCGGGACGCTCAAACTCACGGCTGGCGTGGGGTGGAAGGAAGGCCTTGTCGGGACGGTCAACGTCGGCGCGGAACGCGGCTCGCAGGCGGGGTTCACCCTGCTATCGCGCCAGCCGGTCATCGTCGAAGACCTGCGCGCCGAAACGCGTTTCACTGTTCCCGCCCTGTTGCGCGATCACGGCGTCGTGAGCGGCGTCAGCGTCGTCATCGGGAGTTCCGAAAAGCCGTTCGGCGTGTTGGGCGCGCACACCGCGCGGCAGCGGCGGTTTTCCCGCGACGATGCCCAGTTCATGCAATCGGTCGCCAACGTGCTTGCCGACGCCATCCAACGCGCGGAGGCGGAGGAGGCGCTGCGCGAGAGCGAAGCCCGCTACCGCGATCTATTCGAAAACAACCCGAACCCCATGTGGATCTACGACGTGGAGACGCTGGGGATCGTTTCCGTGAACGAGATGGCGATCCACCATTACGGCTATTCTCGGGAGGAATTCCTCTCGATGACCATTGCCGACATCCGCCCGGAGGAGGACCTGCCCAGGCTGTTTGCGAACATCGGAGCGCGCGCCGATGTGATCCAAAGATCGAAAGGGTGGCGGCACAGGAAAAAAAACGGGGAATTGATTGACGTGGAGATCGTCTCACATTCCCTGCCCGAAATAAACGGCAAAAAACAAAGGTTGGTCGTCGTCATTGACGTCACCGAACGCAGGCAGACGGAGGAACAGATCGAACGCCGCGTGGTGGAACTGGAGGCGTTATACCAGAGCGGGATCGCCTTCAGCCAGACGCTGGATCCCAAGGAGATCGGCGAGAAGGTCATCGAGGTGATGGTGGGACGACTGGACTGGCATCACGCCGCGCTGCGGGTCAGGCGCGGGGAGAGTCAGGAGCTCGAACTGCTGGCGTCCAGTTACGCGGAAGATGTGGAGCAGGAGGGACGGCTCCGTTCGATGATCACACGCGTAGGACAGGGCATGGTGGGATGGGTCGTCGAACACGGAAAGCCTGTACGCGCCGTCAACCTGAGCGAGGACCCCAGATACGTGGAAACGTTTCTCGGAATGAAATCGGGATTGTACGTCCCGATCCGCATCTACGACCGGACCTTCGGCTGCATCAGCGTGGAGAGCGCGCGGGAGAACGCCTTTACCGAGGAGGACGAACGCCTGCTTTCGACTCTGGCGGTGCAAGCCGCAGTGGCGCTGGAAAACGCGCGCCTGTTCCAGGATCTGCAACGCGAACTTGCCGAACGCAAACAGACCGAGAAAGCCCTGGAGGAGAGTGAGACGCGTTATCGCTCCCTGCTCGATCAACTCCCCGCCATCGTGTACCTGGACGACGCGCGCTCCCCCGAACCGACCCCCCGCTTCGTCAGCCCGCGCATCCGCGACATCCTCGGTTACGACCCCGAGGAGTGGCTGGCGGGTGGTTTCGATTTGTGGAGGAAAAGCATCCACCCGGAGGACCTCGACCGCGCGGTGAAGCATTACCTCCACAGCATCCAGACCGAAGAGACCTATTTCCAGGATTATCGAATGATCGCCCGCGACGGACGCGCGATCTGGGTGCGCGATTCCGCCACCATACTCCGGGATGAGAACGGCGCTCCGCTCAGTATGCACGGCGTCATCTACGACATCACCGAAAGCAAACAGGCGGACGAAAAGATACAACGACAACTCAAGCGCGAAGCGGCGCTGCGGGAGATTGACCAGGCGATCGTCTCCAGCTTCGACATGAAACTCAGTTTGAACATCATCCTCTCGAAAATGCCCAAACTGCTGTCTGTGGATGCCGCCGCGGTCCTGCTCCTGAACCCCGCCACGAATACGCTCGAATACGCGGCTGGGCTGGGTTTCCGCACTCAGCTCCCGCAGGGCGCCGAAATCAGTCTCGACCAGAGTTACGCCGGCAAGGTCGTGCTGGAACGACGCGCCGTGCAGATCCCCAACCTGGCGTATAGAGGGCGCGCCTCCATGCCTGCCGGATTTCCAAAGAACGAGGGCTTCGTCAGTTACTACGGCATTCCGCTCGTCGCCAAGGGACAGGCGATCGGCGCGCTGGAGGCATACAACCGTTCCGTTGTGGAACGCGACGAGGACTGGTTCAACCTCTTCGGCACGCTGGCGAGCCAGGCGGCAATCGCAGTGGACAACGCCCGCCTGTTCTTTGCCTCGCAGCGCGAACTGGCGGAACGCAAACTGGCGGAGGAAAAACTGCGGAACTCATACGCCGAACTGGAAAAACGCATCGAGGAGCGCACCGCCGACCTGCGGCAGGTCAACTTCGAACTGGAGCGCGCCCTGCGCGTGAAGGACGAGTTCCTCGCCAACATGAGTCACGAGTTACGCACGCCCCTGAACGCCGTCATCGGTCTCTCCGACAGCCTGATGGAACAGACAGCCGGAACGTTGAACGACAAACAACAAAAATACGTGAGCATCGTCCGCGAAAGCGGCCAGCACCTGCTCGAATTGATCAACGACATCCTCGACCTCGCCAAGATCGAATCCGGCCGCGTCACCCTCGATCGCGACAAGGTGGATATTGCCCAGGTCTGCCAGTCCAGCCTGCGTATGATCAGGCAATTGGCGTTGAAGAAGAATCTCGAAATCCTGTTCGAAATGGACGCGGACCTCGGCATGATCTGGGCGGACGAACGCAAATTGAAACAGATGCTCGTCAACCTGCTGAGCAACGCCGTCAAGTTCACCCCCGAAAACGGCCGCATCGGCTTGCAAGTGCGGGGCGACCGCGAAGGCAACTCGATCAACTTCACCGTCTGGGATACGGGGATCGGCATCCACGAGAACGACCTGCCCCGCCTCTTCCAGCCCTTCGTGCAACTGGATTCGAAACTGGCGCGCAGGTCCGGCGGCACCGGGCTGGGACTGGCGCTGGTGGCAAAAATGGCGGGCTTGCACGGCGGAAGCGTCGGCGTGGAAAGCCAGCCGGACCAGGGCAGCCGCTTCACCGTCAAACTTCCCTGGGAAACGGCGTTCACCACCGAAACGCTCGCCGCCATCGCCTCCGACGACGACAAAACGACGAAACCGGATCCCAGGAACAAGGATCACACCATCCTCCTCATCGAGGATACCGAAGAGGTCGTCCTGCTCGTCAAGGATTACCTGGAATATATCGGTTTCAACGTAACGATCGCCCGGAACGGCGTCGAAGGGATCGCCCTGGCTGAAAAGATCGAACCCAGTCTGATCCTGATGGACGTTCAAATGCCGGTCATGGATGGGCTGGAAGCCACCCGCAGAATGAGAAAGATCGCCGCCCTCAGGGACACGCCCATCATCGCGCTGACCGCCCTCGCCATGAAAGGCGACCGCGAACTCTGCCTCGAAGCGGGAATGAACGATTACATCGGCAAACCCGTCAACCTCAAGACCCTCGCCAGGATCGTCAACAACCGCCTCCACCCCGAACGGGAGGTTGATCCTCCATGACCGGCGTTTTGATCGTGGACGACGAACCCGCCGTCCGGGAAACCCTGCTCTCCATGCTGGAAGACGGCGGATATTCCATCGAGACAGCGGAGAACGGACCCGAGGCGGTCCAGAAAGCGGAACGCCTCCTGCCGGACCTGATCCTGCTGGACGTGATGATGCCCGGCATGGACGGCTACGAAACCTGCCGGCGCATCCGTTCCACGCCCCGGCTTGCCGAGGTCCCGATCATCATTCTCACCGCCTTGAGCGACCGCGACTCCCTCCTGCGCGGAATCGAAGCCGGCGCCGACGACTTCCTGACCAAGCCGGTGGATCGCCACGAACTGCGCGCGCGCGTCCGCACCATCACGCGCCTGAATCGCTACCGCACCCTGACCGAACAACGCGAGAACCTGCGCCTCATGGCAGACCGCCTGGTCGCCGCGCAGGAAGGGGAACGCCGCCGCATCTCGCGCGAACTGCACGACGACCTGGGACAGGCGCTCACCTCGCACATGCTCGACATCCGCAACCTGCAAAACGACCTCCCCCTCCCCGAAGCGGAACTGTCCGAACGCCTGCAGACCCTTTATCAACAAAGCCGCGAAATCTCCGTCAAGGTCCGCGACCTCGCGCAGAACCTCCGTCCGCCGGCGCTGGATACGCTGGATTTGAAGGACGCCATGCAAACCTTTTGCGCCGAATTCACCCGCCGCGCAAACATACCGGTCGCCTTCGAAGCGGACGACTCCCTCCCGGAACTTTCGGACGCCTGCAACGTCACCCTGTACCGCGTCCTGCAGGAGGCGTTGACCAACGTGATCAAACACGCCCAAGCCAGCCGCGTCTGGGTGGACCTTACGCTGGAAAACAGGACCGTCACCCTGACCATCCAGGATAACGGCAGGGGGTTCGAAGTGAAAAAGATCCTCTCCAACGGCATCGGGCTGGAGGGTTTGCGCGAACGGCTCGCCATCGCAGGGGGAACCTTCAAGATCAGTTCCAGTCCGGTGCGCGGCACCATCCTCATGGCGCAACTCCCCCTGCCCGATCAGGAGGCGCCATGATACGCGTATTGATCGCGGAAGACCATCTTCTCGTCAGGGAGGGCATTCGCGCGCTTCTCGAAAGGAACCGGGAGATCCACATCCTCGGCGAAGCCTCCAACGGACAGGAGGCGGTCGAAATGACGCGGGATCTGAAGCCGGACGTTCTCATCATGGACATTATGATGCCGCGCCTGAACGGAATCCATGCGGCTGAACAGATCCGCGAATTGAAACTCCCCACGAACATCCTCCTGCTTTCCATGTACTCGGAGGCTGGCTTCGTGCGCCGCGCCCTGCGTCAAGGCGTGAAGGGTTACATCCTGAAATCCTCGGTCAGCGACGAATTGATCCGCGCGGTCCAGGCGGTCGCCGAGGGGAAGACCTACCTGAGCGAAGCCGTCTCGGAGATCGCCGAAGATGGCGCCGCCCGGGCCGATCCCTCCCTCCAAACCGGCGACCCGCTCGCAGGTCTCTCCCCGCGCGAAAAGGAGATCCTGCAACTGATCGCCGAGGAACACACCAGCGCCGAGATCGCGCAGATGTTGTTCATCAGCGAGAAAACGGTCGAAAAACACCGCGCCAGCCTGATGGAAAAATTGAACGTCCGCAACATGGCGGGATTGGCGCGGGCGGCTGTGCGCTATCGTCTCGTGGACGTCCAGCGCGGCGACCTCGAAGCGGCGGAGGATTAGGGTTTTCCCGCATGGACGGGCGGGGAAAATAATATAAGATTCGCCCATTCAAAAAAACGGAGCGGCAAAAGCATTGCGAGGCTGCACGCGTCCCACGTCACAACGCCGCCCTTCAAGGGAGACCTGCATGGACGAAATACAAAGCACCATTTTGATCGTTGACGACGAACCATCCAATCGTGAAACCCTGGTATCCATCCTCGAGCCGGAGGGATATCGCCTGGTATTGGCGGAGGACGGACGCCGCGCTCTCGAACAGGCAAAAGCCATTCAACCGGACGTGATCCTTTTGGACGTGATGATGCCCGGGCTGAACGGCTTCGAAGTATGCCGCCTCGTCCGGGCTGAGGACAACCTGGCTGAAGTCCCTGTGATCTTCCTCACCGCCCTCGACGACCGTCAATCGCTGTTGGAGGGATTGAACTCCGGCGCCGACGATTTCATCACCAAACCCTTCAACCGGCACGAATTGCGCGCCCGCCTGAAGAGCATCACCCGCCTCGACCGCTATCACAAACTGCTGGAGGAACGCCAACGACTCCAGGAAGCGCACCGAAATCTGCTCGATGCCTACGATGAAACCATCGAAGGCTGGTCGCGCGCCATGGACCTGCGGGACAGGGAAACCGAGGGACACACCCGGCGCGTCACGCAAATGACCCTCGAACTCGCGAAAATGATCGGGATCGAAAGCGAACAATTGACGCACATCCGCCGCGGCGCGCTTCTTCACGACATGGGCAAACTGGGCATCCCCGATTCCATCCTGTTGAAACCGACCAGCCTGGATCCGGACGAATGGGAATTGATGCGCCAGCACCCGCAACTGGCTTACGACATGCTGTATCCCATCGAATACCTCCGCCCCGCGCTGGACATTCCCTACTGTCATCACGAAAAATGGGACGGCGCCGGCTACCCGCGCGGATTGAAAGGAACGGAGATACCGCTCGCGGCGCGCCTGTTCGCCGTGGTGGACGTCTGGGACGCGCTGACCTCGGATCGTCCCTACCGCCCGGCCTGGTCCGCCGAAGAGACCTTAGCCTACATTCGGGAACAATCCGGCAAACACTTCGACCCCGAAATTGCGGAGCTCTTCCTCCGCACGATGGATGAATCCCGCGACCCCGCTGCCTACTCTCTCAAATGATACGTGTGATATGCGTTCTGGCACGGATTTCCCCAGGCGATGTGCATCTCGCGCGCAGTCAGGTCAATGACCATCGCGCAGATCGTACTTTCGCGGTCGAGCGGGTCGGTCCCCTCGATGTTGTGGTTGCAGATCGAATTGGGCAGGTTGACGTGATCCTTCTGGATCGCCTGCAGCGACTTGATCGTATGCTCAGAACTCTGCCGCAGCAGGCGGTTCGCCCTGAAATAACGCACGCGCGAAGAGATCAACTCCTCCGGCTCCGATTCGATGCTCTTCATGGTTTGCGAGAGATAATGATTCGTGTGGACGATGTACCCGTCCGTTCCGTGCAATATGTCGAACTTGCGCGCCGAGACCTCCACCGAATACATCTCCCCGCTCTCGTGGACGAGCAGATGGTTGTACCCCGCCGCGCGGTGCGGGACGAGAGTCCGCGCGATGGCGCCGGAAAGACGCCGCGAAGCAAGCACAGCCCGCGCCACCGTCAGGCGCGGAATGCCGATGCGCGAATCGTTCGGGTACACCGAATCAATTAATTGGGCGATGCCATAGGCGTTGAATCCCACGTTGGGCAGGAGCCCGCCATACGTCATGGCAAGGAACGGGGGCTCGCTCGCGGGCTTCGCGCTGACGACGAAAACGTCCTCCTCATCCTCGGGAATCCAGTCCTCGTTGTGCGCCGCCAGCGCGTGGCCGTCCGCCGTGCGTTCCTCGTTCACCGCGAAACTGGTGCAACGCGTCAAATGCAGGGCGTCCACCGTGACCGCCTCCATCACGTTGAGCGTCACGATCTCGCTGAACGGCACGTTCGCCCCCTCCGCAATGCCGCGCCACTCGTCCACGTATTGCGGATATCGTTCCTCGGCAAAGGGCAGGTACTTGCGCGATTGGATCTGCGCCCCCTCCCAGGTCAACTCGAGCGTCCCATACGCCTGCTCGATCAACCTGCGCGCGTTCTCCACGCTGTGACATACCTGCTCGCGGCGCGCCTCGCCGATCTGACGTCCCATCTCGCGATGCGTGCCTGAGACTTCGATCAAAGGCGGCGGGGAATTGTGAATCTTTGTGTTCGGGATAGAAACTTCCTTCAAAGCCATAAAACCTCCATAGAATCAAAACCCGCTCCGATTTCCTGCTTCGGAGCGGGCGGAATTATATCATGGAGATTTTTACGTCCCGGAAGCGGGAGGCGCCTGGCCCGGTTCGACCGGGGAACCATACACGCTCATCGCGGGACTTTGGACCGGCTTCGCCCCGAAGCGCGTGACCACCACCGCGCCGATCGCCAGCAGGCCCACGAACGCTGGCACGATCCAGGTGAAACACCCCACCACCCACGAAAGATCGTTCAACGCCTGGATGAACCCCACAACGAACATCAGGATGAACGTTCCCAGTCCCGTGGTAAGGACGGGCGTCCAATTCTGGCGGATCGCCCTCGCAAAACGCTCGCCGATCTCACGCCCGATGGCGATCACGCCGAAGAGCCACGCAAACCCCAACGGGATCAAACTCAAAAGGGCGACGGGCAGCAGGATGATGGTAACGGCGACCACGAGTAGAGCGACGATGGTCAGCAAGCCGATGCTTGTGGTCATCAGGGGTTGAACGACCACCGCCCGCGAGACCTTATCCAGCCGCTCCTGAAAGAACAAGACCGCCAGCCCCCCCAAAATCGCCATCAACAACGAAGCGGCGAATACGCGTCCAAACTCAAAGAGAGGATCGAAGGTTACATTCACAACGCCCGGCACGCCGGGGATCGGCGGCGCGCTGGGAACATCCGGCGCAACCGGCGGGACCTTTCCATCGGGGATGTCAATTTGCGGCGCGGCGTTGTTGAGCACCTCCCCGCCGATCTCAGCCCCCTCTGCGCGTTGCATCTGCCCGCCGATCAACACCACGTCGCCGGAAACGACAGCCGTCTCCTCCAATTTGATCTGCCCGCCCACGACGACCACGTCGCCGTTCAGGGAACCGTCGCTAACGATGTTCCCGCCGATGACGACGAGATCGCCGTTGAGTTCAGCCCCCTCTTCGACGGCCACATTGCCGCCGAAAAGAACGAGGTCGCCGTCGAAGGTTTCGCCGCTCTCGATGGTGATATTGCTCCCAAAAACGACGCGCCCGCTGCCGGGACCCGGTCCCTGCGCAAACACAGTGCCTGTGGGTGGAAGCAACAAGGCAAACAACAGCAATAGCGCCGTGAATCTATATTTGATTTTCATACGTCACACTCCTTGCGATGCGCGAGCGAATCGCCAGATGGATACGGACCATAAAAGACCGACGCCCGCAAACGTCGAGACGATGACCAGCCAGGCAAAGGGCGGGATGAAGCCGGGAAGCACGCGCAGGAACACCTCGCCCGCCTGCGACATCGCCTGCAGGGTCGTTATCAAAAAGATCCCCCATTCCACAATTCCCGCGATCAAGTTCGCAGGCGAGGAAAGAAACGGCAACAGGGAGGGGCTCGCCAGCCACGCCAGAAAACCCAGCCCCCCGATCAGGAACAGAATGACGCCCCAGACTCTGCGGCGGCGATCCGCAAGTTTCCGTTCTGCAAGTCGCCCCCGGAAGCGATCCGTAAATCCTTTGGCGGGCGAAACCATCCTCGCCGAACGCAGGACCAACTCCGTTTCGAGGAGCGCGGCGCAATACGCGCAGGCGCGCAGGTGCGCGTCGAGTTCGCGCTTTTGTTCGGGCGTCAGGGACGTTTCATTCAACAGCCACTCTTCAAAAGGCTGGTGATTCATAGACTCTCCTTTCGGGGCGCGCGCTGGGCGTGGTTTCCTCCTGCCACATGCCTGCCAGCGCCCGCCTCGAGCGATGCAGGCGGCTCTTCACCGCGCTTACCGTAAGATTCAAAGATGTCGCAATCTCCACTTCGGAAAAGTCGTACCAGTAACGCATGATGACCGCGGCTCTGTCCGTCGCGTCCAGGTTTTTCAGCAAAAGGTGGAGGCGGTCGCGCTGCTCGCGTTTGACGGACTCGATTTCCGGGTCCAGGGCGGAGGCGTCCGGCAGTTCGAAGGTCGCGCCGTCGTCGTTCTCCGCATCCAGCGAAAACATCGCGAACTTCTTCTTGCGGAGCAGGTCAATGCAGTAGTGCGCGGCGATGGAAAGCAGCCAGGTGCCGAAGGCGCGGGAGGCGTCGTAACGATGCAGGTTTTGATACGCCCTCAGGAACGTCTCTTGCGCGGCATCCTCCGCCGATTCGGGTTCGCCCAACATGCGATAACACAGGTTATACACAGGCTTCTGATAGGTCTCCACGAGTTGCGTAAACGCCTCGTCGTTTCCTTGTTGCACCTGAAGGACCCAGGCTTTTTCGTCGGTCACTCTGTCTCCTCTAGGACTTTCTACAAGGGACTTACGCCCCAAACGGAAAAAAGTTGCGCCCTAATGGATGTGTCCGCGCCGCTCCCCGCCTCCCTCCGCCCCAAGCGCCTGCCCCCACGCCCCGGCCGGATCCACCCTGAGAGCGAACAGGATGGCGACGGCTGTCGTCAGCGGCACGGCGCTGACCAATCCCAGCGACCCGACCAGCGTGCGCACGATCTCCTCCGCCACAAACTCGAAATTGACAAGGTAGCCGTAATCCCCGCGCCCAAGCGTGAACATCAGCAACATGGGAAGCGACGCTCCCGCGTACGCCAGCACCAGCGTGTTGACCGTCGCCGCCACGTGGTCCTGCCCGATGCGCATGGCGGAATTGAAAAGCCCCCGGAAACCCAGCGACGGGTTGGCGCGATGCAGTTCGAACACCGCCGAAGCCTGGGTGGTCACGAGGTCGTCCAGCACGCCCAGCGCGCCGATGATCATGCCGCCCAACAGGAGCCCGCGCAAATTGATCTGCGTATTCAACATTTGCAAAAGGAACAACGCGTTCTCGTCGCCGGAGCCGGTCAGTTTCGTAAAGGCGACGAAGAGCGCGGCGAGCGTCCCCGTAATAAGCAACACCAGCGCCATGCTGACCACCGCCGCGTGTGTCTTGAGATTCCAGCCATACGTCAAATAGAGCGTCACGCCCAGGAGAATGATCGAACCGACGATGCTCACGCGCAGCGGCTCATCGCCGGAAAGGATGCGCGGGATGATGAAACCGACGATCACCATCAGGCTGAACGCCATGCTCAACAGCGAGCGAAATCCCTTCCAGCGGCTGATGAGGAGAATGGCGAGGGCGAAGAGCGCGGTCAGCCACAACAGGGGGGCGGCGCGGACGAAATCAACGAAGTAAACAGTCAACAAACCGTCCGGGCGCGAGCCGATGGCAACCAGTATCGAATCGCCCGGTTCGAGATAGACCGCGTTGGAAAGCACCTGCCGCCTGCCGTAATCCATCTCCATGACTATGCCTTGATACGCCCCCTCCAGCAATTCCACGCGCGCGACCTGATAACGCTGGGTCACGTCCCCAAGAACGATGTCGCCCTCCTCGATGATCTCCACCACGCGCGCACGCTGGGTCTCCGATCCCAAAGCGGATACGGCAATGTCCGGCAGGTCCGGGGGCGTCAGCAGTGCATATAAAACAACTGCAGAAACAGCAAGGGCAACGATCAGGATAAAGTAACGTATCTTCATGCCGCCAGTATACCCCGTCCAACAAAAAAGGGACGCGCTCTTGCCGCGCGTCCCTTTTCGCCTCGATTGGGGAATGTTCTATTTACCGTTCCTGCCGTTCTTCTTCGATCTTCGAAGGCGTTCCATCATGCTTCTGGGTTTCGTCTTGATCGCCGTGATCGCGTGTTCGACGCCCTCCGACACATCGGACGGCATTTCGCCGTGTTCAAGGAAGGAGATCAATTTCTTTCCGCGTGAGCCTTTGGGGGGCTGCTGTTCCCTGGAGGACTTCGAGATGTAATCGCCATAGTATTTCGGCGAATACAGGGAACGATACTGATAGTCGTAATAACTGTGGGCGCTTTGTTCGGAGATCTTGTTGAAGACGATCCCAAGCAGATGCGCGTTGGAACGGTCCAGTTGTTCTTTTATGGTCCTGGCTTGTTCTTCGGAGGTCTGACCCGGTTCCATGACCAGGATGACGCCGTCCACCCTCGAAGCCAGGTTGTACGCGTCCGCGATGATCAACGGCGGGGCGTCCACGATCACAAGCTCGAACTGTTCCCGAAGTTCGCCCAGGATGGAGCCGATCCTCTTTGAGCCAACGACCTCGGTGATGTTGGGCGGAACGTGCCCGGCGGTGACGACCTTCAATCCATTCTCCGTCCAGGGGCGCACCACCTCGTTGATCTCCGCCTTGTTTCGGATCAATTCGGAAAGACCCGGCTCCTTGGGCATGTTCAACGCTCTATGGACTGCGGGTCTTCTCAAGTCCGCATCCACAAGCACCACCTCCTGCTCCCCCTGCGAGATGGATAGAGCCAGGTTCACGGCGATCGTGGTCTTTCCATTTCCCTGGTTCGGACTGGTGACAAGGATGGTCTTGATCGGTCTGCTGATCTGGAAAAACTCGATGTTGGAACGCAACAGGCGGAAGTTCTCCGCCAGGATCGAATTCGGATTATCGGCAACGTAGGTGGCGTTATTGCTTTTTTCCAAAAGGACGGAGATGTATCCGATGACAGGCAGGTTGAAAATGCGTTCGACGTCGGAGGTGGTCTTGACCGTCCGGTCGAGAAAATCGAGCAGATATGCCGCGCCGGCGCCCAGGCTTAAACCCACAATGCCAGCCAGTCCGATGATGATGAATTTGTTCGTCCCCACCGAGCGCGTGGGCAGGTTGGCGGGCTCCACCACGGAGAGTATGTTCAACGCGCCCTGTTGGGAATTCGCCAGGAAACTGGCATAACTTTCCCTCAGGCTGGTGAGTTTTTGGCTTTGTTCGCGGATCGCCTGTTCGATGTTGGCGATCTGGCTGGCGCTGTTCAAACCGACCAGGCTCGACTGCAACTCCGCGATCGCCCTTTCGGTTTCCTGGATCTGGAGTTGAAGGTTGGATAATTGCTGGCGGATGAACTCCTGGCGGATGCCGGTTTCCGTATCGCCGATCGCCGGGCTTTGTTTGATCAACTGTCTCGCCAGTTCATTGGCGATGATCTGCGCGCGCTCCGGGTTGGTGTCGGTCACGGAGATCTCGACCATCTGCGTTTGAGGCACGACCTTCGATTGGTATTGGGGCAGCCAGTCAATCCCCAACGCTTCCATGGTCGCTTGTTGGATCGGCTCGCGCTTCGCCATGTCGGCGTAGATCTGGGCGAGCTGCTGGGCGATATAGATCTGACCCGAATCGGGGTTCGGATCCAGGATGGTCGTGCCGATGACCAGGGTCGTCTTGGATACGTACACGTCAGGCTGGAACATGGTGGAGATGCCGCTGGCGATCACTGCCAGCATGGTCACAATGACCACGAGCCTCCACCATCGCACGAGGGGTCGAAGGTAAGCGTTTATTTCCATAAGGGGCTGTGTGAGTTGGGCGCTAAAACCGCGCGACAGGTTATGAAAATATACCACAACCTGCCCCGGCGTTCATTCGATTACCTAAACAAGACGCAAATTGCCTGAAATAGTTACCTGTCGTCCATTGAAATAATCGGTCAAGTGCATACACGCAGACAGGCGGAATTGCGCTCCCCGGGCGCGGGATGAATTTCGTTTACGCGTTGATCGCCTGCGCGTAATGAACCAACATCTGCCTCGCAATAGCCGTCCAACTATGATTGTTCCCAACGTACCCGGACCCGGCTGCGCCAAGGGCGGATCGTCGTTCATCGTCGTCGAGCAGGGATAGGACAGCCCGGGCAAACCCGTCCGTTCCATCCGCCACGAGAATATCCCGGCCGGGGATCGCGCGAAGCGACGAGAGGGTTTTCGAGGTTGTGACCACCGGCGCCGCGCACGCCAGGGCTTCCAAGATCTTGTTTTGTATCCCCGCCCCATACACGAGCGGGACGACCGCAATTGTCGCCTGCCAGAGATACGGGCGGATATCGTCAACCGTTCCGGTCACTGTGACGCGGGGGGCGACGCCCAGCGCGCGGACTTCCGCTGTGGGATCCTTGCCCACGATCACCAATCTGACGTTCGGACGCTTCATCCAGACCTTTGGCATGATTTCGGCAACCAAGTATTTCACCATCGAGATGTTGGCGTGATAACTCATCTTACCGCTGAACACCAGCGTTTCCGGGTCGCGTTGAACAGCCGGGTTCGGGCGGAAGAAATCCAAATCCACGCCGTTGGGGAGAACAGAGACGGGCGATGGTCTTGATTCGGATGAAGCCAGTTCGAGCAATGCGCTTTTATCGGTTTCGGACGTCACCAACACGTGATCGAACTCGCCGATGAGTTTCCCCTCCATGCGTCGCGTGCGCCCCAGTTCGAAACGGGTGACGAATTTTCCGAACCCGCCGGTGTTGTGCGCCGACGCCTGCTCGAACAGGTAACTGATGCAGTCCACGCTGTCCCACACCACCGGGACGTGAGGCAGTTTCGATCTTACGTATTGACCGTAAAACGAGCCTCTCAAATGCTCCACGTGGACGAGATCGAACGCGCCCGGAACGCTCAAGAGACTCGTCAACTGTTTCGCCAGATTCGGATTCCAACTGTAAACCGTCTGGAGAGGCTTGCGCGACGGGACTGTTTTCAGGCTGTTCCACAGCGAATACCAAAGCGGCTGTTCCCGATAAACCACGCGGGCAACTTTGGAGCGCAGGGCTTCCGCGTCCTTTCGATCCTGCGCTCCATGTCCAAGCGTAAAAACAGCGATCTCATGTCCCAGCGCCGCGAGTTGAAGGATCAGGTTATAGGGCCTCGTCCGTATGAGGTTGGGAACATACGGAACGACGTAAGCGATCTTCATGGGTTTGTTGTGACGAGCTTTATCCCATGAACTCATTCACCGCGGCGACGATCGTTTCCAGGTCCGCAGGCGTCAGCCCCGCGTGAACCGGCAGAGACAGGACTTCCTTTGCGGCTTTTTCCGTTTCAGGGAGGCTGTCCTTGTATCCGAGTTCGTTGACGTAAAAGGTCTGCTGGTGGATGGGTACGGGATAATACACTTCGGAGCCGACTCCCTTTTCCTGCAAGTGACTCCGCAACGCGTCACGCTTCCCATCCGGAACCCGGATTGTGTACTGGTGAAAGACGTGGGTCTGCCCCTCAGGCACGTGCGGCGTCACGACTCCCTTCAGGTTATCGCTCAGGAATTTGGCGTTCGTCTGTCGTCGGGCGTTGAACTTTTCTAGTTTGTGCAACTGCGCCAGGCCGATCGCGGCATGGACGTCGGTCATGCGGAAGTTGAAGCCGAGTTCGTCGTGATAGTAGCGGACGCGCATCCCGTGCTGGCGGATGACGCGGCTCTTCTCGTCTATCGCCGGGTCGTTCGTGGTGATCATGCCGCCCTCGCCGGAGGTCATGTTCTTGGTCGGGTACAGTGAAAACGTGCCGGTTCCGAACGAACCCGCCTTCTTTCCCTTGTACGCCGCGCCGTGACTCTGACAGGCGTCCTCGATGACCGCCAGTCCGTGCTTTTCGGCAAGACTCATGATCGGGTCCATGTCGCAAGCCAACCCGTAGAGATGAACCGGGAGGATGGCTTTGGTCCGAGGCGTGATGGCGGCTTCGATCTGGTTCACATCCAGGTTGAACGTGCGCGGGTCAATATCCACAAAGACCGGTCGCCCGCCCGCGTAGAGAATGCTGTTCGCCGAGGCGATGAACGTAAAGGCGGAGGTGACGACCTCGTCGCCGTTGCGGATGCCGTGCGCCAGCAACGCGACGTGCAGCGCCGTTGTGCCGGAGGAGGTGGCGATGGCGTGATCCACCCCGCACATTTTCGCAAAGCCTTCCTCGAACGCCTTGACGCGCGGACCCTGCGCAAGGATGCCGGAGTCCAGCACTTCCATGACCGCTTTCTTTTCGTCGTCCCCGATCTGGGGTTTTGCCATGTAAATCATTTTTGCTTCTCCCAATCTTGCATTGAAATATCGAATGACCGGCCGCACTTCGGGCACTTCATGGTGACAGCCTGTTCATTCTGCGATTCTTTTCCGGCGACCTCGCCGCAGGCGCAGACAAAGCCGCGCAGCCGCGCCGGGTTGCCATACACCAAACCATGCGCGGGAACGTCCTTCGTGACAACGCTGCCGGAGCCGACCATCGCCCATTCTCCGATGGTGATGCCGCAGCGGATGGTGGAGTTTGCGCCGAGCGCCGCGCCGCGTTTGACCAGCGTCTCGCTCAACACCCAGTCGTCCGCGGCTTTGAGCGAACCGTCCGGGTTGACGGCGCGCGGGCGCATGTCGTTCGTGAAGCAGACGTGAGGTCCGATGAAGACGCCGTCCTCGATGGTCAAGCCATGATAGACCGAGACGTAATTCTGGATCTTGACGTTGTCCCCAATGGAGACCCCCGCATCCACGTACACGCCCTTGCCGATGATGCAGTTCTCGCCGATGGACACCTCTTCACGCACCTGGGCATGATGCCAGACGCTCGAGCCCTCCCCGATGCTTGCCTTGTCCGACACTTCGGCGGTCGGATGAATTCGAACTCCCATATTGTCTTTTCCTTTCATAAAAACAGGAGAAACCTCCTGCTTAAGTTCAACTACTCTGCGAACATGGAACGAAGGTGAAGCCGGTGAAGCACGAGCCGCGCCTGGAAGTTGAGGTGCGATATGATGGTCCTCATCAACTTCGCCTTGGAGACGCCGAACATCCTGCGGTGAAGCGCGGCGGGAAATTCATCCACCTGGTAGCCCTTCAGCATGGCTTTGACCATCAGTTCCGTGCCGCCCAGGAAATCGTCGGCGGCGAAGGAGATGCGGTCAATTACCTCGCGGCGATAGGCGCGGTACAGGGCGGTATAGGTGTGCACCCTCCAACTGAGCAAAATGCGATAGAGCAGGGACGAGCCGCGGCTGAGAAAGATGCGATAGCCCGGCACGCCGACCACCTCCCCTTTCGGATGATAGGGCGAGGCGGTGACGATCGCCACCCTGCCCTTGAGATGCCCGAGCAGGGACGGGATGGTCGAAAAGTGATACGTGCCGTCGCTGTCCGTCGTCACGATAATATCCCCGGTGACCGCCTTGAAGCCGGTACGCATCGCCGCGCCGAGTCCGCGATTGACCTCGTGCTTTTCGAACCCGACCGTGATGGACGGATGATCGTACGCGCCGAAGGCTTCCTTCAACGCGACGTACGTGCCGTCCCGGCTGCCGTCGTCAACGAACACGACCTCGACGGATTCGATCTTCCCGCCGTCCACGGAACTTCCCAAAAGTCCCTCGACCACGGGGAAGAATTCGTTCTTCAATTTGCCGATGTTATCCTCTTCATTAAAGCAGGGAACCACTACCGAAAGTTTCATAGTCCAACTTTTGTCCTTCTCGACTCCAGAATTTTGTCCCGCAGAAGCAGGACGTAGCGAAGCGCATTGTACCCGTCCTCCGCGGTGACCTGGGGCGCCTTCGATTCGGCGACGCACGTGACGAAGTCCTGCAATTCCAGGAACAACGGCTCCATGGTCGGCACGACGATGCGCTCGATCAAACTCTCCTGGCGATATTTGTGCGAGTTCTTCTGGTTGACGTAATCGCCCAGCGTGCGGCGATGCACCTCGATGGTCTTGTGCAAAAGATCCGCTTCGATGTACGCCTCCCGCGTGGTGACCGAGATGGCGCGGATCTTCTGTTCGGTCACGCGCGAGGCGGTCAGCGTCAACAATAGTTCGGGGTCGTATCTCAGGACCGCCATGCCGTAGTCAATCGTGTTCGTGAACACCGAGAACCCGTGGGCGTCCACAGAGATCGGCTCGGTCTCGAACATATCCACCACCAGGCCGATGTCGTGGATCATCAGGTCGAGGACCACGTCCACGTCCACATTGCTTCCCTGGAAGGGGCTCAGGCGGTTGAAATTCATCGCCAGCACTTCCATGCCCTCCAGCACCTTGCGAAGTTCGATGAAGGCGGGATTGTACTTCTCGATATGCCCCACCTGGACGATCGCCCCGCCCTTCGACGCCGCCTCTTTCAACGCCTCAGCCTGCTCCAGCGTTTCTGTGAACGGTTTCTCCACCAAAACGTGGATGCCCTGATCGAGGCAGCGCTTCACGATCTCGAAGTGTTCGGGCGTGGGCGTGCAAACGCTGACTGCGTCCGCGTTCTCGAGCAGGGAATCCACGTCGCGAAAGAACGAGACCTCGTGCCTCCTGGCGACGTCCTTTCCCAGGTCGGCGTTCGCGTCGCAAACCCCGACGAAGCGGGCGTGCCTCAAATTCGAATACACGCGGCAATGGCTCTGCCCCATTCTGCCTGTGCCAATCACACCAATCCTGACCGGGTCCATTTTTCATTCCTCCGTTTCTTTCCTTGAAATGTATCACGCGCCTTGTCACAACCGCAAGTGGATAAAATCCTCCATCCAGCAGGCGGATCAACTCTTCAACAATCCCAGAACGTACAGCAATCCAAACAAACAACCCTTCCCCTCCTGTTCCGGTTCCCCGCCCGGCGTGGAGGACGGCGACGGCGTCTCGGTTGCGCGCGTGGAAGCGGGCGTGGCGGTCGCGGCTTCCCCTGTGGAGGTTGGGGTCACCGCACCGGCGGACGGGGTCGCGGTGGCAAACTCCAAACCGGAGGTATCCGGGCGATACGGCAATCGCGCGGAAAAAATGGCGTACGTTTTGATCTGCTGCCGGTTGATGAGGTCGGTCAGTTTGTCGTCCCGTACCATTGCAATCCCTGTCGGGGTTTCGATGTGCGTCAGGGACAGCGCTTCGGCGATCCCGCCATCGAACGACAGCGATAAACTTCCCTTCTCAGCGGACACGTTCCACAGGCGGACGACCACGCCCGCTTCGAGCCCGTCGTCCGCCGGTTTCAAAGACCAGAGCAAGACATTCGGGTTGTCCAACGCAAGCAACGAATACGATCCTTCGGGATAATCGTCCCCGCCATTCACGCGTCCCGCCGCAAGCGGATTCTGATGCTCCAGCGCAAACTTCATCGCCGAGACCGGGTCGTAACCGGCGTGCGCCTTCAAGGCAAACCGCTGAAGGAAATGATCCTCGCCGCCCTGGTCGCCCAGCGCGCCGCCGCCGTTCAGATCATTGCCGCCCACCAGGACGGAGATGCGCGGCGTCCCTGTATCCAATTCGCCAACCGTGCTGTTCCCCACTTTCATGAAATAACAATCCGCGTTCGAGAGCGTCACGCCGAACTCATCGTTCTGATTGACGTCAACGAAATGATTGAGCGTCAGCCAGTCGTAACGCGCGTTGCGAGGCGAGTAATGCCCGCCGTCGGTTGTCAACCGCGCCCGCAGGATCGCGCCGACCTCCTCGTGATGCACATCCGGGCTCTGGATCGCGAAGCCGAAGCCCCACGCGCTGGTCGCGTTGAAATTCTGGGTGATGTCGTTCTGGATTTCGATGCGATCAACGTCCTGGAACAACGTGATTCGCGAAGTGTGAGCGAGCGGAGAGTCGGCTGAGGCGAGCAGGGTCGTGGAAACAGGTCCCTCGCTTTCGACCTGCAAATTGCCCGCGCCAGGTCCGAGGTCGTTGATGAAGCGTCCGTTCACCTCCGCCGCGAGTTGCCGATCGCCGCGCGTCTTATCCACCCAACCCGTGACCGCGCCGCGTTCGTCAACAGTCACCCGATAATATCGGTTCTCGATCTCCCCGCCGCCGACGCTGATCTCATTGGGGAACGACCGACCCGCGCCGGCGCGGATCTCGAAGACCTTGTAACCGACCGAAGGCACGTCCTTCGCAAGGATTCGCAGCCAGCGCCTCCCCTCCTTCATCACGAACTGACTCGGCGTTTCTTCATCATCCTCCACGCTGACGACGTGTACGGGTCCCGCTCCGTCGTATGCGTAATCGGCGTAATCGGCGCGCGTCCAGTTGAGCGGATTGAAAACGAAAAACCTTTCGTTCGATCCGCTCTTCTGGATCATTCCGCCCAGAGATCGAATTGCATCATTGTGGAGTGCATTTACATATTCTTCGATCTCGCCGATGATCCTGCGATGCCATGCAATGCTGTTCTGGACGTGGTTCTCCCACGGAGCGCCCTGCCAGTTATGTTCCCAGAACAAACCCATGTTCATCCACGCCAGGTCGCGCGCCTCTTCGCGCCCGCGCATGAAATCGTTTTGCTTCAAGGAGACGAGCGCCGCGAGGCTCTCGGCTGTCCGCAGTTTTTCGACCACACGTTTCAACCGCGCAGAGACCTCCGCCATGCTCGCGCAATCGAGGTCCCATTCGTTGCCGAAACTGACGGAAAGGGATGGGATGTCGTCCCCGTAGGTTTTCTCGAAATCCTGCGCGAAATCAATCTCGTTGGAAACGATGACCTTGAAGTTCTGGTTCGACAGGTTCTTTGCCGCGGTAACGAATTGATCGGTCTGGGTTTGAAGATCGTCCCAGCCGTGACCGAACGCGCCGATGACCTGGTACGGGTACCTGGCTTTGAACGCCTCGTCGGAGTCCACGTAGTTGACCACCTGCTCGGGATACCTTGCCTCGGCGTAACCTCCCATGCCCTGGTTGCCGGTCAACATGGAATTCCATTTCATCAGGATGCGGCTTCCGTCCGCGCCGACCCACCAGTAGATGTCGTGTTCGCGATCCCAGGAATCGGGCACCTGGGTGGCGCACTCGCAGATGCCCTTCCAACTGAACGTCGCGCCGGAGCCGGACCACAGCGCGCCCAGACCGAACGGCAGGGTCTGGTTTTCCATCGAATAGGCAACCGGAAAGCGCAATTTGTATCGCCTCTCCAATTTGCCCGGATAATACATGCCGCGTAACACCGCTTCGGCAGGCGCGCCGCCCAGGCAGACGCACAACGCGTTCAAAGGCATGCTTATATGCCCGCTTCGTATCCGTTCGATGAGTCGTTCGAAGTCCGCTTTCGATTTGTTCTTTTCGTAGACCCACACCCAGTAACTCCCGTCGCAGTTCCAGCGGCTTTGGAATTCGGGAGGTTCGTTCTGCGTCCTGTCCGCCAGGTCGAGGTAGTAATCCAGCATGTCAACGAAGGCTTGTTGATACGTCGGCAGGTCGGCGGTCCAGAACAGGTCGGTGTGATCGTCCGGGGCGATGTAGATCCTCTTGCCCGTGAATTGCTGCGCAAGACCGTCCGCGCCCAGGTCCGCGAGGAAATGCGGCAGGACCGCCCCGCTCAGCAGGACCATTCCGGATTGCAGAAATTCGCGGCGGGTGAGGGAGAGGCGACTCCCGTTGCCCGCGCGGATTCTTCCATATTCGCTATTCAGTGTGACGTGCGAATGATGCCTGGTCATGTTATCTCAAATCCAATACAACCTGATCGTTGTACTCATAAAGGAGCGGATATTTTGCCCGCATCTCCTGGAGGAACGGGTCGACCGGTTCTTCGGGCAGGTAGATGAAATCGTAGGGATAGCCGTAGGGGAGGATGAAGACGAGATGGGTTGCGCCCTTTCCTCGAAGTTCGTCAATGGTCGCGGCGTTCCATCTTTCCGGGGTCAGGCTCCAACCCTGGAGATCGGAGTAGTAAAACAGCACCGGGCTGAGATCGTAGCCGCCGACGTGCTTCGAGTATTCCCCGATGACGACCAGTTTGCTGTCCGCATCGGCGGTCTTTTTGATCTGTTGGGCAAGGTCCCAGCGGTCGGAATGGGCGGGGAAGTCAACCGTCAGCGCCTCATCGAGCCTTTGGAACGGGATCAGCACTACGAGCAGGAAAGAGGCGGTCAACGTCAGGAGGGAGAAGGTCTTGCCGGTGGAGGTCAGGCTCCTGAATTGGTCATACAAAACAAGCAGGGCGGTGATCGAAGCCTGCGCGCCGAACGCGATGAAGATTGACATGGATGGGATGATGGGCATCTGCCGGTACGGCGCGTCTATGTTCCCTTCGGCGATCAGCCCAAAATAGATCGCCACAGCCAGGAAGTAGGCAAAGACCAGGGAGCCTTTGCGATTCAAAAGGAGGAACAGGAAACCCAGCCCGAACAAGCCGAAACCGTAGAAGCCGCCCGTGATCCCGTTGATGATCCTGCCTGCCATGGTGCGGTACCAGCGGAGGTCGAGCAGGAGGGTGGTGAACTGCGATTTGTCGTGTCCCTTGAAGATGCCGAACAGGTGCGCGCCGATGGTCTCCAGGTAATAAGCATAGGCATACCAGACGACCGGGAGGATCATTGACGTAAGAATTAGAAGTATGTAGCCCCGGTATTGACCGAGTTTGAATTGATGTTTGCGGAAGACGATCCAGGTGAGGGGCAGGAGCAGGTAAAGGGTTTCGAGTTTGAGCGAGAACGTCAGCGACAGGGATAGTACCGCGAGGATCCAGTTTCGCCTGCCTGGATTATCCGCCCATTCCGCCATGTAGTAGATCGAAACCACCGACATGGCGATCATGGTCGGTTCGGTGAACAGCAGGCGGCTGAAGGGATGGTAAAGAGGCAGGACACCCGCCGCCAGCGCGGATAAAAGCCCGATGAAGGGATTGAACTCGCGCCGGGCGAGTTTGTAAACGTAGACGACCATGAGCAGCGAAGCCAGTAACGTGACCGCCCTGGCTGTGAACGGGCTGTATCCGAAAAGTTGATAAAGCAACGCGGTCGAATACGGGACGAGCGGCAGTTCCATTTCGGTGACGCGCGGCGGTTCGGCGGGCCAGGAGACTTCGGGCTGGAGAAAATTAAAGCCGTTCTTCCAGTAGTTCCCGGAGATCATCAGGTAATCAATTTCCTTCCACGAGGTCCATTCGAGGGAGGGAACGCTGACGGTCGCCAGGCGGAATACAGCGATCCCAATGACGATTACGATCAGAATCGCCTGCGCCGTTTTCGGGGACAGGGAAGTCGCTGTTTCCAATCGAGCGGCGGCAAGTTTCCAGGATTTTCTTATTCGTTCCATGATCGTTTCTCCAATCGCTAAGGGATGTAACCGTTTTGAATCAGGAGATCAGCCAGGTGGTCTGCCACGACGCTATGACCGTCCACCGTCCAGTGCATGTTGCGGGGCTGGTACGGGCATTGTTCGGAGGACGACAAGGCGTTTCGCAAATCGTACATCGGAAGTTCCAACGCTTCCGCTATTTCGGACATGATCCGCTGCGGCTGGTCGAGGTCGAAGCGGGTCGAATCCGCAAGGTCAATGCGGCGCGGGTAATAATCGAGCGCCTCCGCCGAACAGACCTGCACGGAGGACGGCGCCATGACCAGAAGGACCTGCGCGCCGGTCCCCTCCGCGACGGATCGAATTTGTTTCAGGTCTTCCTGCACCGCGTCACGGGCGTAGTTCAACGTTTCGAGTTCCGCGCGTTCCAGCGTCGCAATGTGACCGAGGAAATATCCCTGCGCGTTCGGTCCGCCTCGAAGCGCCTCCTTGAGTTTCTGCTTCACGTTCAGGTCAATCCAGGCGCGCAGGCTTTCCAACTTGAGGATGGAGGAGATCCCATTGGGGTCGCCCGAATAAAAGCCGATGTTGTATTGGAAGTCCTCGTTCGTCCACAGGGCGTCCTGAAAGTCGTTGACAAAGACTTCGACGAGGATCAGGTCCGGCTGGTAGCGCGGGGCAAATTCCCTGACGACTTCGGCGTATTGATTGGGACCATAGCCGGTCATCGAAAAGTTCAGCACTTCGACTTTTTTGCCGCCAGCCATTTCGTTCAACCGGGACTCGAGGAGGCGGGACCAGGATTGATCCGTGTCCACACCCTCGGCGCTGGAGAACGCGTCGCCCGTGACCAGGATACGAAACACGTCATCGGGCTTTTGTTCCGGGTATTCTGGGGCGGGAAAGCCGAGCGAGTTGGAAGTCACCTCGTAGTCGTAACTGAGCCAGCGCAGACGGGTGGTTTGCGAGGGGATCAGTTTCCAGCCGAATTGGGAGTCCATCTCGAGGGCGGGACGTTCGCCCCAGCCGCGCACTTCCTGCGGATCGAAACGGCGCACAGCCAGCTCCGCTCCAACGAGGACCAGGATCATCGTCACAGCGACCAGGCCCGAGGTCAGAATGAGGCGAACGATCCCAAGCCTTTCGCGAAGCCTGCGGAGACCGGTCAAGGTAAAGTCAACGCCCCACTCCAAAACCGGTCCCAGGACGAGCATCAGGACGAACGCCGCTCCCACCCTGCCGAACGTTCCAACGGAGAGGGCGGCTCCATAGGCGACCAACGCGAGGATCAGAGGATGATGGATCAAATAGAGGGAATACGAATGTCCGCCCAGCCATTCCGCGGAGGAGCGCAGCCAGCGAGGGGAAACGGGCAGGAGTTTGTTCAATATCGCGTAGAGCAATACGAATATCGAAACCCCGAACAGGAACGGGGCAAAGATCATGCCGGGCAGGGTCAATGCCAGGTAAATACCGATCAGGTAAACAACAATGGAGGCGATGCCCGCCCGCCAGGAGCTCAAGCGTTTATGCGTCTCTTCAGGATGTGAGAACATCCAGGATGCCAGGCTGATCCCGAAAACGAACTCCGGAAGCCGGGTGATGAAGATCGCGCCTCTCGACCAGGCGTCCAGGTATGAATCGAAAACAAACAGCCCGACGCCGCGGAGGGCGAAGGCGATGACACTGCTCCACAACAACAGTTTGAGAGGTCCCCATTTTCGAAGCCCGTTCCAAAGAAAAGGATAGATCAGGTACAACTGGACGATCAGCCAGAAATACCACCAGGCCGGCGAAAAATAATAGAGCAGTTCCGGCGTGAGGCGTATGCCGATGAAACTCAGCCATGTGGCAGGTTCGAACAGGGACAGCCCCCATCCGGTCACGAACCAGGTGACGATGAACAGAATGTGGACGCCCCACCACAACGGATAGATGCGTTCCGCGCGGTTCAGATAAAAGGGAAGGAGTTTGATGGGCTTGTCCGCCTGACGGTTCAACAATCCCCACGTCAGCCCGAAGCCGCTGACGATGAGGAACAGTTGCACGCCCTGATCGCCGAACCAGCCGACGTAACGGAGGAGGTTTACAGGGATGTTCCATGCGCCATATCCGCCGAGCGGGATCAGTTGAGCGGCGCGCTCCGCGAACGGCGGCCACCCGGCAAACGGATTGGCGATCAACGGGAAGCCAAACAACTGCTCCGAGACGTGGTTGATGAAAATCCAGACAAGGGCAATTGCCTTGATCGCTTCAACCCAGACGAATCTTTGCGCGGTGGGATTTTTCATTTCTCTACTCGATCCGACGATAAAGGTCATAATCTCCAAAGGTTTGGATCAATTCATATTCGCCCGCCAGTTCCTCCAGCGGATAGATCTGCGTCCACTTCGAGAATTCGCCGACGAGCAAATAGTCCGGTCGTTCCACCTGCACAAAATCGTACTGCTCCTGCACAGGCTCGCCATAGTAATATACCTGGTCCACGGCAACAGCAAGGAGCGCGTTGGGCGGGTAGTGATAGTTGTGGTCAGTCAGGAATCCCATTTCGGGGTCCCAGGTTTCAATGACCGCGTCCAATGGAACATTCTCATTGAGGTAGGCAGACATTTGCATGACATAAGCAGGACCCGGCAGGGCAATCTCGACGACCGTCTTTGCCATGGGGAGCATGATGATCGCCAACAGCCAGAGCGAAACGGCAAGCCGGGGAGCATTGCGCATCTCGAACAGGGAGCGGAACCAGCCCGCGCTCCAGTCCAGTTTGAAACCTTCGGTGATCTCCCAGAATAGGCGGGCAATGAAGATGCCAGACAGGGAAAGCCCGAGGAACGCATAGCGGATCCAGCCGATGGAGGCGACCACGTACCAGAACAGGTTCAAAGCCACGAGCAGGAAGATCACGCTCCATTTCTGTCCGTCGCGGGTGCGCGGCAGGGAGACGAAAAAGCCGTAGAGCAGCGCGGGGATCAACGCGCCCATATACGCGGCGCGGGAGGTCAGTTCGCCGAAGTTGGCGGCGAGTTGGGCAAGGTTGAAGTTGAACGCCGCGCCCTCGGCGGACGCCCGCAGCAACGCCAGGTTTTCCATCGCGGTGGAGGGACCCAGGTATTGAAGCGTGAGCAATTGCCAGATACCGAAACTGCCCGCCGCCACAATGCCGGGGACAAGGAAGTTGCGATGCGAGGAGGTTTTGTAATAGAAAATATCCAACAGCCAGGAGAGGATCAGCGCGGGCGCGAGGAACAGCAGGTATTGATATTTGGTGATCATCGCCAGCCCGAAGAGCAGGCCGATCAGAGATAACCGTTTCCAGTCGTTTTCATTCCATTTGGAGAACCATAAGTAAAGCGCAAAGAGGATGAAGAAGAAGCCCGGCACCTCGCCGAGCAACTGGCGGCCGTATTCCAAAAACAACACGCTTCGAGAGGAAAGTAGAAGGGCGAGCGCGAGCCACGCGACCCATTTCCCAGCCAGGCGTTCGACCAGCCGATAAAACACGTAGAGCGCGGCGAGCAGGTACAACGCCATGACGAGGCGCGCCTGCAATAAACCGACGCCGAACAGTTCGAACATCCCGGCAATCGGAAGCATCACGGTCGGACCGACGCCGATGGTGGGTCCGTAATAACGGAACCCTTCGCTGCTGATGTCTGCGTACACGCCGTATTGGACGAGCGTCTTGGGGACGTGCAGGTGCGAGCCTTCGTCGAACCAGGGAGCGGGGAAGCGCCCCAGGTTGTGGAAGACAAGGAAGTAAACAGCCAAAACGCCAAAGAGCCACAAGGACGATTTGCGGTTTTGCGATATGAACTTCCCCGATGGATGGGACATATAAATTTTCTCCAGGGATGAGAGAGGGGCTGCCCTCAGGAATAGGTTGCCGTGATGGCGTGTTCCTGCGCGCTGAGGATGATCAGGGCATATTCCGCGCCGCCAAGTACGAGACGGGTTGATATGGAAGTCGTTACATTATCCACACTTATTGTGGAAAGGGTTTTATCGGTGTGAGTGATGGGAAGCAAAACTGTCAGCGTGGAATCAGGCTGTTCGGACGGGAGCAGGCGGGAGGCGCCGCCCGGAACGAGTCGAAGGGTCAGGCGTGAAACGGCGGGATTCCATTGCACGTCCGCGAAGTCCGTCCCATCGCGCTTCTCCGTAAAGTTAAGCCAGTCCAACGAAGACCAGATCGGAACGCCCAGTTCGTTGGCGTAGTCGAGCGTCCCTTCCAGGAAAATGCCCGCCTTTTCAGCCGGGTCGCCGCCCAATTGAAAAGGATCAACGTGGAACTGTCCGCAGATGGCGCAGTAGTCGTCGTGTTTGACGGAACGGTCGAGCAGGTATTTCGAAACCTCCACCGCCTCCTGCGCGCTGAGTTGGGGCCAGCCGCCCCAGCCCGGCACATCCATGGGGATGAGATGTTCGTCGGCGAGTTGTGTCAGTTGCTGGTAGATGTCCAGCATCCGTCCCTGCGCGTCCATGAAACGCATCGGACGCCCGCTTCCGGTGAGGTGACCATAGACCCATTCGCCGTCCCTCTTTTGCAACGAAGGACCCACGTGATAATAACCCACGTTCATGCGCATGCCGTAGGAGGCTTGCAGGCGTGCGGATTCGGTCCAGCCGGTCCACAAGACGCGGTGCGAGCGGACGGTCGGCGGCACGGGACCATATCCCCTGCCCGTGAACTCCTTCCAATATATTTGCCATCCATCCTCGAGGTCGTAGTCCACGTAAGGATGCAGGGCAAATTCATGTCCGCGGTCGCGCCAACCAGCGACATCCGCCGGGGTGGGCGAGCCGAATGATTCATCCAAAATATCCCCGACCAGCGGCACGTGATCCGTAACCCAAAACCGGAGCGCGCGTTCCGCCCGTCCAAAGTCGCTGACAATGACCGGGGAATAATAGACCGTAAAATGACCGCCGCGCGCCTCCACGCGACTCAAAACATCCTCGATGAAATTGACCGGGTTCATGTGCGAATCGCCGGTGGCGATCAGGATGCTCTTTTTGTCTTCGGGGAAATACCAGAGTCGCGGCAGCGGACGTTTGCCCTCGCTGAGTCTCATCAGCAGGTTCACGAACAATCTCTGTTGTTCATCCGCCTGCGGGATGGCGATGCGTTCCAGGTCAATCCACCCCACGAACTTGTCCACCGTTCTTACGCCTTGCAGACCGTCGAGGTCCTGATCCGCCAGCGCCGGGTTGCCCTGCCTCATCAGGACGACGCTCCTTGCGAGGTCGAACGTCCACGCGCCAGCCAGCCCCTCGCCAAAGGCATTCAAGACCACGGCGGGACGCCCGGCGGCGGCATCGCGATCCCTATACAACCAGGCGACCGCCTCCCCGCCAGCCAATGGATGGAGATTTGCGGAACCGTGAAATTGCAAAGTGGAGGGATTGATCCCTCTTCCCACAGGATGACCTTCAGCGGTTTTGATATACCCTTCGGAAAGTTCCCCCTCGCTTCCTTCCACGCCGAAAACTGCCCCCAGACGATCGGCCGGTTTCATCCCGACGAGGCGTCCGCCGCGCGCCACGTAGGCGGTGAACATCTCCGCCTGCGCCGCGCTCAACGGCGTCTCAGCCAGGATGGCGATATCGTATTTTTCGAGCGAGGCAGGCTGGAGCGTGGAAAGATCCGTCGTGTGGAAGCAGTTGACCCCCTCCGCCCGCAGGATCTCGCCGAGATACATCCCGAACGGATTCGGCGAATTCTTGTTTACGATCAACAGAAGCGGGACGGAGCCGTCCAGATCGGTCGTGTGCAGGGTCTCGACGTACGGCGAACGTTCGAGCGGATACTCCCCCAACGCCGAACGATAGACGCCGATCCCTACTGCTGTGCCAACCACAGCCGTCCCCGCGCCCGCCAGTTTCAGGAAATCCCTGCGTGACAGTTTGCGTTTCATGGTATTCTCGTCAATTCTCCAAGCAGCGTTTTCAAGTATAGACGGAAGCGATTCAAGGCGCTCCTCGCGGACGCGTCGTCCGCCAGGTTGTTCAGTTCCTGCGGGTCATCGCGCCAATTGTACAATTCCTCGCCGAACTTCTCGTGGAGGATGTATTGCATCTCCGAGCCGACCACCGATTTCATCGCGCCGTGCGTGGACGGGTTGATCTCCGTCGCGCCCTCCATTTGCGCCAGTTCGGAGATCGGGTCGGGCCAACGGTCGAGGGAAGGGTTGTCAACGACACGGGCGTTTCGATCGTTTTCCCGGCTGGAAGGTATCCCGGTCCCCACACGATCAACGGCACGTGGATCTCATCCAGATACAACGACGCGCTGTGCTGGAGCAATCCATGTTCGCCCAGCGATTCGCCGTGATCGGAGGTGACATCGGAGGTGACGATCACGATCGTGTCATCGAGCAAGCCGCGCGCCTCCAATTCGTCGAATAGATTTTTGATCTCGTCGTCCACGTAGGAGATCGAACCGTCGTAGGCTTCGATCTCGGTTTGGATCTGTTCCGGCGTCAGGGATGGGGAGTAGCGTTCCACGAATCCGTTAATCAATCCGCCGGGGTTCGGCGTGGAGGCGTATTTGCTCCGGTAGGGTTCGGGCGGCGTGTATGGGTCGTGCACGTCGAAGTAATTCATAAAAACGAGGAAGGGTTTATCGGGGTCCCGATCAATCCAGTCAAGGGCGGAACGGTTGATATCCGAAGCGAGGACGCGCGTGGGAACGCCTTCGTAGTTCAGGGCTTTCCGCAAACCGTAGAAATCGAAGATGAACCCATAAATCGAAGAATTGAAGAACGCGTCCGGCGCGGACTGGTAGTTATCTTCGAAATGCAGGAAACCGCGTCCGTGACCCTGGCGGCGGGTGAAGAACAACGTGTTCGCCGAGAAGCCGCCGGTGCGATAGCCGTTGGCTTGCATGACCTCGCCGATGGTCGGGAAGGTGCCATCCAGAGGCGTGGTTTCCGCCTGATGTTCGTAGGTGTAACGCCCCGTCAGCATGGAGGCGTGGGAGGGTTGCGTCCATGAAGAGGGCGCGATGGCGTTCTCGAAGCGGACTCCCTGCGCGGCGAGGCTGTCCATGAAGGGACCGGTGTCGCGTTCGTAACCGTAGGAGGAGAGGTGATCCGCGCGCAAAGTGTCCACCACGATGACGATCACGTTCGGCGCGCCGGCGTTCGCTGCGGGCAGATTGGCAGTTCTGATCCTTTCGTTGAGCCAGCCCCCGCCCTGGATCAAAACGAAAAGCAAAACGGTCGAACCAGCCAGCCGGGGCAACCACTCTTGAAGCCGCGACGAAACGACGGCTTCGCGCTTCTGAATGGAATTGAAAACCTGATAACTGACGCCCGCCGCGAGGACGAGTATCGCAAAAAGCGAAATCCTCCCGAACAGGAGGATGAACGCCCAATCGAAGACGGCGAGGAAGACGAAAACGAACCAGGCGATCTTTTTGAGCGGCAGGCGCGGGAACAGCCAGCCTGTCAACGCGAAGAAGCCCCCCGCCAGCGTGAATAGAACGAAGTCCACCAGGGGGGCGATCCACAACGTTTCGTACCAGTAGGCGCGGTTCTGCAATCGCCAGGTCAACAGGGCGGCGCGATGGAGGGCAAACAATAACAGTCCCTCCGCCAAGCCGGTGATGAGACCAACGGCAATGGCGAGCGTGACAATTTTTTTCGAGCGGGTTTTGAGGTCGTTTTCTATTGTCATGGAGTTATCCACCCGCAGGATGAATCCTGCGGCGCTCTCCCATTCATTTCTCGATCTCGTAGGGCCAGGTCAAACCGAGTTCGGCGATGGCGTTCAGGTAATAATTTTTCAGTTGGTCCAACACGGTCGGGTTATCGTCAACGACGTTGTTCAATTGATCGGGGTCCTCGTTCAGGTTGTAGAGTTCCACGCCATTGTACTCGTGTTCGATGTATTGCCAATCCGAGGAAACGACCGAGACCATGTCGCCTTCGATGGAAAGATGATTCGGGTTGACCCAGGGCGATTCCGCCATTTCAGCGATCGGGTCCGGGAACTTCGAGGCGGAGGCCGGGTCGCGCCACAATTCCGCCAGCGAGGGACCGGGGAAGAGGTCCTGTGCCGGTTCGCCGAGCATATCCAGGATGGTGGCGGGAATGGCGGCGTTGGAGATGGGGGTGTCAACCCGCACATTCTGCGGCACGGATTTGGGATACCAGACGATCATCGGCACGTGGATAACGGGACGATACAGCGAGTTGTGATGTTCCCACAGCCCATGTTCGCCGAACAGTTCGCCGTGATCGGACGTGATCATCACAATGGTGTTCTCCAGGACGCCTCGTTTTTGCAGTTCGTCCAACAGGATCTGGATCTGCTCGTCGTTGTAGTAGATGCCGCCGTCGTACGCGTCAATCTCACCCTGAACCTGCTCCGGGGTCTTCGGGTTGTAGATATCGGCTGTGGTCCAGTCCGTGTTCACCAGCCCGCCGGGGTTCTCGAACTCGGAGAAGCGGGCGCGTTCGGGCGAGATGTACGGCGCGTGGACGTCGTAATAGTTGATGAAGGCAAAGAACGGTCTTTCGTTGTCCTGGTCAATCCAATCCAACGCGGAGCGGTTGACGCTGGGCGCCCAGCGGCGGTCAATGGAGAACTCCATGCCGAAGACCTTGTGCAGGGCATAGTATTCCAAAAAACGCCCATAGAACGAACTGACCGTCAATTGGGGAAGGGTCTGGTAATAATCCTCGAAATGAATGAAGCCGCGCGCAAAGCCCCAGCGTTTTGTGACGGTTTCGAAGTTCCCATTGAAGGCGCCGGTGCGGTAGCCGCGCGCCGCGAGCGCCTCGGCGATGGTGGGATAGGTGTCGTCGAGGTGCCTGCCCCCGTCCGCCTTGTGTTCGTAGGGCCAGCGACCGGTGAAGAGGGAGGCGTGAGCGGTCAACGTCCAGGAGGAGGTGGCGTAGGCGTTTTCGAACATGACGCCTTCGCCGGCGATGCGGACAAGGTTGGGATCGGTCACCCGGTCGTACCCGTGAAGCGACATGTGGTCCGCGCGCAGGGTGTCAATGACGATCAACAATACGTTCGGGCTGGACTCCTTCGCCTGCGGCAGATCACGCGACGCGATCCGTTCGCTTGCCCAGTAACCGCCCTGGATGACGATCAGCAGGGCAAGTGTGAGGGCGCCAAATCCTTTTGCGCTTCTTCCTGCAAAGGGAACGAACCTTTTCCCGCGCTCGTACAGCGACAACGACAACTGATAACCAATGCCCGCCGCGAGGATCACGAACGCCGCAGGGGATAATCTGCCGGAGAGACAGGTCCCCACCCACGAAAATACCAGCAGGAAGGAGAAGGCGAACAGCGACAACCGCTTCGCCCACATCTGCGGGAGGAACTGCGCGAAGAGAGCCAGAAAAACGCCGACGACGAAGAACAACAGGAGATCGAAGATCGGCGCGACCCACAACACCTCCCAGCCGGAGCCGAGATAAGTGATCTGCCCCTTCAACAGTTCGAAGCGCGAAAAGACGAAAAGCAAAACTCCTTCCACCAGCCCGGTCAGCAAGCCGAACCAGGTGGAGTAAAGAAGAATTTCCAGCGCGATCTGTTTATCGAATTTTTTCATCGCCATTTCCTGTTAACTGATGTTATGCAATGATTCCCGTAACGCGAGACTGCGTAGCGTCTCGCTTTTCAGGCGTTTCCTGGGCAGGAGCGACATGAATGTCGCGTTACCGATTCTAGATATACCCCAGCCCGCTCAACCGATCGCGCAGGATCTGTTGCTCGTCCTCGGTAAGACCGGAAGCGTCGTTCAACTCCATGCCCTCCACCCACGATTTTCCTTCCGTGGCGGAGGGAAGCGGATACCCAGCCAGTTGTGCGAGCGTCGGGGCAATATCGGAGGCGGAGCCGTTACGTTCGCCGCTGATCGGGTTGTTCGCGGAGACCAGCACGAAGCATCCCCTCCCCAATATCGTAATGATCGTGTCGTCGCTGAGTTCCTGGAGAACTTCACCCAGGTCGTTGTCGAGGCGAAGGTAATCGTCCGCGGACCAGTTATCGGCGGGGTAGGAGGCGGCGGTGTATTGGAGGTAGTCCCAATCTCCCACCGAAAGTTTTTCGCGCAGGGCGACCGGGTCGGTAATGTCCACGCAGAGTTTGTCCGCCTGCTGAAAATATTCCGTCAGCGTCAGCGTATGATTCTCCTGCCGTGCCAGCACGTCCCACTCGCCGGAACCGTCCAACTCGCCGAAGCATCCCATGTCCATCAGGCGGCGCAGGTTTTCGAGGCGTTCGTCGTCGAACAGCGTTTCGCGCTCGGCGCCCGGGAAATTCAAGACCAGAACGTTCATGACAACAAATCGCTCCCTTCCATCTCGGCGTTCTTCGACGCGCCAAATACATTCAAGATCGTCGGCGCAAGGTCAACGAGACTCGGCGAGTCCGCGCGGAACTTCCGGTTTATGAACAACACGCCCGGAACCAGCGCGGGATCAATGACGTGATCGCCGCCCCAGCGTTTGTGGTTGTCCGCGAACAAACCCTGCGGCACTCCGCCCAGCGGCGTATCCCACGAGACGCGATAGCCTTCGGAAAAATTGACGAGCAGGTCGGGCGCTTCGCTCAGATACGCGCCGCTATACACCTGCTCGCGTCGGGACACGCTTCGGACTGCCACAGCGCCCCGCTCCTGATCCACCAGCCCGGTCAATCCGTTGACGATCCCCGCGCGCGTCGCCTCCGCCTCCGCTTCGTTCAGGATGCCGTTGGCTTCGCGTCCCTTGAGGTTGAGGAAAATGGGACCCAATCCCATCGCAAAGGCTTTGGTCTTGTCCCAATCCACGTTCTCGAAGAAGTCGCCGCCGTCGCCGGGCTTTGCGCCGGATCTCAAAGCAAGGAATCCGTTTTCGTACAGCCACGTGTTCAGGTTCAAACCGCGCTGGAACGAGTTCATGCCGTGGTCGCTCAAAACAATAAAGAGCGTATCGTCGTCCACGTACTTCATCGCCTCGCCGACGACTACATCACATTCGCGATAGTGTTCCTCAATCGCGTTCGCAAATTCCGCGTTGTAACCGTGATGACGATTGGATGGATGATCCGGCTCGCGGAAGCGCCAGAACATGTGCGCCAGCCGGTCGGGCGTATCGTACAGGCAGAAGAAATATCCGCGTTCGAGCCTGCCCAGTTCGAATTCCATCATGCGGCGGCGTTCGCGCATCACGAGGCGGCACTGGTCGAGATACGCCGCTTCGTCGAAACGGTTCAGGTTCAAACCGTCGTGATCCTCCGCCATGCCAGCCGTGTAATACCGCCCGATCTTCATCGCCAGTTCGTGGGCATATTCCTTCGGGTGACTGATCGGAAACAGCGGCTCCTCGGCCTCGAAGTTCACCGGCGAGGCGTACAACTCGAACTCCGGCTCGATCTGCCGCAGGTTGAATCGCACGATCCCTGAAACGGACTGCATCATCCCGACCTTGAACCGCACCTTCAGCCACTTGCTCCACTTGCCCAACTGCACTTCGAGTTTATCCGGCTGTCCCTGCGACGTGATGACGATCTTGTTTTCCTCTTTGACGATCTGGATGCCGATGTCGAATTTGTGATCGGACTTCGTCTTCGGGTCACGCGGACCGATGACCTGCGTCGCGACCCGGTCCTTCTCCACGCTGACGGCGATCACCTTCTCGCTCTGGTCGGCGTGCAAACCCTTGCGCGTGGAATAAAACGTGGGCGTGCCAAAGCCTCCGCGCAGGTCGGGGACTCCGACGCCCGAAAGCATCCGTCCCTTGACCGGATCCGGCGGGTAAGCGCACGGCACGCGCAGGATCGTGGACGGCACATCCCTCGCGGACAACAAATCCCAGAACGGTGCCCCGCGCCGCATGTTCACCACCTTCGGCAGTACAAAGGCGTTCTTCTGCTCGTATTTGCTGAGCGCCATGACCGGCAGGTAGGTCTTCGGGTCGCGGTTCAGGAAATCGTAGATGCCGTGACCGCCGGGATTCGTCCCGGTCGAGAACGTGGACCACGCCACCGGCGTCTGCGCGGAGTACGTGGTGCCGAGGCGCGCATAACCGCCCTGCTCCCGCACTTTTTGCAGGTTCGGCAGTTCGCCGCGCGCCATCATCGCCTCCGCGATCTTCGGCTCGAACCCGTCCAATCCGATGACTATGACCTTTTTCATTGACATGAAATCAGTCTATTTATCCTGCTCTTCTTCGACGGGGTCTTCCATGTCCATCTCCGGCGGGACTTCATCGGGTAGACCGCGTATCCTGCGATAAAGAGTCTTGAAGAACTTTACGATGAGACGCCAGAACAATAAAAAGAAACCGGCAATCGCCGCCAGGATGGACGCCAGCGGCATGAGCGTTTCCGGTCCCAGGTACTCCGGCGGGCGAAGCGGTCCCACCAGGCTGAACAAAACAAACAACATATTCATGATCTTTTCCTTTCTCTATTTATCTCTTTCTACTTTCTACTTTCCACTCACTACTTTCCACTTTCCACTTTCTCCTCCCCACTCTCCACTTTCCACTCCCCACTTTCCACTCTCCACCCCTCACTTCCTCTCCCGATACAACTCCCTGTTCACCACCCCAGCCATGACGTTCACGTCCATCCCGCCTCCCAAAAACTCGTTGACCTTTTTCAGCGAGTCGAGCGGGTCGCCGATCATCGTATTGTAATTGACGTACAACACTTCGATGTTCGGCTGTTTTGCGATCCAGGCGTTCACCTGTTTGAGGTGCTCCTGGTAGATCTTCTTCATCTTCTCGTCCTCGACTTTGTCGTCCTCCCTGCCCAGGCGTCCGAGCATCTTCTTTTGCGAGGACAGAACCTCCTTCATCGCCCGCTGCATGAAGACAACCTTGAAGTTATAGTCGGAGGGCAGGTGCATGATGAGACCGGTCACGATCTTGACCACCTTGCCCTTTGCATCGAGGACCCAGCCGTAGTCGCCCTCCGGGAGTTGCTTCACGCGCTCGAACTCGTAATAACCGTTCGGGTTGTTGGCGTCGGCTTCGCGCAGGTTGTCGGTCAGGATGGGTTGTCCGCCCGCTTCGAGCATTTTCATCATCATGGACGTGCCGGAACGCGGCAGGCCCGAGACGATGATTATGTAATCTTTCTTCTCCATTGGTGTTCTCCAATACTGGACGCTAGAGAGCGTCCGCTACGCGTGAGGTTGCGAGAGAGCGTCCGCTACGCGTGAGGTTGCGAGAGAGCGTCCGCTACGCGTGAGGTTGCAAGAGAGCGTCCGCTACGCGTGAGGCTGCGAGAGAGCGTCCGCTACGCGTGAACCCAGGATGATCTCCGCCGACTCGCGCGCGTGACGACTGACTGACTCGCCATTCGTCAACGCGGGGTAGATCTGGGCGGTGGTGGCAAGGAACAGGTTCCCGATGGGCGTCCTGACCTGCGGCATGGAATCCGTTTCGTTCAGTCCATGAAGCGGCTCGACGTAGCGTTCGCGGTGGATGAGAAAATATTTGATCGAAGACGCGTCGAATTCGGGGAACATGGCTTGCAGGTTTTCGAGCCAGATCTGTTTGATCTCGTCGTCGCTTTTCTTCTGCCACTCGCTGCCCGGCGCGGTATATTTCGGCAGGTAGACCAGGTGATAGCCGCCGACGTATTTCGGATCAATGTAGGCGGTCGTTTCGATGACGCCGGTGAACGGGAAACGATCGTCGGTGATGTTGATGGTCCAGTTGCCGGTCAGGGGACGGGTCAGGACGAGAAGCGGGGCGATGATCCCAAGATATTCGGTCTTCGTAAGGGACGCCTGATAATTCGGGTCCGCGGCGGGGATCAAACGCTGGAAGATGGGCGCCTGCATCGTGCAGACCACCTTGTCATAATTTACCACTTCGCCGCTCGCGAGACGGATGCCCGTTGCTTTGCCGTCTTCGAGGACGATCTCCTTGACGGGGGTTTTGAGAAGCACCTCCCCTCCGTTTGCCAGGATCCTTTCGGTCAGGGCTTTGATGAGGGTGATGTAGCCGCCGATCAGATGACCCGCCATCTCCTTTTGATTCGCGCCTTCACGCGTGGACTTCATGCGGACGAGGCGCGACCAGATCCACGTGGCGGGGACGTCGTCGAAGCCGCCGTCGAACTTGGCTTTGAGCATCGGTCGCCAGATGTTGTGGAACGTCCCCGGTCCGCTCCATTTCAACAGCCAGTCCTGCACGCTGACCGATTCGAGGCTTCGCCAGTCCCGGATGAACTGCGCGGCAAGCACGGTGAGACCGAGCCGGAAGCGGTCAATCCAGCCGAGCGGAGGAAACTTGAGGAACTCGATGATATTGTTCATTGGGTAGATCGCGTTCTTATAGTAAAAACCCGTTTTAGTTTCCTTGAAGCGCAACTGATCGTGGATGCCCAACTCCCTGCACAGGTCGCTCAGGTGACGGTCGCTGGAGAGGATGGCGTGATAGAAACGATCCACCTGTGTTCCGTCCTCGAGGTTGATGGGACCCGCCAGCCCGCCCAGCACCGGGGAGGCTTCGTAGATCGTGACGGCGGCTCCCTGTTTCGAGAGGAAGTAGCCGAGGCTGATGCCCATGATGCCGCCGCCGATGATTCCTATTTTTTGTTTCGATGTATTTTCCATGATAGATCCGTTTTCGCTATGTGGTCTCGTAATTCTTTAGAAATACTTTGGCGAGCAGTCGGCGTTCTCTTACGCCGACGGGGACGTTAGAGAACGTCCTCTACGCGCCGGTTAATTGATAAATGAATCGTTCCAAGGATCTCCGCGATCTTCCTGCCTGCCTTGCCGTCGCCGAAGATGGGAGGCTGCTCTGCGGGAGGCGCGAAGTTCTTCCATTCGCATACGATCTTGTCCACGTCCACGCCAACCAGCCGATTCCAGCCCGCTTCGACGGTTTCAGTCCATTCGGTTTCGTCGCGCAGGGTGAGGCATGGCTTTTGCATGAAATACGCTTCGCGCTGCACGCCGCCTGAATCCGTGGCGATGATGCGGGCGTTCTCCTCCAGCACCATCATGTCGAAGTAGCCGACCGGTTCGATCACGCGGACGTTGTCGCCGAAGCGCACGTTCAGTTTGCCCAACGCGCCGCGCGTGCGCGGGTGGACCGGAAACACCACCGTCTCGCCGACCCGGCTCAAGGCTTTGACGATGTTTGCCAGACGCTGGGGATCGTCCGTGTTGGCGGCGCGGTGGACGGTCACAAGCCCGTAGGAACCGGGAGCAAGCCCGAGCGTGGAAAGAACCGTGGACTTTCGCCGCGCGAGAGGTCGGTTGGCAAGGTTCGCATCCAGCATCACGTCGCCCACCCAGTAGACATCCTGCGTAATGCCCTCGTCCGCGAGGTGTTTGACGGCGGTCTGGCTGACGCAGAAGAAGGCGGAGGACAGACGGTCGGCGACGAGGCGGTTGATCTCTTCGGGCATGCGGCGGTCGAAACTGCGCTCGCCCGCTTCGATGTGGACCGTGGGGATGTGCAGTTTGCTCGCCGCCAGCGCGCCCGCCAATGTAGAGTTGGTGTCGCCGCGCACGATGACGCAATCGGGTTTTTCTTTGAGGAGAAGTTCCTCGAAACGGATGAGGATCTCGGCGGTCTGACTCGCGTGGGAACCGGAACCGACCTCGAGGTTGTAATCGGGCGCAGGGATGCCGAGTTCGTCGAAGAAGGTCTGCGACATGAGGTAGTCGTAGTGCTGACCGGTGTGGACGAGGATCTCGTGATGGTTCTTGCGAAGGGCGCGGCTGACCGGGGTGGCTTGAATGAATTCGGGCCGCGCGCCGACGACGGAGATGAATTTCATTGATAATTCCTGTGTTATTTTTCATGTCACCTTGAGCGGTAGCGAAGGGTCTCTACCACCGTGGTCGAGATTCTTCGCTACGCTCAGAATGACATGTTAAACGATTTCCTTTAGAAAACTTTTTCCAATGGGTTGTGGTTCAAGAGAAAACATCTCTGCCAGCGTGCCTGCGATGTCGGCTAGAGTTTCGCGGTCGCCGAGGTCCACGCCGTGTTTGATGTTGGGACCGAATGCCAGCAAAGGCACGTACTCACGCGAGTGATCGGTGCCGGGCGTCGTCGGGTCCACGCCGTGATCTCCGGTGACGATGACCAGATCGCCGGGTTTCAGGCGTCTTTGAATTTCGGGAATGTAACTGTCGAATTGCTCGAGCGCGTCGGCGTAACCGCGCGGGTCGTTGCGATGACCGTAGATCATATCGAACTCGATCAGGTTGACGAACATCAGGCCTTCGAAATCCTCCTCCAGCAAATTCAACGTGACCTCGATGCTTTCCCTGTTGGTCAGCACGTGATTCTTCTTCGTGATGCCCCGGTGGTTGAAGATGTCGTCAATCTTGCCCACGGAGTACACGTCCCTGCCCGCGTCCACGAGTTTCTGCATCATGGTGGGATATTCGGGATCGCGCGGATAATCCTTTCGATGGTGCGTTCGTTTGAAATTCTCCGGCGAATCGCCCAAAAACGGGCGGGCGATGACGCGCCCGACTCCGTGCTCGCCTTGCAAAATGTCGCGGGCGATCCCGCACATCCTGTACAACTCATTCAACGGAATCACTTCCTCGTGCGCGGCGATTTGGAACACGCTGTCCGCAGACGTATAAACGATGGGCTTGCCGCTCTGCACGTGTTCGACGCCCAACTCCTTGAGGATCTCGGTTCCCGAAGCGGGCTTGTTGCCAAGCACATCGCGCCCGATCGCCTTGCGGAACGGGTCGAGAACTTCGGGCGGAAAGCCGTTCGGATACGTCGGGAACGCAACAGGCAGGTAAACGCCCATCATCTCCCAGTGACCGATGACCGTATCCTTGCCCGCCGACTTCGGCTGGAATCTCCCGAACGCGCCCTTCGCATTCGGGTTTTCAGGCACGCCCTGAATGGACGTGATGTTGCCCAAACCCAATTCGTACATGTTCGGCGCATTCAACCCGCCGATGGCGCGCGCCACGTTGCCAAGCGAGTTGCTTCCCACGTCGCCATAGGCCGCGGCATCCGGCGCTTCGCCCGCGCCCACGCCGTCCAACACGATCACGATCATGCGTTTGATCTTGTCCATGTTATTCTCCAACCTTGATGAGACGCTGCACGGCGGGAAACTTCACGGAGAGCCGCCCCGCGACATCATACAACGCAAGCCCGGCGAACGGGATCAGCGTCGCGTCCACCGGCAGGCGGTAGCGGATCAACGTCCACGTGAGGATGTGGACGCCCGAATAGACCAGCGCGAACAGGATCAGGAGTCCCTGCGGGGAGACGAGGAGGTTCATAAAGGAGGATGTTTTCCTGATTCCCAAAAACAATCCATACAACATGAACGGCAGGAAGAGTCCGAAACTGCCGATGCGCGAGAGGTTGCTCAATGTACTTGACTCGGGCGAGTACCAGAACATGAAGTACGGCGGGATGCGGCTCAACGACAACAGGACGTAACGCTTCGGGTCCTGGACCACGAACTGGATCCCGCGTCCAAGCAGTTCGCTATCCAAAGCCGCTTCGTCCAAATGACGAACCTCCCCGGGAATCATGGCTTGATAGTCGGAGGTCGGCAGGATCGGGATGAACTTCGTCTCATAGACGGGATGGTTGCCCCAGAAGAAGGCATACCCGGAGTTCGTGTTGAGCAAAACAAAACGATGAAAACGCGAATAGTTGTAAAGCGTGATCGGGAGGATGAAGAGAACGATCAGGGCGAAGGATAAAGCCGTCGAAACGATGGGCAATTTCCGGGTAAGGCGGAAGCGGGCGATCCAGATCCAAAGGAATAAAAACGGAACGAACAAAAGAAAAACCTGTCGCAGTGTGACCGTAAGTCCGATGGAAATTCCAAGCGCGACGCCGAGTTTGAGGTCGGGTTTTTGGTCCCGATCATCCGCCAACTGCATCGCGAAGAACAGGCTGAACAAAATGCCCGTGATGTAGAACGGTTCGGTCATCAACGCCGCGCTGTAATAGACATAATAGATGTAAATGGATGTGACCGCGGCGGCGACGAGACCGACACTCCTGCCGAAGACTTTTTCGCCGATGCGATACGCGACGTACGGATGCAGGATGCCGACGATGACCGCCTGCAAAATCCGCGCCGCAATCGGGTAAACGCCGAAGAGGGAGTATGTGGCGGTGAGATAAAGCGTGTATGGGAAGGACCAATGCGCTGTGGGTTCGCCCGCGCGGGTGATGGGCCACCATAATTCGCCGAACGTGAAGCCATGACCGCCCAGCACGCGCAAGGCAAGGTTGTGATACGAGACCTGGTCGAAGATGCCGGGCAGTTCCACCACCTGGTTGCCCATCAGGAGCGCGACCGCGAGCCGCAGGAACACAGAGACGAAAATAATCGCCGTCAAGGGTTGTGCCTTGATGCGATTCAAGAAGTTGGCGCGGGGTTGACTCTCTCTGCTCATGAATTCTTTTATGCGTACTCGGCGCTCTTCTACGCGGCGTTGCGTATCCGATGGACGTTAGAGAACGTCCGCTACACGGCTTTTATGCGTACTCGGCGCTCTTCTACGCGGCGCTGCGTATTCGGTGGACGTTAGAGAACGTCCGCTACACGGCTTTTATGCGTACTCGGCGCTCTTCTACGCGGCGTTGCGTATCCGATGGACGTTAGAGAACGTCCGCTACGCTGCCTCGTAAATCGGTCTCATGGCAGATAACACAGCCTGCCAATCGTACCGGCTCGCCGCCAGTTCTCTTCCGTTGGTCGCCAGTTTTTCCTGCAACGAAGCGTTTTGCAAAAGTGCGATTGTGCGGTCGGCAAAATCAGCAGGCGTATCCGCAACGAGAACATCGTGGTCCGGCGTCCCGCGGATGCCTTCCAGCCCGACGGTGGTCGTGACAACAGGCATGGCGTACGCAAACGCTTCGAGAATGCGGACCCGCATCCCGCCGCCCGCCCGCACCGGCACCACCATCAACGCGCTCTGCTCGAGATACGGGCGGAGGTCGTCCACATAGCCTGTCACTTCGACGACGCCCGGATTCCGTTCCGCCAGTTCGATAAAATCCTGCGGCGGATTCTTGCCGATGATGGTCAGGGTCGCATCCGGCACGCGCTCCTTCACCAGCGGAAACGCCTCGTTGAAGAACCAGCGAATGCCGTCCGCGTTGGGCGGGTAGTGCAGCGTGCCAAGCGTGACGATGTTCTTCGAGCCGACCTTGCGATTGACCGGACGAAGTTTCTCCGTATCCACCGCGATGGGGATGACCGTGATGGGCGCCTCATGTCCGTCGTTGCGTCCGTTCGAAGAGCGCAGCGCTTCTTCAAGAAGGTTTCGGTCAATATCGGTTACAGCCAGCACGCGATCCACCGTCCGCAGGAGCCAGCCTTCGTACCGTTTGACGCGCTTCGCTTCCACTGCAAGGATGGGCTTGAGGAACCAGCGCGCGTTCTCCTGCATCCGCTGCACGATCGTCCACACCGCGTTGTGCGCATCAAAGACGACCTTCGGCTTTTTGTCCGGGAACGCAGACGCCCCCCGGATCGCGAACTGCGCCATCGTCAACTGGTCGGCGTGAATGAACTGGAAATCGTTCTCCCGAACCAGCCGGTTCACCGTCTCCTGCATCGGGCGGAGGTCGTCGCGTTCGATCAGGAACGGACGACCCGTGAAATAACTCCGCATCATGTAAAGGGCGTCCGCAATACGCGACCTTCGGATCGGCACGGCATGGACCGCTTCACATATTTCCTGCAATGCAGGGATGTGTTGCACTTCTTCTGGACGAACAAACGATACGAGGGTTACAGAATGTCCCTGCCCCGCGAGGGCGCGGATGACGTGATAAGTCTTTACCTTCGGTCCCGCATCGGGAGGAAAGGGAACGATCTGCGTCAGGAAGAGGATTTTCATGGCGGAATTAAATTTTCAGCCACAGATGTTCGCGGATTCGCACGAGGGTACAACCATCCGTGAAAATCCGTGTAATCCGTGGCTGAGAAAACTATTTCAGGTTAAGACACAATCCCATCACGTCCAGGTTCGAGCGCAATTCCTTCTTCGCCTGGTCGTTGCGGCTGGGGATCAAAAATCCAACGCACCAGACCAGCAGTTTCAACAGGCTCATCACAAAGAACATCGCGCGCAGCAGGAATGTCTTGAAGAAACCATAGTTCTTTTTATAGAACATCATCTTGCCGCGATACACCATCCTGCGCCGCTTCCAGCGATCCATGCTGCGACCGCCGAAATGGATGATCGAGGAATTCGGCAGGAAGACCACCTTCCAGCCCGCTTTGTTCAGGCGATATTGCAAATCCGCCTCATCGCCATAGATGAAATAACCCTCGTCGAGCAAGCCCACCCGATCCAGCGCGGCGCGGCGCACCAGCAGGCACGCCGAACTCATCCAGCCGGTCTCCTTGATCTCGTTCGAATCGCCGTGCGACGGATAACCGGGCCACAACATCTCTCCGATGTGCGTCACGATCAGGAACTCCTCCAGCAGGGTCGAGAACGGCGCATATCCCGACTGAAAGGAACCGTCGGGGTTCAACAACTTCCCCGCCGCCGCGCCAGCCTCGGGGTGCGCATCCAGGTATTCCACCAACACATCCAGCGCCGGTCCGTTCACGAGCGTGTCGTTGTTCAACAACAACGCGTAACGTCCGCTCGTCGCTTCGATGCCCTGGTTGCTTGCCTTCCCCAGCCCCACATTGCCCGCGTTCTGGATCAACTTCACCTGCGGATACTTCTCCGCCAGCATTTGTTGACTTCCGTCCGTCGAACCGTTGTCCACCACCACCACGTCGAACAAACTCTTCAGCCCGCCCTCGTACAGGGACTTCAAACACGGATCGAGATACGCCTTGTTGTTCCAGCATACCAGCACAATGGACATATCCACGACCGATGCATCGCTTCTTTTCCCGACTTCAGCCTGGGTCGCTGTTCCCATCATCTTTTACTCCTCCCGATACTTTCTATCCAGATCGGCGATCTCCTCGTAAGTCCCAAGGTCAATGTACGTTCCGTCCTTCACATGGACTCCCCTGAATCTCATCCCCATCGCGATGGCGTCGTTCATGATCTTCGCAAAATCGGAGACGCCTTCCTCGAACACGCACTGGCGCAAATACTCGGTAAACTTCGGACGCCAGATGATGCACCCCCACATCTCGGTCAGATCGGTCTGCTTCGGTTTGTCAACGATCTCGAGGACGCGGTGGTTCCCGTCCATGCGCACCATGCCGAACTTTTCAGGGCGCTCTGTAGTGAACATGCCGAAGATGACGTCGTCTTCCGGGGTCGCGGCTTCATAGACCCGTTTGAACACATCGTTGGGCTTCATCAGCGTATCCGCCATGCCGAAGAAAACGGTCTTCCCCTTGACGAGGTGATACGCCGCGTCGAGCGCGTGCGCCAGCCCGGGCGAAGTGGACTTGGTCTTCCCCTCCACCACCTCCTGCACCACGTAACTGATGTCGCAGCCGAAGCGCATCCCGCTCCCGAAGTAGCCCATCAACTGATGCTTGGTCTCGTTGACCACAAAGACGATGTGCTTCAACCCGGCGTTCGTCAGGTTGTCCACCACGAACTGCGAAATGGGCTTGTAGTGATTATTGCGAATGACGGGATACAATTCCTTCGGGTACGGCAAACCCAAACGAACGCCTTTCCCCGCCGCGGGGATCAAACCGATCAACTCCTCCATAACGACCTCTCTTTGAATTGGTGTGTGTTTGCAGGAAAGATGGAATCCTGCCCTGCATCTATTTCAGGGGACCCGGTCCCTGTTCCCTCGAATCGACCGGAGCCGTCTTCTGGTTCACGAGGTAGATCTGCTCGAGGCTGATCAACCCGCCGAAGAAGATCCACGGCAGGACGCTGGCGCGCACGCCGTCCAGCCCGATGTTGTAGGCGAACGGCAGCAGCCAGTCCACCAGGAACGCCGCCATCAGCGAACCGAACACCCCGGCAAAGACGCCGTAGGCGTATGCCTTCGCGAATCCTTCGGGCAGTTGGTTCATCAATCTGTATGCCAGGCGTCCGACCTCGAACAGGATCCACAGGAAGCACGCCAGCCCCAGGATGCCGGTCTGGGCGATGATGTCCACGAACTGGCTGTGAGAGTTGAACTTGATGGAATAGCCGCGTATGCTGAATATCTTCGCATACCAGTAATAGTTCGAGAACCCAAGCCCGATGATCGGACTGACGCGGGCGATGTCCAGGACCACGATCCAGGCGTCCACGCGCGTGCCCCAACTATACTGGTCGGTGGAGATCAGGTCCTGCGCCAGGTAGATCGCAACCGCCGCCACGAACGGGATGAAGAACGGCACCACTTTCCTGAACTTCCATCCCGCCAGGACCGCCGCCGTCACCCCCGCAGGCACCCAGCCGGATTTCCAGTCACTCTGCTGGACGAGGGCAACGAAGAAGGTCAAAGCGACGACCCCGTACAAAACGGCGCGGGCGCGCAGGGTAAGGTGGTTGTTGTAGATCGCCTGGCTCAACGGAAGCGCGACCAGCCACAACCAGAACATGCTGTTGGCATACACGCCGTGCGCGTAAATACGGTCCACGACATCCAGATGAAGGGTGCGCCCAAGCACGTAGATAAATCCCAGCCCGATGAACGCCCAGACGATGATCTTGAGCCACTTGACCTCCTGGATCACGTTCGCGGTCATGATCATGGCAAGCACCAGGAAGAAGTAGATGGCAAACCCGCCGATCTGCGCGTCAATGGGCGCCTGGTTGGCGAAGATGAACCAGGGGATCTGTCCCATTGCAAAGGCGACGACGCACACGATCAGCATGTAACCCGCCGGGCGGATGGGACGCGACTTCACGAACTCGAATTTGCGTCTGACCACGAACATGTCCATCAGCCACAGGACGGTCATCAGGATCAGGGTCAGGATGGAGGCGTTGAATCCGCCGGGTCCTTTGACGGGGACGAACATCCCGCCCAGGAAGAGCAGGAGGAACCCCAGGTTGGGATAGCGCAACAGGGCAAGGAAACCGGCCGTCCCCGCCACCGCGCCAGCCAGCGCCATCAGAACCGTCATGGACCCCCAATACGCGGCGGCGACGCTGATCAACACGACAGCCAGGATGATCCCGTACTGGATCCACCTCATGCTGATGATGATGCGGCGGTCTATGATGGAGAATATCTTCAGGTGAAAATCAACGTTCATGGCGCACAAGACCTGCGGCAATTATCGCCGAAAGACCTCATTCATCAACCTCGAATAATCGGCAAACGCCCTCCCCCAATTGTACTTTTCCTCCACCAGCAGGCTGGCGTTCCCAGCCAGGCGGCGGCGCAGTTTTTCATCCGTCAACAATCTTATAACACAATCCGCAAATTGCGCGGGCGAATCCGCCAGGAGCAGATGTTCCCCGTCCGCCGCGTCCAACCCCTCCGCCCCCTTCGACGTGGCGACCACAGGCGTTCCGAGCGCCATCGCCTCGAGGATCTTCAGGCGCGTCCCGCCCCCGCTCAGAAGCGGCGCGAGGCTGATCGCGCCGGAGGCGATCAGCGGCTTGACGTCCTCCACGAAACCAGCCAAGGTGATATTTCTGGAGGGCGGCAGGGGAAGGTTCGCGTGATCGCCTGTGACGATCAAATGCGCGTCGGGCGCCTTCTCCAGGATCAACGGGAAGACTTCGCCCACGAACCAGGACATCGCCTCGTAATTTGCGTCGTACGTGAACGAACCCGTGAAGATCAAAGTGTTCGTTTTTTTCTCCACCTTGACGCTGCCGTATTCCTCCATGTTCAGGCAGTTCGGAATGACCTCCACCGCTCCGGCGAAGCGCGGAAAGTTTCGCGCGAGCAGTTGACCTTCCCGTTCGGAGACGACCGTGCAAGCCCGGAAAGAGTCGAGGAGTTGGGAAAGGTACAGGCGGAGTTTGAACCAGGTCAGGGCGTGTCTGACGCGCATCCTTCCCTCCGCAGAAAAAGCCCGGTCGTGGAACAATCCGATCTCGAACTCCTCGAAGACCGCAGGGACATTTTTGAAATGTGGATAATACGCCGCCATCTGCAGCTGCGAGGCGATGACCAGGTCGTATTGTTCTTCGTTCAGCGTTTCTGTGATCGCCCCCGCCATTTCGGGAGAGAAGGTATCCACGATGGAACGCGGCTCGAGGCTGAACGCCGCGAGGCGGGCGCGGATATTGTTGGGGTCGAACTCACGCCACGGGACGACCCTGACCTTCGAGCAGATCTTTTTGACCTCGGGCGCTTCGGGCTGATCCGCAAAACTGAGCAGGGTCAGGCTGTGACGTTGACCCAGTCCGCGCAGCAGGTTGTAGATGCGGATCTTCGAGCCGTTGTTCATCGGGTAGGGGAACCAGCGCGAGAGAAAGAGAATCTTCATCGAACGACGTTTTGCAAATACGATTCGATCCCGCCTGTCATGCGGCGGACGTCGAATAGGTTGACGGCGGTCTCGCGTCCCGATGCCGCCAGGCGTTCGCGCAATGCGGGCGATTCGATCAACCGTTTCAACTGAAGGCTCAGGCTTTCGGGATCGTCCGGCGTGAACGTCAACGCGTTTTCCCCGTCAACGAGGATCTCGGACGCGCCGCCCACTTTCGTTCCGACCACGGCAAGACCGGACGCCATCGCCTCCACGATCACGCGCCCGAACGGTTCCGCCCATATCGAAGTAAACAATAGAATGTCGGATTGATGGTAAAGGGAGGGTAAAGCCTCTTTCGGCTGGGCAGGTATGAACGTCACGTATGAGGCGAGGTTCATTCGATCCACAAGTTGACGCAGATGAGCCGCGTAGTCGGGGTCGCCGTCGCCGACGATGGTCAACTTCAGGTTTTTGAGTCCGTGTTTGTAAATCAGGTTCGCCGCCGCTTCGATTCCCGTATGCACGCCCTTTTCCCGCGTGAGGCGCCCGACGTAGAGCAGGGACGTCCCGTCGTTGGGTCGCGTTCGATCCCGACGATCGAGATAGGGAGCGGTGTCAATCGCGCCGTAAACGACGTGCGCGTTTTTGGGCGAGACGCCTCGTCGTTTCAATTCGTCCCGCATGAACTCGGAGGGAAACAGCGCATGTTCGAGTTGCAGGGTGGGTCTTTCCTCGCGGGCAAGGATGCGTTTCGCAACCGGCTTCAACAATCCCTTGGGAAGACCCGTGAGGAAGTTTCGAGGCGGGGCGTTCCAGTAATTCTCGAATTGACCCGGCAGCGTGATCCAATAATCGCCGACGTAATAAACGACTTTTCCCGGCCTGAGTCTTTCCGCGAGCGCGGGGAGCGAACGCGGCAGATTCCACATGCCCCATAGCAGGATGGCATCCGGCTGATGGGTTTCGATCGTTCTTTGCAGGAGGGTCAGGTTTTCTTCCTCGCGTTGCCTCCGGGCAGTAAAGAATCGAACGGCGTTCCGCAACGAGGCGATTTCCATTTCCAGATGCAGTTCGCGTTTCACCCACGAGGGATCGGATGATCTATGGTTCGCGTTCCCGTGCGCGCTGGTGAGGACCAACACGTCGTGCGCGCGGCTTCTCAATCCAAGCGCCGCCTCCTGGCACCACTGTTCGTATCCCCCGCGGCTGGCGGGAGGATAGAAGTTGCTCAGAAACAAAAGCCTCATCACCCGGATACCGCCCGCTGGCGAAGACGCTTCAGCCAGTCAACCACATTGGGGCTCAACAGGGATTTGACCCACAGGGAAACGATCTGCCGGTTGAACGCCAGTTTGAGATCGTTCAAGATGGCGCGCAGGAAAAAACGACGCGCCTCCCCGAATTCCCTCGTTCCATAGGCGAGCAAACCGAGGGAATAAAAGGCTTTGGCGTACGAGGCGCGCTCGAGGCGCTTCACGGCGTTGCCCGTCCCGGCGTCCACGAACAGGCTCTTCATCATCACGAGCAGCGGGAGGCTGTTGCGCTTCACGTTCAGCGACGCCAGGTCGCCCATGCGTCCCTTGGGCTGGTCGCCGCATCCGAGTTGATAGAAGGTATCCACCTCCGTCAGGAGTTCCGGGCAGATGTTCGCCATCTTTTGAAAACATTGATACGCCCGGTCGGGGTCGCCGTATTGCAGGTATTCCACGCACGAACCGAGATAGGCGCGCCCGTAGGCGCGATGCAGAATCGAGGAGCCCTCCACCAAAGGCTCGCCTCCCACGTGTTTCTTCAGGACCGCCAGGCGATTGGTCAGCATTCGAAGCGGATCGGTGGACATGCTCCCCGCGAGGATGCGGTGACGGGTCAGTATTCGGGGCGCGTGGATGATCCTGTATTTTTTCGTCACCCTCAGCCACACGTCCCAGTCCTCGCACGCCCGCAGCGCCTCGTCGAAGAGACCGACCTCGTCATAAACGGTTCGCCGCAGGAACATCGACTCGGGCACGAGGAAGTTCCCGTCCAGCAGGGCTTCATACAGCTTATCGCTGGATACCGGGCGGTTCTCGACCTGCGGCAGGAGGTCGTTCGTTTCATCCACGAATTGATAGCCGCAATAGACTCCGTCCGCATCGGGATCGGACTTCAACGCGTTGACCAGCGTATCGAGGAACATCGGCTCGTACATGTCGTCCGCGTCCAGCACGCCGATCAACGATCCCTGTGCGGCGCGGATGCCCGTATTGCGCGCCGCCGAGAGTCCGGCATTGGCTTGATGGATATATCGGATCCGGTCGCCGAATCCCGCCGCCACCTCGCGGCTGTCGTCCGTGGAACCGTCGTCCACGACGACGATCTCGAACCCGCGGTAATCCTGGTTCAACACACTGCGGATCGCGTCGCCCAAAAAGCGCGCGTGGTTGTAATTGGGTATGACGACGCTGACGAGGGGATTCTCTTTTTCAGTTTGCGCGGGCATTTTCATCCACTTTTTTCAGGTAGGTTTCCAACTCGCTTACCATCTTGTTGATGTCGAACCGTTCCTCGGCGGTCCTCCTCCCAGCCTCCGCCAGCGAACGCCGCAGGGACGCGTCGTCCAGCAGGCGTTTGATCTGCTCCGCCAGCCCAGCCGCGTCGCCCGCCTCGAACAACAATCCATTCTCTCCGTGGACGATCGTTTCAGACGTCCCGCCGTTCGCCGAACCGATCACCACCATGCCGCAAGCCAATCCCTCCTGCATGATGCGCGCCAGCGGCTCCGACCAGATCGAAGGCAAAAGCAGGGCGTCGAACCTGCCGAGAAATTCCGGCAACTCGGAACGCGGGATCGGCGCATGGAACGCGACCGCGTCCGACAATTGATGTTGATCTACAAGACTTCGCAGACGCTCCTCGTACTGGCTGTGACCTTTTCCCAAAATCGTGAGACGGAGGCGCTGCCTCTCCCCCGCCGACAATTGAGTCAGCGCTTCGATCGTGGTATGCACCCCTTTATGCTCCGCCAAAATCCCGACGAAGACCAGGGACAACGAACCGTTATTCCTGTACGTCCGTTTGTCCGCCTGGGCGAGATAATTCCCCAGGTCAACGCCCTCGTAGATGACCGGCGCGTCCTTCAACGGGACTCCCGCCTCGAGCAATTGGTCCCGCTGCGCGGCGCTGCAACAGGGCGCGTGTCGAAATTGCAAAGGCAGGTTTTCCCATTCTTCACGCAAAACCACGCGTGCGGGAATTCGCACGAGGCTCTTGGCGACGTTTTTCGCGAACGAGGTCGCGGGCGCGTCCCAAAATTGCCGGTGCATGTTGGCTTCGATGGGCCACGGATTGGCAAGGTAATACACCACGCGCGAACCCATAAGCCTTTCCGCTTCGAGCGCCAGGCTCCTGGATAAATTCCACATGCCCCAGACGAAAACGATGTCCGGTTGTTCGGCGGAAATCATCCTGCGAAGATGTTCGAGATTTCTTCTTTTTCTGGCGGGATACGTCCACGCGTCCTTCATCTTGTAGAACTGGAGATCGCCCTCCAAAGACAACAGACGATGGACATTACCCTCGGAAACCTCGCCGTCATAGCCATAAGCGCTCGTCAACACGGAGACCCGGTGACCGCGATTCGCGAGCCCCTCCACCGCCTCCTGGCATAAAGCCTCATATCCGCCGATCACGTGCGGAGGGTACATGTTGGATAGAAATAAGATCTTCATTTCATCGCACCCATAAACACATCTTCGAGACGTGAGAGATAACCCTCCCACGAATGATCCTTCACGGCGTCTTCCCTCGCCTGTCTTCCCAACCGAACCCGCAAAGCGACATCCACGATCAACCGCTCGAGCGCGCCCGCCAGCGCCGCCTCATCCCCCGCCGGGACGAGCAATCCGTTTTCGCCGTCGCGGATCACGTCCTTGATCTGTCCCATTGCGGAAGCCACGATCGCCTTGCCCGAAGCCATGTACTCGAACAGTTTCATCGGCGAAAGCCACATCTCCTGTTTCATGCTCGGGACCGGAACAACGGCGATGTCCGCCGCGTTCACGTAACGGACGACCTCCGCGTGGGTGACGAAGCCGGTGAATTGCGCCGCGCCCTCCAAGCCCAGGTCAACGGAGATTCGCATCATCCTTTCGCGTTCCGCCCCGTCGCCGACGAGGAGGAGGCGCGCCTCCGAATGGGTCTTCGACACGAGCGCGAAGGCTTTCAACAAAGCAACCACGTCGTGCCATTGATAGAAACTTCCCACGAATACGAGGAGCGGATGCGTTGTCAGCGAGAGGGAGGCTCGGGTTTGGGCGCCCAGTTCCGGGTCCGGCTTGAAGCGTTCCACGTCCACCGCGTTCGGCAGCACAACGAGTTTATCCGCCGGCGCGTTCCAGGTCTTCATCAAATGATCCTTTGCAATTTCCGAAACGCAAATAATTCGCCGGGCAACGCGCAGATTGTAGCGAAGCAGTCGTTTTGCGCGCCATCGCAACAACCCTTTGAGCGGCTTGCCCATGAAATCGAGTTCGGCGATCTGGTCTGCATCGAAGAACATCACGTAGGGCAGCCGCAGTTTTTCGCACGCCATCGCGGCGCCCGAGTTATACAAGGCGTTGCGCTCGAAGACGACATCGTGACCGGGCAGGACGCGCAAACACGCGTCGTATCGCCGAAGGTTTGAAAAATAATTCAGGTACGGGATGCGAAGCGACTGCTGAATTTTCCAAACGGCTTTGCCCAGCAGATCGAACCATGAACTTGCAGACCACGTGCGCGGCGCAAGATACGCCGCGTTCGCATCGCTCACGCAAACGTCACCGAGTCCCTGCGGCGCGACCCACGTGACCGAGCGCCCGCGCCCGCGCAATCCCTCGGCGATGTATTTCTGCTGGATGTGCGCCGCGTCTTTTGGATTTTCGCCGCGCATCTCCTCGACCCAATGCTGGTCGGGCAGGCAATGCGCGATCTTCATGGGATGCAAACCGCCGCTTCTTTTTCCGCACCGGTCACTGCTTCATCCTCCCGGGCGTTTTCCACTCTGCGAGCATTTCGCCATAGACCGAAGCGAAGAATTTCGCCGCCGCCTTTGCCTCAAAGGGACTGTTCTCGTAGAAATTGCGCGCCGCGCGGCCCAATCGTTCGCGGAGCGCCGCATTGCCGATCAGCAATTCGATCTTTTCCGCGAGGCAGCCCGGATCTTCCGGCGGACACAACAAGCCGTTGACGCCGTCCGTGATCAGTTCGGGAACGCCGCCCACGTTCGTCGAAACGATGGGGCATCCATACGCCATCGCCTCCACGATCACGAGCGGTTGTCCCTCGAGGATGGACGGCAGGAGGAAGACGTCGGTCTCCGCCATGATGCGCGAAAGTTCTTCGCGGTTTGTAAATGCGCCCACGAAGATGCGTTCCCCGTCCAGGCCGAGGCTTTCGGCTTTTGCGAGCAGTTCGCCGCGCAGTTCGCCTTCACCGTACACTTTGAATTCCGCATTTGGATGGGTCCTCTTTACGATTGCCGCCGCGTCCAAAAGATGTGTGATCCCCTTGGTCACGTACAGGCGGGCGACGGTTGTGACGATGAAGGGTTTGCCGCTCTTATGGTTGTATTCCCGCTGCCAGCCGGAAGAAAACGGGTCGGATAAAAGAGGATGCCGCACCACGATGGGACGCGTGACCTTGCAGACTTCGCGCAATCCCTGCGCGCTCTTTTCGGAAACGGCGATGACGCGGCTCGCCTTGTTGATGGTGTTTTCGAATCCCTTCCACCAGTTGAACTGCGGGTCAGGGGTCTGATGTTCTTCGTAGGCGACCGGGATGCCTCTAGCGCGCGCCCAGTCAATGACGAACAACAGCGTGGTCGTGTATCCCTGGATGTGCAGGAGTTCGGGACGCCAGCGAAAATTCCACCAGTCCAGCAGGAGGCGCCCGAGAAATTTGCGGTAATCGCGACCGATGAGATTATCCATCAACTTTCCCTTGAGCCAGTTGTGAGCGCTGGTCAGGGATTGCCTGGGCGGTCGCGTTTTTAGAACGGACAAGCCCAATGCGAGGAAAAAGGTCAAGGGGCTGAGGATCAGCATCAGGTTGCGAAGGATGCGTTCTTTCGTGTCCCAATCCGAGGCGGGTTTGGAAATCCACGCCGGGGGCTGGACGAGGGGGATATCCGCCGCTCCAAGCCTGCGGGCATATTGATTATCAGGGCTGACCCGCGCCGCGGACAGCCAACTGACCTCCTGCCCCTGTCCTTTCAGCCCGATCGCCAGATTGACCGCGTATTCCTCGAGCCCGCCGAAGTCCTGCATATCATAGGAGACCATTAGTATCTTCATGCAGTGTTTCCGTAATGAACGGGGTCTGCGGATTCGAGATTTTCGGTCTCGCGCCAGCCCCAGACGTAAAACGGCGCGTCGGGCCCGCAATGGAAGAGCAGGTCCAGGATGGTGACGCCATGTTCGAAGGGCGGAAAGAACTGCGGGTATTCGGGATAACCGGAATAATCCTTGTAATGGAGTTCGATGCCGCATTCCGCAAGTTTGCACTCGTCAATGTAATCGCTGGCTGAAGGACCGGAGATGTAATAGTCCGCGCCGGTCTTGAGCAGCAGGTCGAGCAATCGTTCCAATTTATGACCCCGGGCGTCGAACTCGCGCGAATCCCTGAATTCCGTCCCGATGCCCAGAAATTCCCTGCTGATGGTTTTCACGAGATGCTGATTCAACTCCGAAAGATTCTCCCATTGCGCGCCCAGGTAAACGTATTCGAGGCAATCCTTGTAGGTCTTGAAATGCGGGGCTTTGGCGTAATTATGCCTGATGATCTCCCAATGACATTTCCCCCACCCTTCGTCCGCGATCTGCACCTCGTGGATCAACCGGTCGCGGCTGCACCCAACCGGCACGGTCAACCAGTGTAAACCGTGGGGGGTCTTTATTTTGTTTCGATTCCGCCAGTCCCGAACGGTGTATTGCACGTCGTCCAGGAATACGAACAGGTCAACGTCGTGGATGATGTCGAAGTACCCCTTCCAGGGGATGTAGTTCGATTGAATGATAGCCACTTTTTTCATGGGAACGCTCCAGTGAACTGAAGTGAAGCGGCATATCACCATATCCTCTAAAGCCATTCATTCGATCGCCTCTAAAATACATGCCGATTAAAAGGTCGTCGTCCAGGCTTGCGCTTCTTCCAGATGCCCCGCCCGACGATTGATAAACTCCATCCTGTCAAACCGGTCTGGGAACCGGCCTGGCTGGATTCCCGAACACCATCTGGCGGGGTTCGACGCTTTTGATCACGTTGGCGCACATGCCGACGAACGCATAATCGCCTATGGTCACATTCCCGGTGATAGTGGCGTTCATTCCCATGAAGACTCCGTTCCCGATGACGGTCTCAGATCCGATACCCGCGCCGACGAAGAAATTGTTGTCCCCCACCCGCGTATCATGCCCGACGAACGAACGCGGGTAAAGAATGTTGTGATTCCCCATCCGGACGTTGGGAAAAATGCCGGCAAAAGAAAGCACCGCATTGCCCACCCCCAGCGAGGCGTTCTTCGACACGTAAGCCAGCGGGTGAACGAAGTTCGCGAACCTTGAAGGCGCGATGCCGTAACTCTTCAGCAGGTCCACCCTTTCCTCCATCTTATCCGCCTTGTACAGGGAGAAGATCAATTTGATTTCGGGATCGTCGAATTTCTCCGCCAGTTCACGGGGCTTGCACAACACCGGGTAACCGATGATCTCGGGACCCAGCGACTCGTCGTCAACCGCCCAGCCCAGCAATTCGACCTTTGCGCCGTATTGTTCGCGGGCGTTGACGACCTGTTCGCCGATGTCCACCGCCGTGCCTTTTCCTCCAATAACAATTATCTTCATCGAACGTTCTCCTTCCCGTTGGGAATGCGCGCGCCGGGCAAAACACCCTTCGTGCGGACAGCGAATCCCTTACCAGACGGGCGCCCGCGTTTTGAGTTCTCCCACGATCGAGCGCGCGAAAATAGCCAATACGCCGCGATTTGCAAGATGTTTGGGATCGTTGAGAATGGAAGTTATCACCATCCCCGGAACGCTGCCGTATTTTCCCGAATAGAAACTCTCGAAAGCCCGGTTGATCGAATACAGGCTGCGGAACTGCCTCACAGCCGCGCGACCTCCCAGCCTTTTCAAATGGGGAGACCACGCCTCGATGACGTTTTGGGCGGCTGTCTTCCCGAATTCCAGTTCATAATCCAGAACGTGTTGTATCAACTGTTCGAGATACGATCGGTCAATCCCGGCGTTCGTCTCGAGCGCGCCGTCGAAGTACCTGCCTCCGTCCGCGGGACGATCCCACATGACCGCCCGCGCGCCTCGCAGAAGAAAACCCCGCGCGATCGCCCATTCGAGTTGATCCGCGATGCGGGACATCTCCGGCGGCAGTTGGGCGAAGACGCGCCTCAGCAGTTCCGCGTGATCCACGTTCTCGTCGTCGCTGCAGGTCACCACCAGGGCGTTCACCAGTTCACACGGACTGCCCTCGAGAATGGAGGGATTCCATTGAACGGCTTCTCGCAGGAACTCCCGGCCGAGTTCGGTCTCGTTCTGGGCAAACGCGCGATACGCCCAGAACATGTAAATATTGGCGTGCGCCACATGCCGCAAAGCCAGCACATCTTCAGGGCAGCGGGGGTCGTCGAAGATGATGTTCTGGCAATGGATCTCGGAGGCGCAGCCGCCCGCCAGGTCCCGGATGAAGCGCCCGGAACGATGTCTGCGATAGTTCAGCGCGCGATTCACACACGCAAACTTGCAGCCGTCCAGGAACAACCCGCCGAAGACGGCGATCTCGCCGCCGGTCCAGGAAAGATCGTGATTCCTGGGGTTGAGGCGGAACGCCCAATCCCGCCGGATCATGGCGTCGCTGGGGGCGATGGGGAATCCCAGCACCAGGTCCGCCAGCGAAATATCCGACGGCGGGCGCCAGATATCGCGGATGGTCTCCGCGGAGTAATTCAATTCGAAGCGGGCATTATAGGTGAAACCCACGTCGGGACGCTCTTCGAACAACGACGCGTGCCTTTGAAGTTTTTCGGGATGGATGAAATCGTCCTGATCCAGGAAGGCAATGATCCCGCCCGTCGAAGCCATGACGCCTGTGGCTCTGGCGCGGTTCACTCCCACGTTCCTTTCGTGAACGATGTATTTGATGCGCGGGTCGTCGAAACTTTTGACGACCTCGTCGGTTTCGTCGGGCGAGGCGTCGTTGACCACGATGAGTTCGAAGTCCGTATAGGTCTGGTCAAGGACGCTTTGAATGGCTTTGCCCAGATATGCCGCGCCGAGATATGCGGGGATGATGACGCTGACTTTTCGAGCGCTCATCCGAACACCGTCCTTGCCATGGAACGCAGAAAAATGGAAAGCACGCCTCGATTCGTCAGATAGGAGGGGTCCTTGCCCCAGGCGCGCAGGACCATGGACGGGACCTTCTCATATTTGCCCGAGCGATACCTCTCGAAGGCGCGATTGACCAGGTAGGAACTTTCCAGTTTGTCACCGCCGCCTTTCGTCACCCGGTTCAGTTGTGAACGCAGGTCGGAGAGGACCGTCATCGCCGCCTCCGTGCCAAACTCCTTTTCATAGCCCAGCAGGTGATACGTGGCGAGTTGCATCAGCGCGTCGTCAAGGCCGGCGTTCCGCTCGAGGGCGCGGGCAAAACGGGCGCGCCCCTCCTCCTCCCTGCCCCATAGCACGGCGCGGATGCCCTTCCACAGCCAGCCGCGCGCGACAGCCCAGTCATATCGCGAGGATAACCGCGCCAGTTCCGGCGGGAGTTGGGCGAACACCCGCCTCAACAACTCCTCGTGATCCACGCTCTCGTCGGCGATACACTCGGACAACAGGAAGTCAACCAGTTCGCAAGGTTCTCCTTCTGTGACGGAGGGGTCGAGTTCCACAAGTTCGCGGGCGTATTTATGAGCCAGTTCCGTTTCGTTTTGGATCAGCGCCAGCGATACGATGACCATGAGATGATGTTTGAGCGCCATGCGTCCCAGGGAGCGGATTTCCTGCGGGCAGCGCGGGTCGGCAAAGATCGCGGCGTGGACGCGTTCCACGTCGTTGATCCTGCCCGGCAGGTTCCTGCGCCCCCTGCCCGAATGATAGCGGCGATAGTTCAGGGCGCGGTCAATGCCGGCAAATTGACATCCCGCCAGGGCGAGTTTGCACGGGAAATCGGTGTCTTCCGCGGTCCCCGCTTCGGGGTCGAACAGCCCCACCTTGAACGCCCACTCCCGCCGCACGACCGTGTCGCTGGGAGCGAAGGGAAAGCCCAGAATCAAATCCTTCAATGTTACGGTGAGCGGCGGACGCCACATTTCACGAATGGTGTTCGACGAGTGATTCAATTCGAAGCGCGCATTGTAGGATACGCCGACATCCGGGCGTTTCTCAAGAAATTCGACGTGCGCCCGCAGTTTATCGGGGTGGAACAGATCGTCGGCATCGAGCAGGAAGAGTATCCCGCCTTTGGAGGCGTTGATCCCTGTATTGCGGGCGGCGGATAATCTCCGGTTCTGCTCGTGGACGATATAGTTCAGGCGCGCGTCCGTGAACTTCGCCATGACCTCGTCCGTATCATCGGTGGAGGCGTCGTTGACCACGATGATCTCGAAGTTTTGATAGGTCTGGTTGAGGACGCTTTGAATCGCCTCAGCCAGAAATTCAGCCTGATTGTAGGCAGGGATGACGACGCTGACGAGAGGGGAATTCATTCGGGTTTAGATGATGTCCGCGAACTGGAATTCGACGCGCTTGAAGAACCAGTACCCGGCTGCAAATATAACGAGGGAGACGACGGCGGCGGGCAGCAGGTAATCGCCCGGCAGGCGGTTATAGATCAACACGTCGCGGTAGGCGGCGATGATGCCCGACATGGGATTGAGGAAGTACAACCATTGCCATTTCACCGGGACGAGGGAGAGCGGGTACAGGATCGGCGAGGCGTAGAACCAGATCTGGATGATGAGTTTGAGGAACGGATCCACGTCACGGTAGAAAACGTTCAGGGCGGCGGAGCCAATTCCAAGTCCGAGAATGAGCGCAAGCTGGATGAGGAAAATGAGCGGGAGGAAGAGTAATCCGAGAGGCAAGACGGGAATCCCATAAATCATCACGAGGATCACAAGCAGGACGAACGAGATGCCGAAATCCGCAATGCGGGCGAGCAGGGCGGCAATGGGAAGCGCCTCGCGCGGGAAGTAGATCTTGCCCACCAGGTTCATGTTCTGTACGAGCGACATCGCCATGTCGGTGAGCGAGGTGGCGAGGAGCGTCCAGGGAACGACCGCCGTATAGGAGAACAGAATGTACGGAACGCCGCCCGTATCCACGGGGACGATGCGCGTGAATACGATGGCAAAGATGGCGACCGTCGCCACAGGCTGGACGACCGCCCACAGCCAGCCCAACGCGGATTGCTGGTAACGACCCCGCAGGGTGCGGATGGTCCACGCGAAGACAAGGTCGCGGGTTTTAAGAAGTTGTTGCGCCTGAGTAAGCATCCATACCTCGTTCTTTTTCCGGGAGCGAACCGGCGGGACCGATCGAAAATCGAACGTTCTGGCTCCACGTCCGGTTCGGCTCATAAACGGCGATGTGCGCTTCGCGCCCCGGCGCCCGGTTCCTGACTTCGAACCATTCGGACGCGCCATAGGCGATGCCGTCGGAGTCGTCCGCGTTCATGATCCATGTGATGGCGTAATACGTGCCGCCAAACAATTGCAGCGGCTCGATCCTGACGGAATATTCGCCTTCGCCCTTTTCGATGCTCATGGGATAACCGTCCAGGTAACTTCGCAGGTTGGCGCAGGGAAGCCCGTCGGAGCGGTAGATCAGGACGATGGCGTTCGATTTGCCGAGGTTCTTGTAGGCGGTGTATTTCACGCGCACTTCGAGCGGTTCGTCGCCATAGATCTCACGGACGGGCTGTCCGTCGGTCCCGAATACTTCCACTTTTGTCACTTCCACGCCGCCCTCAACGTCAACCTCGCCGTCCGCGCGGTTCATCTTTTCGATGCGTCTGCGGTCGAGCACCTGGTTGTAGATGTCTATGATCTCGCCGCTCGTCCCGGCGTTTTGCACCTGCCCGTGTTCGATGTAGATGGCGCGTTCACAAACCGCCCGCACCAGTCCCATGTCGTGCGAAACGAAGATCAAACTCGTGCCGTTGTCGAGAAGCGTCTTGATGCGTTCGATGCACTTCTGGCGGAAGGAGGCGTCGCCCACCGCCAGGACTTCGTCCACGAGCAGGATGTCCGGCTCGATGCAGGAGGCGACCGCGAACCCAAGCCGCACAGTCATACCCGACGAGTAACGCTTGACCGGCGTATCCATGAACTCCTCGATCTCGGAAAAAGCCACGATCTCGTCATATCGTTTTTGGATTTCCCTGTACGTCAAGCCCAGGATGGTTCCGTTGAGGAAGATGTTTTCCCTGCCCGTCAGGTCGGGATGGAACCCGGCTCCCAACTCGATCAGGGCTGATAGCTGACCCCGAACCTCCACCTCACCCGAGGTCGGATTCGTGATCTTCGCCAGCAGTTTGAGGATCGTGGACTTGCCCGCGCCGTTCGGACCGACCAGCGCCAGCGATTGTCCCTTTTCCAGATCGAAACTGACATCCCGAAGCGCCCAGTGGTATTTTCTGTCGGCGGAGGACTTGTCCCTTCTCAACGCCTGCCTCGCCCATTGCGAAACGACGGACGGCAGGCTGGCGCGGGTCAGCCCAAGGTTGTAGCGTTTGGATACGTTCGAAAATCGAATGACGGGTTTCATTGGTAAATGTGTATTTTCCTTTGTTCACAGGAGCCGGTAGGCTAACGTTTGAACGGATTGCAACCTCCTAAGCGGACGGATATCCTCCCTGGAGGTCATCACCGTCTGAAAGTCGCGCTCCAACCAATCGAAATCCAGCCACTCCGAGAGTCGGTCGCGGGCTTCGAAGAGGGGCCAGAGCGCGCCCCGCCCGCTGTGTTGAACGGAGTCAATATCCATGCGAAGTTGCACGTTGCCGAAGCCGCGCAACGGTCCGCGATGAAGGGACGGCGGCAGGACCTCTGCCATGCGGCGTTTGATCAGGTATTTTCCCGTGAGTACGAACGGGTCTTTGGCGTACGTCCCCGGAATGACCGCCAGCCTGCCGTAATAGCGGCGAAACACGTCTGCAAGCAAACGGCGATCATCGAGAGCGGCGCGCGGCAGGGACAAGCAAAAACGAACGTAGGCGCGGTTCATAAACGGGTTCGCCACGCCGCGCCAGTAATCGGACAGTATGGACTGGAAACTTGTGAAATAACGCTGGCGGTTCCAAAGTTCGAGAAATTGCATTTTTTGATAAAAAGCCCCGGGCAAGGAATTGATCTGCCTCTTGAACTCATCGGCGTTGGCTTCCAGCGCTTCTGCGAGAGGGAATATTGCGCCGGCGCGGACTTCTTCCACCGTCCAATGACAATACCAATCACTCTCCAGTTGATAACTTTTGCGATCCTTGTGGACCGCATCCAGATCCTTGGTCGAGTCGCCAGCCAGCACATCGCCAATGTAGCCGGAGATGATCGGGGCTGAAGGTTCCGCCCTGATCTGATCCAGGAAAGCCATCTGGTACATACCGTGGAAGTGCATGGCGCTCCCGAACCAATCCGCCCAACGCGGCGTGTACGCGGCTAAAAAATCCCTGGGCAGGCTAATGCGCTTCCACGGGAAGCCCAGCGTCTTCGCGATCTGGTTCGAATACGTCACGTCGGTCGTATCGGGCGCGCCCCAGGCATACGCGTATGTGTCCGCGCCGACATCCGCCGCGACCCCGGCGATCAATCTTGAATCCAGGCCGGAAGACAGCGGCAAGATCCAGGTGGATTGCGTCTTCAGGATTTCCGCGATCGCCTTGTGGGACAATTCGTACATCTCGTCCACCAGGTCGTCCCAGCCCGCCTCCCACCGGCTTTGGCTTGGCTCCACCGACCAAAGCGGATGCGCGCGAAAGCCTTTTTCATCCCACTCCATGCGGCTGTCCGGCGGAACGACCTTCATCCCCTCGTACAACGTCCAATCGGAAAGATAATGCCCGTTGATCAAAAGCGATACGAGACCGGGCAGGAAGAAATCGTCGGGGGTGTACCCGGCCGCGGCAACCGTGACAGGTTCGAGCGTGGAGGCGACGCGTCCCCTTCCGATCCCGGCATGGAAGACTGGAATGCTCCCCAGCCAGTCGTTCCACATCGTCCAGCGTTTTCCATCCGCGCTGATTCGCAAGAGGACGACGCGCCCGTCCCAGGGGAGTTCGAATTTGTCCGAGCGCAACACCTCCTGCGCCTCCTCCCACTTCACGCTGCCATGAGGCGACCCGATCAAAACGAGCAGGGATCCGTCCGACATGGGATGAATCCGTTCGGAAATCTCCCTGCGACCCCATACCTCCAGGGACGTCTCTCCCAGCGCGATGGACTTTCGCTCAAGAACCTTGAAGAAGGAAAGCGCGCGTTCCTGCGCCGCAAGCAGTCGTTTCGCGGGGACTTCCTCCAAATCACTGAACAGGGTAAAGCCGACGATAGATCCCATGCGTCACTCGTCCTGTTCGCGGCGGTTGGCGAGAAGGCGATAACCCAGGATCACTCCGATCAGAATCAATGCCACAGGCACGGTGCCGATGATGATGGGCAGGGCAGGGTTGCCCCCCAGGTTGGAGGGCGGAGCGTCGTCCAGCAGGCCGGGCTGGATGGATGGTTCAGGCGTGTTCAATTCGGGGAACGCGGTGGGGAACAGGCTCACGTGTTCGGGCGCTACCACGCTGGCAAGCGGAGTCACGGGCAACTCCGGCTCATCCAGGGTGAGATAGGAATACCAGACGCCGCTCGGTCCCAGGCCGGGGTCCTGACGCCACACCGCGAGCAGGACGTTTCCCTGGGCGACCGCTGCCCGAACGTCGTGCGCTGGAACGGTCGTCACAAAGCGGTCCGGGTTGGTCCAGGCGCCGTTGCTGAATACGCTATGCCATACGCCGCCGATAATGGAATAATTGCCGTTTTCATCCGCAGATTCGATGCGTTGAACGAACAGTGTGTGAGGATTCCCATTCCCGTCCAGCACCAGGGTATGCTCGCCGCTCCTCCCAACGTGAAACGGGAACGGGTCCAAAGGTTCGTTCCACGACGCGCCGCCGTTCGTGGAAAAGAGAACGCGCTGGATCGGGCGTCCTGCGTTCACGGGGCGTCCGATGAAGGGGTTTGCGCTGTTATACACGATGACGATCTCCCGGCCGTTGTCCACCAGCGCCGGAAAGGAGGGCCCGAAATAATCCGCGAGGTCTATCCTCCGTTCCAATTCGACGGGGGCGCTCCATTTGAGTTCCCCCAGGTCGAAACTGCCGAAGTACAACGCTTCGTCCACGCCGAGGTTTGTCACAACGTTCCACGCCGCGCTCACCCTCCGCTCCGACCCCCGGGCAAGGCGCAGGCTGAAGGCGCTCAACGTGGTGTCGTAGGTGAGGAAGATCGGGGTGGGCAGCGACCAGGTTTTGCCTGAATCCTCGGAGTACATGGAATATATGCCGCTTCCGTCCCGGTTTCCGCTATAAATGATGACCAGGTTTCCCCGTTCATCGCCGATGATGGCGCCGCTGTTCAAACCCAGGGCGTCGCTGCCCACGAGCATCGGAGGGGACCATGCAGGCGCCCAGTCCGCGTTCGCGGCGGGCGCGCTGGAATAATAGACCGCCGTCCTGCGCGCCTGGGTGGCTGTGAAAATTACGTGGAAGACGTCCGACGAATCCAGGTATGCCCACACGAAATTTGCGTCCCCGTCCGTCGGCGAAAGGATGATATCCACCGGGCGCGTCCATCCACCTCTGAGCGTCCACTGCCGATACACGATGGCGCGCCGGCGTCCCTTGTTCTCGACCCACTGGCTGGCAAACGCATGGACGGTCCGGTTCCGATCCGCCAGGACGAAGGGAGTGAACGTATCGTCGAGGTAACCCGGCACCTTTTCATCGGGAGACCAGATCTGCGATCTGCCGGCATGGACCGGCTGGTTTCCCAGCCCGGCAGCCAGCAGGACGAAGATCGCGCCGAGGACGAACAGGAATTTCGACGATTTCATTGTTCCCTTTTCAAGGGCCGCCGCCAAAAGACCAGGAAGAGGGTGACGAGTACCCCGACCCCGATCAAAACCAGCCCGGCGGCGTTCCGCTGAAGCGGAGAGGTGGACACGTTATCGTTGTAGAGGATCGAAAAATCCGGCGTGGGCGTGGGCTGTAAAGCGGAAACATCCACTGCGCCCGATTCCGTGATGGGAGTGGGGACGATCGGAACCTCCGCCTGCCCGTCGCTTCCAGCCCCCTCGATGAACCGGCTGTAAGTGAGGATCTCGCTTTTGACGATCCCGGCAGGGTCGGTATATTCGACGGGTATGAAGACGCCCAGGAAACCGGTGGAGGTGACGCTTGCGAAAAGGGAGTAATCTATCCCCGCGCCCTTGAGGACGACATCCTTGGTCAATTCGAGGTTCCAGGTCGTTCCGTCCCATTCCCAATCCTGAAGCACGAGGCTCTTTCGATTATATTCTTCGTCGCTGCTTTTTCTGACCATCTGGATGAAATGGAGCAGTCCGTTTCCGTTCGACGCCAGCGAAACCAGGGTCGAGGTTTCATTCACGCCGGTAATGCTGTTCTGCTTACCCCAGGATACCCCCCCATCCTCCGAGACCTGGGATACGTTGGCGAAGACCAACCCATCGAATTCCTGCCAGACCACGTGGACGGTCTGTTCGCCATACGAGGCGGCTTCGACCCATTGAATCCTGCCTTCGGTAAGGAGTTGGGCGTCGCTCCACGTGAACCCGCCGTCTTCCGAACGGGAATAATACAACCCTTCGGGCTGCCCCAATCGTATTGCGGCGCGGACAAAAACCAGGTGCAAAACGCCTCTCGAATCCAGGACGATTTTGGGTTGTTCGATCCGTTCCCAACCAGCCTCGACCGCGTCGAAGACGCGCACCGGCACAGACCAGGTGCTTCCGTTGTCCCTGGATTGCGTGATGTAGATGCCCCTCTCTTCGTTGACCGGCACGACATAGACAGTGAAGATGCGCCCCGCGCCATCCACCACAACATCCGCAGCGTTGATCAGCCGGGAGGGAATGGGCAAGCCCGTCGCGCCCACCCACTCGGAGACCAGGTTTGCCCGCTCCAGATTAGCCCAGCTGAAGACCAGGTCGCCGTTGTAACCGTCAATCCAGGTCAGAAGCAGTCGTTGAAGGGGATCCGCCGCCGCCATCACCTGCAGCGGCTTGCCGCTCAGGGACGTGATCACGGATTCGGGAGTGGTCCACAGCCGCCCGTTCCAGCGGGCATATTTTATCGCCATGCTCGACGCGCTCCCTACCGAAACCGGGGATTGCACCCAAACCGCGTGGATGTTTCCCTCGCTGTCCGGCGCGGCGTGGAAGTTGGAAATCCTTTCGGGGTTTTCCGACTTTACCGTCAGCGCGTCCGGCTCGCCCCAGAAAACCGAGGGAGCAAACCAATCCTTCACCGGCGTCAAGGGGCGGGACAAAAACCAGACGTCCTTGCCGCGTCCCTGATCGCATCCCGCCACGTACAGATGATCGTTTTGGATGAGGTCGAAGCGGCATCCCAACAGGATGGCGTCGAAGGTCAACGGATTCGAAAAGGAGGGAAGCTGGGTCTGCGTCTGCGGATCGCTCCATTCCGCGCCATCCCAGGCGACCATGATCGGGCTGACCTGTCCGATCAAAAGGACCGACGCGTAATTTTCGTCGCGCCCAATGATCTTCGTGCTTAGTGGACATTCGGAACGCCCTCCCAAAACCGCCACAATATCCCCCCAATTCACGCCGCCGTTATCCGACCATTGACTATAAACGGTGCATTTCGAAGAGCCGGGTTCGCCAGCCTGCCAGACGAGTAACACGTTATTTCCGAACGCCGCCACGGTCAAGTTGAAAGGCGCATCAATCCCGCCGGTATCCTCGGGACCCTGGATCTGTTGCGGATCCCCCCAGGTCTGCCCAGCGTCATTGGACGCCGCCATGAACACGCGCTTCTGCGCCCGGTTGTCCCACGTGACGAATACCTTTTGATTGCGCCGGGTGTTCGACGCGCTGACGCGCACGTACACGTCGCTTTGTTTTGCGGAACGGAAGTACTCCGTTTCATACAGCCTTCTCGATTCAGACCAGAACCCCCCGCCGATGATGGATTGCCTGTAATAAACACCGGCCGGGTTTGCGTCCGTCGTGCTTTTTCGGACGTAGGCAAGGTGAAGAGCGCCAGCGGAATCCAGGGTCACGTCGAAAGCCAGGACATCGCGCGCCAGGCGGGAGGTCGTCTTCCAATTGCCGGGTTCGGGAAAGTCAACGGGCGTGGCTTGTCCGTAGTACAGGCTCTGGTCGCCGGAGATCCAGAATATGTGAATGGAGCCGTTCGAATCCGCCAGCAGGAAGGGGGATGGATCCTTCGATCCAAACGGGAACTTGACGGTTCGCGGTTCCGACCAGGCGACCCCTCCATCCGGGCTTTGCGCGTATTTATACCCGTCCACGCCATCCACCCAAATGGCATGAATGGTTCCGCGCAGATCAATGACCATGACCGGGTTGGTCGCGGAACCGGAGAAGGATAGATTCACCGGGTCCGACCAGTCCTGGTCCGTTTGTGCGTAACCCTGCGGAGCGGACTTCAGGAATGTCGCCAGGACCAATGCCAGGGCTATCGTCATGTTCGTCAATAATTTTCGATTCTTCATTGGGGTTTCATCCAATCACGGTTGGGAGGGGGATTTCAAAACGGTCAAAGCCGTTTTTGCATTTTCCGACAGGTCGCTGCGGCCCTGAGCCTTCCACCACCAGGTATATACGTCCAATTCCTCGCGGGCTTCGGGGATTTGGAACAGAAACTCCTGCGCCTTTTCAATATCGCCCCGCCAGACGTAGCAATAAGCCAGCAATTTGAGGATGCCTCTATGGGCTGGCGTTCGCGCGTGGGCGGTTTCGAGATGTTCGATCGCGGCGTCGAAATCCCTGCGGTGCATGGAGATGATGCCGAGGCGTTGGTTCGCGGTCCGGTTGGCGGGATCAAATCGAAGGGAGGCGTGAAGCGAGGCGTCCGCTGCATCCAGGCGCGCGACTATGTCATATCCCGCCCATCCGTTGTTTGGAAAGCCAGCCAGTTCCACTTTTGCCAGTTGGACCGCGCCGAGGTTCGCGTACCAGATCGCCCGAATTTGATTCAGGTTGACCGCGGCAACGAGCGCCCAGACCGCCGCAATAACGGCGATAGTCCGAAGATCAATCCTGCTCCTGGGCGCTTCGCCAGCCTGACCCTGCCCGTTCATGGATAGACCCACAGGGAAGAGCGAGAGCATTGTCCCGGCGCCGTTGTATAAATAATCGTCCACCATGCCGTGAACGAAGGCGACGATCAGGGAGAACAATACGATCCATTGGAAGGTCCGCTCTCCGCCTCCCCCGGCGACGGCGCGCGAAACCGTCCATAGACCGGCAATGTATAGGAAAAAGAACGCCAGCCCGCCCAACAAGCCCTGCTCGATCCCAACATCAAGGAACAGGTTATGGCTGTTCGGCACGTTGAAGAACGGGATGTCCAACAGATATTGCGAATACAATCCGGGAAAGGAGCCCAGCCCGCCGCCCGTGATCGGATAATCAAAAAGAAGATACAGGCTTCTCGAAAACAGTTCCGCGCGGCTTCCGTCGCCGTAATAATAATTGCCCGAAAAGATGCTGCCCGAACGGGCGGGACCAACGTAAAGAAACGCCACCATCGCGCACAGGTATACGAACAGCAGGATGGGAAAAACCGCTTCGCTCTTAAGCCGACGCCTGATCCCGCTTAATTGCATTCCCCTCCACAGAAGCCATCCCCCCGCCCCAACGAAGATCGCAAAGACAACCCCGCGCGAGGTCGCCATCACGAGCGCGAGAGCGGAGATGCCCAAACCGAGCGCGATCGCCAGCCAGAGCCATGTCGGAATGGGGGTATTTTTCTTTTTATGGATCCAAACGGGATGGGCGATAAACGGAACCGTGATGGCGATCATCCCCGCGACGTAATTCGGATGGATCGGGGTCCATCCGGTTTGCGGGCGGAGGCTCATGATCCAGCGTCCCAGTTGGTTGACGAATTCCAGTTTGCGCGGGGTCGCCACAAAATCGTGGGTCAAAAAATAATAAAGCGCAGCGCCGACGCCGAGACAGAACAGAAACACGGATACGTGGATGAGGTTTCGTTCCGGCTGCGCCTTCAATGAAAAATACAAAAGGACGGCGGTCACGATCAGCCAGGCTTTGTTCCAGGCTGTGGATGGGTCGTACGCCGCCCAATAGCCCACCCAGGCGGTCAGGAGGAACACGACCGCCAGCCAGTCCAGGGAACGGAATCGAATTCCTCCGCCGACGACTCGCAGCGCGACTGGAATTAGAGCGGTCGGGACAAACCATATCCCCCATTCTGGTTCGATCATCCAGACCGCTCCGCAAAGCGCCACAAGTATCAGTTCGAGCAGGGAAAAGCGATGACTGTCAATCAGTTGACGCAAGGATCCTGTCTCCCAGACTGCCCGGCAAGATCATCCCGCTCCGCCAACCGGCGCGCCCGAATCGGAGGTGGACCAGAAGATGTGTTGCAGTCCCACGTTGATGGCGGTTTTCATCGTGGACCAGTCGTACATCAACATTTTGAGGTAGGTGATCGCGGGACCCGGGCGGAAAGCCCATTCACGGAAGGCGCGTTTCTGCCAGTACAGCAACCGTTCCGCCGGGAGGTTGGGGTAATCCAACACGGTGCCTTTGTCCATATCCACCTGTTCCCAGCGGGTGCCCGGACGGAACCATTTGTTCTCGACGACCTCGAAGAAGAACGGCGTCCCCGGATAGGGCGCGGCGACGTGGAAGAGCGCAATGTCGAGCGGCAGTTTCTTGGCGAAGTCAATCGTCTGGCGGATGGTTTCCTCCGTTTCGCCGGGCAGCCCGATGATGAAGTAACCCCAGTTCATGATGCCGGCTTTCTTCGCCCAGCGCAACGCCCGTTCAGCCTTGTCGGGGTAGGCGCCCTTACGCGCGTGTTTGAGGATCTGTTCGTTGCCGCTCTCGATGCCCCACGAGATCAGGCGGCATCCCGCCCTGCCCATCAGGTTCAGCATTTCCTCGTCCACGAAATCCACGCGGCTGTTACAGGTCCACTTGATCTTGATGTCCTCCTCGATCATCAGTTTGCACAACTCGATCACCTGGTCGCGGTTGACGGTGAACAGGTCCGCGTACATGTGGATGTTGTGGATGCCCAGTTTCTTCAACTGCCACAATTCCTCCATGATGAGTTTTGGCGAGCGGATGCGGGTCGAGTACTGGTAACTGACGTGCTTGATGCAGTAGGTGCATCCCGCCGGGCAGCCGCGGCTGGTGACGATGAACGTGAACGGTCCCTTGATCAGCGGCATGCGATATTTCTGCAGGGGCAGGAGTTCGTGCATGGGAATGGGCATGTCGTCCAGGTCTGCGACGAACGGACGCGGGAAGTTCAGGATGATCTCCCCGCCCTTGCGCCAGGCGATCCCTTTGATGCCGTGCATGTTGACCGTGCCGTCCGCGTTCAGGGAGGGCTTGTAGGACGGGTCGGTCCTGGTAAACATGGCGTTGATCTCAGGCGAACGCTGATCAAATTTCCCTTCGAGGTGATCGAGCAGGTCGCGGATGGTGAGATCGGGTTCGCCGACCAGCGCAAAGTCCAGGCTGGGATACGGGCGCATGGTCTCGGCAGGGATGGGGGTAATGTGCGTCCCAAAGGCGATGGTCTTCGCGCCGCGCGCGTGCGCCAGGAAACAACCGTACAGGTCGTTTTCGAGCGTCGGCGCGGTCAACTGCGTCAGGTAATATTTCGGCTGGTATTTGTCCAGCAGTTTCGTGAACTCGTGCCAGCCCATGCGCTCGGCGTTGCAGTCCACCACTTTTACCTTGTAAACGGGATGCAACAACGCCGCCATCTGCGCCAGCGAGACCTGGGGCCAAACCATGTTCTCGCGCGTGCGCCTGCCCACACGGTGTTGCGTGCGGATCCAGAGTCCGCCGTCGGGGGTGGGAGGATTTACGAGCAGGATGTCCACCGCCTCGTCCGGGCGCGGAGCCGCAAGAAGTCCTTCGCGGACGATCGCGTCCGCATTGGGGAAATCCACCATACGCAATTTCGGAGTCAGGCGGCTTCCCATATTTACAGATTGAGGGTCATTTGTAGTCATATTCTCTCCTTATAAAACCGATGCAAATCACTCTACCGATCAATCGAGACCCATGTCGTGTCTCGTCAGTATTTCTCTCTGGCTCAACTCTTCGAGGATACGCAACAGCAGCCAATACACGAAGAGTTGAATGCCCGCCAGGAACAACAGGGCGCTTCCCAGCAGATAGAACCACAGGCGGTCAATGTTCCAGCCGTTGACGCCCAGCGAAAGGGAAACGACCGCAACGCCGAGTCCCGTCAGCATGGAGACGCCTCCCATCCAGCCGAACTGCTGATCCAGCGGGGTCTTGAAAATGGGCTTGCCGAACAGTCCCTGGCGGATGGGTCTCTTGTAAAAGAGCGATACCAGATAGTTGAATGTAACCCCCAATGCGAAAATATTCAACCCCGCAATGGACGAGACCAGAGCCGTGAACAACGCCAGCACTCCCCAGGGTCCCAGCGTGGTGACGCCGTTCAACCGCATGACCAGCAAGCCAAGAAACACAAGCCCGGCGATTCCGATGCCGCCCAATCCGATCAACCCAAGAATGCGGACCGGGTTGTACGACATCGCCGTCCACACCATGCTTTGCAGGAAGAGCTGCCCGTCGCGTATGACGCTCAGTTTGGAACGCCCCACGCGCTCGCTGTAAGGGATCGGCACTTCCACGATCTTGATCCCTTCGTGCAAGGCGCGCGTACTCATCACGGGGGTCAGGTTCAAGCCGTCGGGCAGGGGATAGATCTGCTCGAGGATCTCGCGCTTGAAAACGCGCATCCCGCTGGCGCTATCGGTCACTTTCTGGCGACCCAGAATGGACAGCAGGTTGGCGAAGAAGAAATTCCCGACGCGCCGCGTGAGGGGCATCCTGCTGTCCTCGCCCGCCATGCGCGAACCGATCACCAGGTCCGAGCCGTTCATGGCGGATTTGCACAACTGCGGGAAATACTCCGGCGGATACGTCCCATCCGCATCCAGGAAGCCGATCAACTCGCCGGTGGATTTGGAGAAGCCGGTCTTCAACGCCGCGCCGTAGCCCTTGTTCTTCGGGTGACGGATCAAACGCACCCCGGGTATGCCCTCTGCGACCTCAGCCGTTCTGTCCCTCGAGCCGTCGTCCACGACCAGGAGTTCGAGACGCTCGACGCCGACCTCTTTCAAGGCGGGTTCCACGGCAAGGACGCGCTCGGCAATCTCCTTGATGCCGTTCTCTTCGTTGTATGCAGGGATGACCACGGATAATATCGTCATAGATCACCTTCCTTTGTTGCGTGATAGATTTTTCGGTCGGGGTTGCTGACGCTCCCATCAATTGTCCTGATCGGCCTGGCAGGCACGCCTCCGACCACCGTGTGAGGCGGCACGTCCTTCGTCACGACCGCGCCCGCCGCCACCACCGCGCCCTTTCCCACCCGCACGCCGTCCGTGATGACCGCGCCTGCGCCCAGCCATACGTCGTCTTCGATGACGATGCCCTCCGCCGTGATGCCCTGTTCCACGAAGGGACGGTTCGGATCGTCGAAGACGTGGTTGACGGCGATGATCTGCGTGAACGGCGAGGTATATACGCGGTCGCCGATGGTCACGCCGCCCTGCCCGCGGATCACGGAATACTCGCCGATCAGGCTGTCCTTTCCAATGCGGATGCCGGAGCGAGGCATGGCGCGGAAGTTGTACACGTGAAGGATCGCTCCATGCATGACGATCGTGCCGGGACCGATCTCGATTCCCTGCGGGCAGGCGTGCAGGTAGACGCCTTCGTCAATGTAAACGCCGTGTCCCAGTTTGATGCGGTCCGCAAAGCGGATGCGGACGCGGCTCTCGATTGCCGCCATACCGTCCATTTTCAGGATCAGGCGATAGAACATACCGCGCAAGCCAATGCCGATAAGCGTGGGAATCCAACCAAACAGGAAAAGGATGGTTTGTTCATAACAATATCGGAGGATGGACGATGCCTGGCGTTCGAGATATAAGCGAAGTTTGTTCATCATTGCGGTCTGGTGTCGGCGCGCTCCGCCATTCCGACACGATCTCGGGATCGGTTCGGAAATTGGCGTATTTATCGCTCGTCTCATAAAAAAGTAAACTTTTCGTCGTACACCACGAAGAAGAAACGAGTTTTTGTTTACGGAATTATGCGATACTCCGTAATTCTTCGGGTTGTCCCCTGCCGGCGAAACAGAAGCAGGCTATCGCGAGGAGGAAGCGGGCGTTCCGTCATTTCAGTCGCCGTTCAGGAAAAATCATCGTCGGCAATGAAAACCCGAAGGGTATAATGGTTTCATGTTTCCTGCAATTTTTCTCGACCGCGACGGCGTCCTCATCGAAAACCGGTCGGGGTACGTTCGGGACTGGTCTCACGTCCAGATATTTCCCGAGGCGATCCGGGCGCTTTCAAGCCAAAAACTAGACAGATATAGGATCGTAATTGTTACAAATCAATCCGCCGTTGGACGGGGTATTATGTCGTTCGAGAGCGCGGGGGAGATCAATGATCGTCTCGTTCGATGGATCCGCGATCGGGGAGGCAGGATTGACGGCGCTTATCTTTGCCCGCACGGACCGGACGACGGGTGCGATTGCCGCAAGCCCAGGCCCGGGCTGCTCCTTCAGGCGGCGCGGGAACTCTCGCTGGACTTGAAACGTTCGTGGATGATCGGCGATGCGTGGAGCGACGTGCAAGCCGGGCAGGCGGCGGGGGTGCAGGGGGCGATCATCCTGAAGACCGGGCGGGGGGCGGAGCAATTGGCACAGCCTCGACCGGCGGACCTGGCGGGATTCCTGGTCTGCGACGACCTGCCGCACGCGCTCGAGGTCATCCTTGCCCGGGACGGCAACGCATCATTCGATTAATCGCCCAATACATCCGCAGGCAATTTCGCGCTCGCTTCCGGCAGTTCGATGCCGATGAACGGCTGGTCCTTGATGGCGCGGACGATCATGTGTTCCAGCATCAGGTGAATGTCCTCGACGTGTTCGATGATCTCGCTCCTGACGTGAATGTGGATGTCCACCAGTTGACCGAGTCGTCCGCCGGTGAAGCCGGTGAAGCCGATCGTGATGGCGTTGTATTTTCGCGCCTCCTCCACCGCCCTGACGACGTTCTTCGAATTGCCGCTGGCTGAAATGGCGATGACGACGTCGCCGGATCCGACCAGGTTGATCAGTTGCTGCGAGAAAACGTTCTCGTATCCTTCGTCGTTGGCGTACGCCGAAAAGATCTCCATGTTGTCCGCCAGTCCGATGGCGCGGAAATGCGGCAGTCCGTCGCGGCGGGTGTTCTTCGCCAGGTCGCAGACGAAGTGCGAGGCGGTCGAGGCTGAACCTCCGTTGCCCATGATGAAAACCTGGCTGCCGCGCATACGCGCGCGTTGCAGAACGCGGATCGCCTCGGCGATCAGCGGCTGGGGCAATTGATCCATGGTCTGTTGTAGCGCCGATATGTAGTTCTGAATGTGTTCCATTGCAACCTGCCTTTACGAGCGACGATAATTGAAGATGATCTTCGTTCCGTCCGTTTCAAGGCGGAAGGGAAGTTCCTGTAGAGCGCGCAACGCGGCGCGGACGCGGTTCTGGCGTTCGTACGGGACGTATAACAAAAGAAACCCCCCTCCACCGGCGCCGGCGATCTTTCCGCCAATGGCTCCGGCGTTTCTTGCGGCTTCGTACATATCGTTAATGCGGCCGTTGCTGACGCCGCCCGCCAGCCGCTTTTTCAACTCCCAGGATTGGTGCATGAGTTCGCCCAACGCGTCGAAGTTTTCCGCTTCGAGATACGCCCGCGCCTGATACGCCATCTGTTTGATCTCGCGCAGTTCCGTCATGCGATCCTTGATCTTGTTCTTCTGTTCCGAGAGGACGGATTCCGAACTGCGGCTTACGCCGGTAAAGAACAACAGGAAATTATCGTTCAGCGCCCGCCGCGCCTCGACGGACAGTTTCACTCTTTCCGCGCTGACTTCGCCGTCGGGCTTGAATTCGAGGAAACGCAAACCGCCGTACGCGGCGATGTATTGATCCTGGATGCCGATGGGCTTGTTCAGGGTTTCGATCTCGATGGCGCAGGCTTCGCGCGCCAGCCTTGCGGCGGAGACGATCTCGCCCAGATACGCGTACATGGCGTGCAGCGCGCCGACCGTGACCGTGCTGGAGGAGCCCAGACCCGAACCCTCGGAGGGGATATCGCCCATGGTCGTGATCTCCACTCCGCGCGCAATGCCCGTGAGACGCAGCGCCTCCCGGATCAACTCATGCTGGATCTCATCAATGCGGTCCACCATTTCCGTGCGGGTGTAGCCGATGCGCAGTTTGGCGTCGAACCTTTGCTTGATCGTCAGAAAGATGAATTTGTCAATTGCCGACGACAGGACGCAGCCTCCCTCCTCCATGAAGAAGGAGGGGAAATCCGTGCCCCCGCCAAAGAAACTGATGCGCAACGGCGTTTGTACGATGATCAAGCGACCCGCTCCGCTTCCTTGAAGTAAGCGACCGTCTTTTCCAAGCCTTCCTCAAGAGATAAAGTCGGCGACCAGCCCAATTCCTTTTTGGCTTTCGCGGCATCCAGGTAGATGTGACGCGTCTCGCCGACTTTGGCGGGACCGAACGACGCCGCATGAGGATACCCCGTGACCTTCGCCAGGGTGTTGAAGATGTCGTTGACGGAAGTCGGGCGTCCCCAGCCGATGTTGAAGATGCCGGGCTGGTGTTCGACCGTCGCAGCCAGGTAGTTTGCATAGGCGCAATCGCCGACGTACACGAAGTCGCGCGTCTGCTCGCCGTCGCCGTTGATCGTCACAGGCTCGCCCGCCAGCATCTTCCCGGTAAAGATCGCCACCACGCCCGCCTCCCCGTGCGGGTCCTGCCGGGGACCGTACACGTTGGGATAGCGAAGCACGGTGTAATTCAAACCGTAATTGACGTGATACATGAACAAATAATGCTCGACGGTATGCTTGCTCGCGCCATACTGACAGATGGGGTTGATCGGATGCGCCTCGTCGCAGGGAACGTACTCCGGTTCGCCATAGACAGCCCCGCCGGTCGAGATATAAACAAAGCGCTTCACCCCGAACTCTTTGGCGCGTTCGATCAGGTTGATGGAACCGAGGATGTTCACGTCCGCGTCGAACAGCGGCTGGGCGACCGAACGGCGCACATCCATCTGCGCGGCGTGATGGCTGATGTAATCCGGTCGTTCCGCTTCGAATACCTCGCGCACCTCGGGACTGCGGATGTCCATCTTGTAGAATTTGGCGCGCGGGTCGAGATTGGACTCGCGTCCCGTGGAAAGATCGTCGAGGATCGCCACCTCATACCCTTTTTCGAGGAACAAGCCCACGACGTGTGAACCAATGAAGCCGGCGCCGCCGGTCACCAATATCTTTGCCATATATGTATGATTTCCTTTTTGTGGATGGATTTAATATGCCCCACGGCGTTTGATCACGGCAGGGATGGTCTGGAACAAAATCTGCAGGTCGAGCCAGATGCTCCAATTGCGGATGTAATACATGTCGAGGCGCACGCGCTCCTCGTAGGAAACGTCCGAACGCCCGCTGACCTGCCATACGCCGGTCATGCCCGGCAGCACGGTCAGCAGGTTCATGTCGAACTGCTTGTACATGGATACCTCTTCCGGCGAGATCATGCGGGGTCCGACCAGGGACATCTCCCGTTTGAGGACGTTGAACAGTTGAGGCAGTTCGTCCAGGCTGTACTTTCGCAGGAACGCGCCGATCTTCGTCACGCGTGGATCGTCCTTCAACTTGTGGTTTCTTGCCAGTTCTTCCTTCAGTCCGGGATGCTGCGCCAGGATCTCGTCGCCGTTCGTTACCATGGTGCGGAACTTGTAGGCGTGGAATTGTTTTCCGTTCAACCCCATCACCCGCCGCTTGTGAATGACGGGTCCCGGGGAACTTCGCTTCACCATGATCGCCGCCGCCAGCAAAAACGGCGACAGCGCCAGCAGGCTGACGACCGCCAGAATGTAATCGAGAAGGAATTTTATGAACGTGTCGGAGCCGGTCAAGCGCACCTTGTTCACGTACACCAGCGGCACGTAGGCAAACTCGTTGACCGTCAAACCGGTCGTGAGGATCTCGTACAAGCCGGACGACATGCGGATGTTGACCTTGTCCGAAACGCCGTACTTCCTGAAGATTTCGAGCAGATAATCCCGCGTGGAGATCGCGCTCGAAGCCAGGATCACCTCCCCGATCTTGTAACGCTCGATGACCTCGCCCAATTGCTCCACAGTTCCCAGCGATACCAGGTCGTGGAAAAGCGGAAAGGTGACGGGCGTCTTCTTATCCACGAAACCGACCAGGTGCAAGCCCGACGTCTCCCACTTGAGCAACTGTTCCGCCAGCCACCTCCCCTCCTGGTTTGCGCCGACGATCACCGCCGGGGTCAGGAAGAAGCCGTAACGGCGCAGGGAATAGACGACCCGCCGCAGGAGGAAACGCGCCGCAGCCACGAAGAAAAACGTGAATATCCACGCCATCAACAGCCAGCCGCGCGCAATGACCAGGTCGGGTTCGAGAAACCCTGCGACCACGATCAACAGAAACCCCGTGCCTGCCGAACGGAAGACCGTCGAATACTCCCGCGTGCCGCCCAGCAGGTTATCCCTGGCGTATAACCCGTTGGTCGCAAAGATCACGAGCAGCAAAAAAGGCATCGAGACGAGCAGGAATTGATATGTATTAAAAGAGACGAAGGCGTTCTGGTAGAAATACTTTTCGAAAACCACGAAACGGAAATAATACGCCAGCCAGAATGCCAGGGATGTCATCAGGGCATCCGAAACGATAAGCGCCGCGATGTACAGGAGCCATTGCACGTTCCTGGGTATCATTGCATTGGCTTTTTTGATCTTCTGTGAAACGGCAACCAGGGGAAATTTCTCCAACTCTGAACGAATGCCCATGAATCCATCTCCCTCTGCGCGATGCAGAGAACAAATCAATGATAAAGATAAAGAATCAAACTCCGCAGGTTATACCCATGACGCCTCGTCCATATAAAAGTTACAGGAAGGGTATGGAGCGTCATTCCCCGCTAGATATTTGTCCGACAATTGTCAACCACGCTTCACGCGCCTGATCTGCCTGCCCTCGATCTCGAGCGGCATTTGCCTGCTCTGAAGCAGACTCAACAACACCCTCACCCGGTCCTCGCCGGAAATGTGCGTATCGAAGACCGCCTCATATCCCGCAAACGGACCTTCCTGGATCAGGACGACGTCGCCCCGGCGGAAATTCTTTCCCCGTTCGCGAACGGTCGCGTTGTGCTGGTCAATTTGTTTCCTGAGCGCGGCGATCAACAGGTCCGGCACAGAGGCGGGTTCCCCGTCGAAACTGACCAATCCCGAAGCGCCCGGCATCCAGCGCAGATCCGAAACGTTGACCGCCTCCAAATCCACATGCACAAAGAGATAATTCGGAAAATACGGGCGCAACTTGCGGGCGCGCGGATTGACCGGGTTCACGCGCAGAACCGGATAATAAACCTCCACGCCGTGCGCCTGGAGTTGACCGGCGAGAAAGTCCTCCTTGTTGGGTTTGCTTCGCATCGCGTACCAGGAAAGAGTCATATTGTGAACCTGTCCATCCGTTGAAAACCATGAGATACGGCGGTACTTTTCAAAAACATCCCATCTGTAACGCGGCATTATGAATTTCAAGAAAATAATCCCGTAACGCGGCGTAGGGCGCATTCTCTTACGCACCCGTTGGCGTTGGAGAACGCCAACTACGCGCGGTTACGACATTTATTTTTTAAACTTCATTATGTCGCCTATGGGTTGCGACTTGAAAGTCGCGCCGCGGGTTAATCATACCAAAATAAGAACAACCCGCGACCGCGAGTTGTTTTGTGACCCCGGAGCGATTTGAACGCTCAACCAATTGATTAAGAGTCAACTGCTCTGCCATTGAGCTACGGGGCCCCTATCGTGCGGACGGTATTATACCCGATGGGAAAAGAGTGTCAATAACAGGAACAGATTCCGGGTCCGGGGCGAAGCGCAGACATCATACGCCCCCGGTTTCCCTGTATAATTGAACGCGTGATCGAGATCAACATCCCCGGCCGCGGAACGCTGAAACTGGAACACCTTGTCACGGACGTCAACGGGACACTGGCGATTGACGGGCAACTCATCGAGGGAGTCGCAAAAAAGATCGAAGCGTTGAAGGATGAACTGACCATCCACATGCTGACCGCCGACACACATGGAAAACAAGCCCGGATAGACCGGCAACTCGACCTCACGGCGGTACGCATACAACCCGGCAACGAACCCGAACAAAAAGCCGGTTACGTCCGGGGACTCGGCGCGGAGAACGTCGTCGCGATCGGTCAGGGAGCGAACGACGCGGGAATGCTCAAGGAATCCGCGCTCGGGATCTGCGTGCTATCGCGGGAAGGCGCGGCGGTGGAAACGCTTTTATCCGCCGACCTCCTCGCGCCCGACATCATCACCGCCCTGGAACTGCTGGAAAAACCTCTGCGCATCAGCGCCAGTTTAAGAAAGTAAACCGGCATTATCTCTGTATGGATCATTCAGAAACCACGCCCCAACCCGAACCGGAACCAACGCGGGAATTCGTCTCCGCGCGCGCCAGGAGGCGGCGCGCCATGCGACGCGCCTACTTTCCTGCCGACGAAGAAGGACGCGCCGCCTTATTTACGCATCTCGCCAAGCGCGCCTTTCCCACCTACGAACTTTACATCTTTTCAATCGTCGCAGGCGCGATCATCGGGCTGGGGTATTTCCTCGATTCGCAAAGCCTGCTCATCTTCGGCGTTCTCGTCGCGCCGGTATTGACCCCCTGGATCGGCCTGTCCCTCGGAATGATCGCCGGCGCGGGACGCATGCTCGCGCAAACCCTTGCCGCCCTCATCGTCAGTTCGTCCCTCGCCTTCATGGGCGGGGTCGTCGCCGGTTTCGCAACCCGCATCTTCCCTCAACCGCGCACCTTCAACGAAGCCTTTCTCCACAGCCGCCTGTGGGCGCCCGACTTCTTCGTCCTGGCTGTCGGCGCGATCCTCATCACCCTCTCTTTCGTCCGTTCGGAACAACGTCCCTACCTGCCCAGCGCGCTCGTGGCGTATGAATTCTTCCTTCCGCTCTGCGCGGCGGGCTTCGGTTTGGGGAGCGGCATCGAAGGACTGTGGCCCCAGGGAATATTGGTCTTCCTCGTCCACTACGCATGGGCGACGCTCTTCTGCCTCCTCACCCTCTTCTTCCTGCGCTTCCATCCCAGGACCTTCGGCGGGGTTTCATTCACGGGACTCATCCTCGTACTCATCATCGCGTGGCTGGGGACCTCCACCGGCGCAATGGATTGGATAAAGATACAGGCGGGTCTTTCCACGCCTGAGCCTGCTTCCGCCCCCCAAGCCACATCCACCCTGCCGCTGGTTCCCACCGTCACCTCCACCTCCCCCCCGGTGACCGCGATCATCGGCGTTCCCACCTCAACCCCCTCGCAGACACCCACATCGAGACCCACGACCACCGTCCCTCCCACGCGGACGCCCACCAATACCGTCACCGCCGAACCGACCCCCATCATCGCGATCATCCGCGCCTCCGAGGGAGGCGGCGCATTCATCCGCGAAAGACCGGGCGGAATCGTACTGCGGACGCTCGGCAACGGCTCCACGGTCACCGTCATCCCGGATGAACTTCAGGAATTGAACGGCGTGACCTGGGTGCATGTCTTTGCCGTCATCAACGACGAACGCGTGGAGGGATGGATGATCCAGGCGGTGCTGGTCACCGCCACCCCGATCCCCGACTGGCAACCCTCTGCGACTCCGCCCGCCGCTTCGACCCCGTAACCTTTTATCGCATCCAGCATCTCGATATTCGTGACGCAGAAGCAATCTTCTGCATTCCATACATAAACTCAAAAAGGAACTTGCATGCCCATTCATTTTGGAACGGACGGCTGGCGCGCCGTCATCTCGGATACATTCACATTCAGCAACCTGCGCATGGTCGCGCAAGCCATCGCCGACGCGGTCGCCTCGGAACATTGGGATAAAACAGGGAACGGTCAACAGGCTCCCGATCCCAAAAAGATCGTGGTCGGTTTCGACACGCGCTTTCTATCGGACAGGTACGCGGGCGAAGTGGCGCGCGTCCTCGCCGCGAACGGATTCACCGTCCTGCTGGCGCAAGCCGACGCGCCGACCCCGGCCGTCTCCTACGCGGTCAAACATCAAAACGCGGTCGCCGGTGTGATGATCACTGCTTCGCATAACGCGCCGCGCTACAACGGGGTCAAACTCAAGGGCGCGTTCGGCGGGTCTGCTTTGCCGGAACAGTGCCGCCGCGTGGAAATCTACATCAACGACAACGAACAACAGGCGCGCGGTCCCAACCTGATGGATTTCAGGATGGCGCGCGCAGCGGGCTTGATCCAGAAGTTCAACCCGTTGCCCGCCTACTTCGACCACCTGCGGACGTTGATCAATACCGACATCATCGCGGACAACCCTCAACGCTTTGTGGTGGACGCCATGTACGGTTCGGGGCGCGGCGTGATCAAATCCTTTTTGCAGGGAACGGGCTGCGAGATCGCCGAGATCCGCGGCGAGATGAATCCCGGCTTCGGCAGCGTGCACCCCGAACCCATTGCGAAGTATCTCAATGCGCTGGCGTCCGCCATCAGTTCGGGGATGGGCAACTTCGGCGTCGTCACCGACGGCGACGCGGACCGCATCGGCGCGATGGACGAACGCGGCAATTTCGTTGACCCTCACAAGATCATGGCGTTGGCTTTGAAATATCTCGTGGAAAAGCGCGGCATGAGCGGCGCGGTCGTGCGCACCGTCTCCACGACGCGCATGATTGACCGCCTGGCAAAACGCTACGGCTTGACCCTTTACGAAACGCCGGTCGGCTTCAATCATATTGCGGATCACATGATGACCGAAGATGTGTTGATCGGCGGCGAGGAGTCGGGCGGCATCTCGTTCAAGGGACACATCCCCGAAGGCGACGGTCCCATCATGGGGTTGTTGCTCGTCGAGATGATCGCTGAGTCAGGAAGGACGTTGAACGCATTGGTGGAGGATTTGCTCAACGATGTCGGTCCCGCCCATTACGAACGCACGGATCTGCGCTTGAGCCGTCCCGTTGCCAAGGCGGAGATGACGGAATTTTTGACGAAGCAGGCGCCGGCGGAGATCGGAGGCGAGAAGGTATCCGAGATCAGCCAGCGCGACGGCGTCAAATACATCATGGCTGATGATTCGTGGTTGTTGATCCGCCCTTCGGGAACGGAGCCGGTTCTGCGCGTGTACGCCGAGGGACGCACGCAGGAAATGGTCAGGGCGTTGCTGGGATACGGCGAACAGGTTGCGAAGAGCGTGGCGTAAAGGGCAAGTCTTGATATGCTCCTGTCAACGGTGATGGATGCATTGCATGGAAAAGTACAGGAACTGGGAAAACGAAGAGCCTGGTTCCTGTTATTGGGATTATTGTTCATTGGTATGACGTTAATCAACGGAGTGGGAATCGTACCGGAGGAACCGTATCAGCGGTTATCTGAAAATCCGTTCATCACCAGAACCGATATTCACTTTCGGAATAACTTTCAGGAAACTCTCCTCCTGCCGCTCGTTGCTTTTTTTCTTCGTCTCACCTCGCGGTTGACGTTCAACATCCTTTGTTATGTGATCATAGCCTGTGGATATGCAGTCTTTGCAAGGTATACATACCGCAAATGGGGGGCGTTGCAAGCAATTGTCTTTTCCACGATCCTCATTACCAGCCCAGTGACGACCATCCTGCTTACCTGGCTGGGAATGCCGGACGGGTTGTCAATTGCCCTGACGGTCCCGCTCCTTTTTACGAATTCCATTTTCCTGATCTTCGTCCTTGCCGTCCTTGGTTCGATGAACCACGTTGTATTCATGATCGCCGCAGGCGAGATCATTGCATTGAGATGGTTCTCACGCGATGGCATCAAATTCCGGCATGCACTGGCAATGGCAGCCGGGGAGATTGTTGGCATACTGCTATTGAATGCCTTTCTCGCATTCAACCAGATCGAGGTGGCGCCACGTGTCGGATTTCTAAGTTCCAGGAGCATTTGGGATTGGACGAAATTGAGCATTGCGCATCTACCCCTGTCACTTTTCTCTTTTTTCAACTTCCAATGGCTGGCTGTCATTGTCTGTTATTTGATGTTTTTCAAGTGGGATAAGCGGTTCTATCTATCCGCCACTCTCCTATTCGTCATTAACTATGGTGTTTCCTTCTTTTCACTGGATACCACACGAATATTTTCCCTGCTTTCCACGGGAATATTCATGCTCTGCATCTTTCATTCATATGAGATTGCTGCAAGCCATCCCAACGCAAAACCGGAACATCGGAAGCAGTTCATTCAGGCGCTCGTCGTCATCGGGGTAATTTCCATCTTTTCGCCCAGGTATTTTTCATGGGCTGGGGAAATCCACGCCACCCCTTTTTACGAATTTATAAGGCAATTGACCCGCCTGATTTGACCCCCAACGATTTCCACCTCACAACCATTGTAAAGGAAAATATATAGTGTTCCATAAGAATAAAAAAATCATCGTTATTATTGTCGCCCTGGCTGCCATTTTGCTGATCGTTGACAGATATTATTGGGCGCAAATTTCACAGTGGCGGGAGGACCAGGCAACAAACATCTGGCTGGGGTACACTGCCAAGATCGGAGATATGCCTGTTGGATTGATCAGTTCCAGGAATATCCCCAACCCTAACGGAATGCTGCTATTAGGTTCGATCCTAAGTATTCTCCCTAATCTGCTTTCCATTAGTTTTTTTCTAGGCATCGTTCAAATCATCTTGTTGGTACTTGTCGGATGGAGGGCATTTGGTCGGGAATGGCAGTATTCCCTTTTGGTGATCATTCCGCCTCTCGTTTCAATTGTTCTTCGATCGAGTTCAATCGAGTTCTGGAATCAATACATTATCACACTACCCAACATATTTTTTATCTATTGGGCTTTGAAGTATCTACAGGACAGGTCACTCTGGAACATATTACCCATCACAATCCTTACCTTGATGGCACCGTCCCTTTATCTGGCAGGAATTGTCAATGCTCTGGCGATGACCGCTCTGACATTGGGTCTTGTAATATTTGCACGACCTCGAATGGAAGATTTCTGGTTTGTGGTTATATTAATTCTGGCGGTAATTTTCACCTCAATCTATCTGACATGGATACCCTATTTTCAAAATGTGCCGCTGGAACAGCTTTTGAACTACAACAAGGTAAGATCGGGGCCAGTGGCAATGTTTCGTGTCGCATGGGAATCACTGTTTGATCTTCCAATCTACACAACCTTTCAGTGGGCTGAAAAATCAACCATCGAAAAAGCGATCAAACATGCCGATCCAAGGCTCATCTCCTTCTCAACACAAATTCTTATAAGGTTGGTCGGCAGAATATATCTGGCTCAGGCCGTATTTGCATTTCTGACGTTCGCTTATGCGCTCATTGATACACTGCGAAAAAACAGACAAGAACAAATCTCCGGCAGTATTGTCAATATTTCGGCTGCAAGGATCGTCCTTCTTTCGGCAGCTTTCATTGTGGTCTCTGTCACATTTTCTTCTTGGCTTGAGGGGCCTTCCTGGGTCGATGGCCAACGGCCGGATCAATTTGTCCAATTCCTACCCATGTTCCTTTACATTATTTTCCCGCTGCCATTCGTGATCATCTCAGAGGGATTGACGAAAAAAATCGTTTCACGGATATCTTTTGTCGTACTGGTATTGTTCGTCTTGGCCAATTTATTTGCCGGGTTTGGGATGATACACGACCATCTCGTATATCGCGGGGATGTATTGACCGATGCAGATGTTCCACTGACCAACAAGATGCGGGTTATAGAATTTATCGCGGAAGATTGGAGCAGGCATTCATCATCCAATATCATCCCTGTTGATTATGATATTGGAGGGGATAAATGGGACCTGTTTCCACAGTCCGGGAACGGGTTATTGCAATGGTACCCCGCCCCCATGACCGAAGGTCGTTACTTCGATTATGAACTTCTCCGCCGCTATGGTTTGACGAACCAACAGGAGGGAATCCAACTCAGGTCATTTGGCGATGCAAGGTACCTGATCACCTACGCATTCGAAAGCCCCCCGCAGCCCAATGGCAGAAAGATCAGCCATTATATTTTTGGGCGTCTACGAGTCAGTATTCTGGATCAATAAAACAGGAGACCCCGGCGTTACCGGGGTCTCATCATTTACACAAGAAACGTCTATCGCACCGGCGCCGCCCGCAGCCTTCTCACCAGGAGGATCACGACAACGAGCGCCAGCGCCACGGCAAACATGGCCGGCAAACCCACTTCATCCGCAAAGCCGGTGTTCGGCAGGGCTGTGGAGGTGGGAATGATCGTCTGCGTGGAGGCGGCGATCTGCGTGAACGCCGCGCCGACGGTGGCGGTGGCGGGATTCGCCGTCTCGGTCGGGGTCGCCGTCGCTTCGGCGATGACAGGCGTATTCGTCGGAGGAACCGTGGCGGTCGCCTGATCAGCCTGCGCCTGAACGACGACGGCGGTCTGCGTCAACGCGGCTTGCACGGTCGCTTCCTGTTCCACGGCTCTCACCTGCGAGGTGGCATTCGCCGACTGAGCGGCATTGTAGTTGAAGAGCGCGTAACCGCCCACACAGAGTAGGACAACCAGGATCAGCACCCCCAGACCGCCCGCCACGAACAGGAAGGTACGGTTGCTGGATTCCTCCGGCGCTTCGGCTTCTTCATCGAAGGTTTCATCGAAATCGTCTAGATTGCCAGTTGACATGTTGCACTCTCCTCATCAGCATCGCATGGAGCGATTATCCCACAACTTCGAGATTAACCAAAGGCACGAGCGCGGTTTCGCCGTTTTCGAGTTTCACCTCCGCCGCAGGGGCGCGCAAACCGCTGGGCAGTTTGCCGAGTCCATCGGGCAGGTCTGCGATCGAGCCGATCATGCCGGCATGTGGCGAGCGTCGCAGGCGCACTTTCTGACCGACGGCGAACGGGACGAAATCCTCCGCCTCCTCCGGTTCATTCTCCACCTGTTTCGGGATGACCACCTCGGGACGCCCTCCGCTGTAACGGTCCGGGAACTCGGCGTTCACGGTCACTTCATTCTTGTTATGGGTCGGCAGTAATTGGAACGCGGCTGAGTTCATCGGCATCGCGCCGAAGCCATCCAACACCAGGATCGGATACTTCATCTGCATGGCGGGCTGGATCAGCGAGGCGTTCAGGCTCGAAATGATCAAACCGCGCACCGGCATCTCCGCCGCAGCGCGCAGGGTTTCCTGGTCGCGCACGTGACCGCCCAGGATCACCGACCCGCGCAGGCTCACGTCCAGGCGGTCGGCGGTCAACACGTCGTCCTCCTTTTCGATCAGGCTGGTCATCAAACCGTTCTCGACGCGCCCGTTGCCCCACGTCCCCTGGATCAACGCGCCCACCGTGCGGATCACTACGCCGCGTTCGGGGACGATCCGCGTCACCACGCCGGGCAAGCCTGCGCGCAATTCGATGCGCGCCTCGCCCACTTCCATCAGGACCTGCCCGCTGCCAGCCACCATCACGCGCCCGGCGCGCGGCGCCTTGATGGCGCGAGAGATGAATCCGCCGTTCTCTGCAATCACCGCGCCCTGCGACAGGCGGTCGCCTTCCTTGACCTTGATCATCTTATCGGCGACTTTTGCTGTGACACCGAACGCGCGCGCCACGTCGAGCAGGATATGTTCGCGCGCAAAGGTCGCCTCCGCCACCACGTCCGTCGGGTTGACCTTCTGGTTGACGCTGGCGTTCACCTTCCCTGCCACAGGCAGGACGCGCTCGCGCACGATCGTGGTCAGGGGTAAAACGTGCAGGACTGGAGCCAACATCCGCCTACCCTCCCACCGTGTAATACCACTTCTTGATCGTCTCGCGGCGGCGGACCGGATCGGACGGCAACTGCAACGGACGCCCGCGCCCGTCAATGACCACGCCCAGCGCGCCGCCCGTTACCGTGACGCTCCCGCTTCTTCCGGGACCCAAGCCTGCGTCCGCGCGCTGAAGCGGCTGCAAACTGAGACGCGCGCTCTGCCCGCTCGACAACGGCAAAACCTCCAGCCCGCCGAACTTCAAGTCCACGCGCGCGTCCGTCCCGTCGCTGTAGGTCATCTTCGCGCGCAGGATCTGCTCGCCGTACTTCGCGGAGGCAGCCACCGAAACGACCGTCCCCAAGCCGATGAACGCGCCCGAATCGATCACCTGCACCGGCAGGTAATTATTTCGCGCTGCGGCGACGCCGAGCAGGGGCAGCAGGTTATTCTGGTCAATCAATATCGGGAGGATGCCGACCGGCTGGATCGCATCCAGCAGCATCAACAAACTCTGTCCCAGCGACAATCCATCGCTCACCGCGCCGCCCCCTGCAATGATCAGATCCAACGGGGGCAGGACCTCTCTCGAAGCCTGACCGCCGGATGGGAAAGACCTTCGCGCCGCGCGCACCGCAAGGTACATGGCTTGGCGCGCAATCGCCTGGGCGATCGCCTGGTCGTCGCTCGTCGCGGGGAGCGTGCCGGGATACAGGGATTTCTGGAACAGGTACTCGCGCAGGGTGTTCGGGGAAATGTCCAAAGGCAGCCAGCGCATGATGCTCTCGAGATCCGTGTGCTGCAACAGACCGGACAGATTCTCGCCCAGACCGAACTGGGGATACGTCCGCAATACGAGATCGCCTCCGAAGCCAGCCGCCACCGTGGTCGCCGACGCGCCGATGTTCACGCTCAACAAGCCCCGCGTGGATTCGTATTGACGGCTGAGAAAACGAACCATCCGACCCTGCGCGTACGACGTGGGCAGGATGTTCCCGCCGGTCCACATGTTCAATTCGTCCACGCCCTTCAATTGTCTTTGGCGGAGATTGACGAACAGCGCCGCAAGTTCACCGCTCGCGGACGTCGCGTCCTCCTCGTCGAGCGCAGGGCGGACGTTGTGACTGATCTTCAACAGGCCGGCGTGTTCGCCCAGCAATTCCTGGACGTCCCCGTCAAGTTCCCGGTTGCCCGCGTACAGCGCCATCGGACGCTTTTGCCGGGGCATCAGGTAGCACGCCAGGCCGACCGTTTCCAGCATCTTCATCATGGAACGGGACGCGCCGCCGTCCGTGCCGCCGGTCAGGATCACCAGGTCGGGACGGGCGCGCAGGATCGCGTCCAATTGCTGATCGGGTTTGCGATGATCGGAAAGATCGAGCGCCTCCACCACGCGCGAGTATGTGGATTCAGCCAGGTGACGCGCGCTCTCCATCGAAACGTCCGTGAGCAGACCGACGATCACCGTCCTCACGATGGGACCCGCCGAGATGGTCGCAACCACCGAGTCCACGCCGGAACCGTCGGGCTGGGAGGGAGCTATCAGGTTGCCGTCCTGTCCCAACAGCCTCCCGCCCGTGACCTCCTGCAAGCTGGAGATCGCTTCGCGCACGCCGAGGCCGATATCCCTGAACGGGGCTTCGGCGGTGGAAGGCGCCCTGCCCGCGGCGACGAAGCGATACTGCCCTTCGACCACGTCGAACAGCGCCGCGCGGGTCGTGGCTGAACCGACCTCGATGGCAAGAATGGATTCGTTCTGGACAAGGGATGTTGGCATGGCGTTATAGACCCAATACCGATCTCACGAAATTGAACATCGAAATCAGGCGTTCGATCATGGCAGTCAACGCCGCCATGTACACCCCGGCGAACAACACGCCGAACGTCACCGCGATGATGATGCGTCCCAGCCATGCCAACGCCTCGAGGATGGAGTTACGTTTGACCGAGCCGTCCGCGGCGCGCTGCGCGCCGAACTGGAAATACACCAGCGTCAGGACCGTTCCGGTCAGCATGACCCCGCCCTCGACCAGGCCGAAGAGCGACGGGGAATTCAACGCCTCCATCGAAGCCTGAGCCTGGGGGATCAACGTCCCAGCCAATGCCCCGCCGACGGCGGTCGCCGCGCCGACGCCGACCAGCACAGCCATCGCGAAATTCCCCATCCAGGAGAGGCGCGGGGAAAGTTTCGCCAGGAGCGTCGCCGCAAGGAAAAACGGAATAAGCCCGATCAATAATTGCGCGGGATCGTTCAATGGAAGCGATTGAAATTTCGCAAGGAGGACGTCTTCCACGATCACAGCGGCGGCGTAACCGGAAGCGACCCCGATGAAAAGATAAACGGCGACGCGAAACAAGGGATTATCGCCGATGAGATAACTGAACACCATCAGGGTAAGGATGAGACCGATGAACGCGGAGATCACTTCGATGGAGACCATGTCCTATCCCTGTTCCGCCTCCGCGCGGCGTTCGCGGAACCGCATCAGTAGGCTCCATACGCTCCCGAAAACAATGGCAAGGATCGCCATCATCAAGCCGATCCCGAAAGCGTCCCAGTACGCCCGCGCGATACCCGGGCGGGAGACGTTCACGAGTTCGTATTTCGCCGCGTCGTAGAGGCCGTTGACCATGATGTCCACCTGACCGGAGGCGACGTACGGCTCGAGCATGGGACCCGATTGCGCGCTGGAAACCACGATCAGGGGTTTGGCGGCGATCTCGGAACCTGCGGCTTCCAATTGCTCCACCCAAACGCGCGCCGTTTCCGCGTTATCGGTCATCAGGACGACGGCGGCAAATTGGGAAAAACCGTTCGCGGGATTTTCGATGAACCCCAACACGCCCGCAGACCCGCCGGGCAGGAACCCCAGGTTGAAATACTGCTCGTTGGATTGATAGCCGAGTCCGCCGCCCGCCACCGGAACGCCGACCTTCGTATTGACCATCAACCGATCCACCAACGCGGATCCGTTCGGCGACATGGAAACGAACGTGAACGTGGAGTGACGCGCCAACGCCAGTTGATCCAGCAGGGGTCCCGCCGCGGCTTCCAGTTCGCCGGCGAAGGAGGGCTCGTAATCCACGACGACGAGCGCAGGGGAGGCATCGGGGATGGTCGAAACGAGGTTGGATAGTTCCGCGGAGGGACTGATGGGCATGATCCGCAAACCCAGCCCGATCACGACGCTCAATACCACGAGGAATATGGCGGAGAGCGCCCAACGCAACATGCGCTGGGGCGAAACGACCGGCGCCGCCTTGCGTTCCCGCGCCAGCGTTTCACCGGCGATGATCTGCTCGAGCAGGGTCGCGCCCGCCTGCTGCTCATCTGTAACTTGTAACTTTAGCGAGAGGGTCTTGGGGCGGAGCGACGAACCAATCGGGGCGAGCGGGATGACGCCGCTGAATCCAGCCAGCGGACCTTCGCGCTCGGTGACCCGATCGGCGCTGCCCGCGATCTCGCCTTCGATCGCCGAGTCCACCGGACGCATGGCTTGCACCCACGAAGGCAGTTCCACAGGCGCAAGGGATTCCTCGGCGGGAGCGGCGGCTGGAAGGGATTCTGCAGGCGGGGCTTCGGCGCTTTCGGGTTCGCGCGAAAGCCAGTCGGGCATTTCCATGTCGAAGAGCGCGTCCAGGTCCTGGGCGGAGGATGAGGAGGCGTCGGCTGGGGGGGATTCAAAAGCCGGTTGAGCAGGGGCAGGCTCCTCCTGAGTCGGAGCGCCGGGTTCCTCCGATGGTTGTTCTCCCTGCGCGCGGCTTTGTTCGGCAAACCAATCCCTCGAAGCCGCGCCGGGGGGCGGCATGGAGGGTTCTTCGAGCGCGTTCAACAGCCAGTCCGGGGCGGCGTCCCGCATCGCTTCGTCGTTGAGCATTTCATTGAGAGGCGCTGTGCGGAATGGTTTTGAGGCGCTTATCGTCGTTTCGGAGTCTTGAGCGCCTTCCTCGGTAAACGCCGGAGAGGTTGTCTCGGAGGGTTCGGTCCCGCCGAGATCGCTCAACCACTTCAAATCATCCTCCGAGAACAACGGCTGTCCCGGCGCCGGCTCCCCGGCGGCGGGTTCCGTCGCGCCGCCCAGTTGGTCCAACCAACTCAAATCCTCCTCGGAGGAAGCCGGTTGCGAAGGGGCGGATTCTTCGAACGCAGGGGCGGAGGCGGCGCCGAGATTTTTCAACCAGTCCGGATTCTCCTCGGAGGAGGAAGCGAAATCGGAGCCTGCCTCCCCTTGTGGCTCGGGGGTTTCTTCTATCTTTTTGGAGGCGGCTTCCAGTTCGTGAAGCCAGCTCAAGTCCTCGGGTTCCTTTTCCGCTGGCGGTTCCGTTTCCTGGGCGTTGAACGACTCGAGGTCCTTCATCCATTCCTCGCCGCCGGAAGCATCGCCCGTTTCCTCCACGCTGAACGGCGCGGCTGGCTCGGCAGATGCCTGCGAGAACCAGTCGGTCAATTCGTCCTTTGATTCGGAGGGCGGTTCCTCCCGCATCGGTTCGCCCGTTTCCTGTTCTTCGAATTGGGAGAAGAAATTGGAGGGTTTGCCCCCAGCCTCCGACGACGGCTTGGGCGTCTCCCCTTTCTCTTCCTCCGGCTGGATTTCCTTCAACCAATCGGGGACTTCCTCTTCGTCCGAATCCGCCTGCGACATGAGTCCTGCCAAAAGGTCGGGCGGTTCTTCCTTCTGGACCCGGGAGGTGATCGGCGACTGAAGGGCATCGTCCGCCGCCTCAGCCTTTCCCTGCTCGCGCGCGTCCTTCAGCCAATCCGGCAGGATCTGTTCCAACTCGCCCGTATCCTTCTTGGTCGGTTCCTCCCCAATGTGAAGCATGGACTCGGACTTCAACGGCGACTGGCAGAACTGGCAGGCATCCAGGAAGTCCGGGTTCGGGTTGCCGCAATTGGAGCAGATGATGTCGGGCATTATTTACCCCCGTATGGACGATCAATGCCGAATAGAACGCGCAGGCCGGTGAGCAGCGTCCCCAACGCCACGCCGATCAAAAGCCCGCGCGCGCCGCCGTTCGAGATCATTCCCGCAATGCCAAGGATCAATTGATCCAGCACAGGGATGGGACCGAACGGCGTCGGCATGACCGCGATGAGGAACAGGACGACCGTCACGAGGAAGATCACGCCCATCACGTCTGCGCGGCGGCGAAGCAGGCGGATGCTCGCGTAGACCAGCGTCACGGCGAGGATCGCGAGGAGCGAGGCTTCCACCGGGACGATGACCGCCTCCACAGCCACGCGCATCATCGAGTGATCGGGTCCGAACACCAGACCCAAGCCGAACGTAACGATGAGTGAAATTACAAGCAATGCCCCATACATTCCGCCCTTCTGTTTGGTCCGCGTCTTTTCCATCTGTACGGAAACGAGATTAAGGATGCCCACCAGCACAGCCATGCCCGCGATGATGATCGCCCAATCGGTCAGGATGAAGCGCAATTGATCCAGCATCGTGAGTTCCGGGAGGAAATATCCCGCGAGGATGATGAGACCGGAGGCAATGGCAAGGGCGGCGGCAAGGATGCGCATCATCAGAAACCGATCCTCAGGAACTTCAAGACCATTCCGCCAAAGATGGCAAGGATGACCAGCCAGCGCAGGACGTCCTGCGTTTGCAGGCTGGCTTCATGCGACGCGCCCGCGCCCAGATATGCGCCGGCGGCAAACAATTCCTCGCCGATCAACGGGTCCTGCGAGGCGGCATAGAAAACGGATTGCGCTGAAAGGTTGTCGCTCCCCGCGATCAGGTCCGCGTTCGCGCTCTCCGAGGCGTCCGCGAGGAGCGCGGCTTCCGCGCCGAGGTCGCCGATCACCACGTTGGCGGAGACGTCCTCATCGCGTGCGACGAACATCGTCCCTGCGGCAAAGGCAAAGGGTGTGAGACCGGTCAATCGTCCGGTGGTGAAGCGATATTGATCCTCCGCCCCCGCGGCGCGATAGCCGGATTGCAGCGTGTCCTGCGAAAGGATCGCCAGCGAAGCGTCCCCGGAGGTTACGACAGGAGGTTTATCGCTCAGGGAGGTGCGTTCGGCGAGACGGCGCAGCATGGCGAGTCCCGCCAATGCCGAGCCGCCGCGCGCGGTGAACAGGTTGCCGCGCCCGATGGAAATGTGCAGGCGCGTCCCGCCTTCCACAGCCAGTCCGATGGCGCGGTTCAGTCGTTCATAAGCCTCGATGCGGCGGAACACGCCCGGCGACCTGCGGCGCATGAACGTGAAGAACAAAAGAAGCAGCGCGGCGACGAGGAAGACGATCAGCGCGGTCATTCCGCCGTCTCCCCGCGCAGGTATTGCGCGAACGCCTGCGCTTCCTGTTCGTTTTCGAGCATGTGAGCGAACGCCTCGATTCCTTTTCCCCTCACGAATGGCTGGCTGACGTACAGCATCTGCGCCCCCAACACGGACAACGGAGAACCCGCCTCCAATAACCACGAAGCAAGCCCGTCCAATTTCAAGCGACGCAATGTCTCAGCCCATGTTGACCAGTTTGTGCGCGATGGCATGTGCGAAGTATAGCATATTTTATACATGGCTCGACTCAACCAAAAGGCATGGGGATTTCAATGTCGCTGCGGATGGAGGATGAAATCCCGTCATCGAATTACGCCGAACCAGCATAGTATAATCACGACAGAAATCAATCATGGAGGAACCATGACAGAAAAAAAGATACGCGTTCTCGTCGCCAAACCGGGGCTCGACGGGCACGATCGCGGGGCAAAAGTCGTTGCGCGCGCATTGCGCGACGCCGGCATGGAGGTCATTTACACGGGTCTGCGGCAGACTCCCGAAATGATCGCCGAAGCCGCGCTCCAGGAGGACGTGGACGTGGTGGGGCTGTCCATCCTCTCCGGCGCGCACATGGCGCTCGCCCCGCGCATCCTGGAACTGCTCAAGGCGAACGGACAGGAACACGTCAAGGTGTTCATCGGCGGCATCGTCCCGGATGACGACGCGCCCAAACTCAGGGAGATGGGCATTGCCGGCATTTACGGGCCCGGGGCGTCCACGGAGGAGATCATCCGGGAGATACGCGAGACGGTGAAGTAGTGCGTGTTGCGTGCCTTTGAACGGAGATTGCGATGCCCAAACTGACGATTCAACTATTGAAACGGGAGGCGCGAAAGTTTTCACAGGCGGAGTCCGGTCACAGGGAGAAAAGTCTGTTTGGGGTGACGGACGGCAAGGCATAATGAAGCCTTGCCCTCTCCCGGCTTCTCACGCAGGTGGAGAACGATTCGCCGCAGGGACGCGACGCGCTGGCAGAACTCTTTCCACATACCGGCAAAGCGCACCTCATCGGCGTGACGGGCGCGCCAGGCACGGGCAAATCGTCGCTCGTCAATCAACTCACGCTGTATTATCGAAAAGAGACGAACAAAAAAGTCGCCATCATAGCCGTTGACCCGTCCAGCCCGTTCACGGGAGGCGCGGTGCTGGGCGACCGCGTGCGGATGCGCGATCTCTCCGGCGACGCTGGCGTGTTCATCCGCTCGATGGCAACGCGCGGCTCGGTCGGCGGGCTGGCGCAGAAAACAGCCGCCTTCGTCCAGGTCTTCGACGCGGCGGGATACGAGATCGTCATCGTCGAAACCGTCGGCGCGGGGCAAAGCGAAGTGGACATCGCCCGGCTGGCGCACACCACCATCGTCGTCGAAGCGCCGGGTCTTGGCGACGACATCCAGGCGATCAAGGCGGGGATTTTGGAGATCGCGGACGTGCTCGTCATCAACAAGGCGGATCGTCCCGGCGTGGAGAATACGGAACGTGCGCTTCGTTCCACGCTGGAACTTGCCCATCCGACGAAACGCGTCGTCCACCACCACGGGCGAAGGATGAACGTGGATGTCATTCCGAGCCGCGGTCCTGAGCGAAGCGAAGGAGAAGCGAAGGGCTTCGCTCATCGTGCCGGAGATTCTTTGACGGATGAGAACGACAAAGACGCATGGATCCCCCCCATCATCAAAACCGTCTCCATCGAAGGGACCGGCATCCCGCAACTGGCGGAGGCGATCGCGAAACACGAGTCGCATTTGCATCAGAGCGGGGATTGGTCCGCTCGAGACCGCGCCAGGCTGAGGTCCGAGTTGGACGCGGTGTTGCAGGAGGAGTTGATGAATCGTTTCCTGACGGGCGTTCATCGGGAGGAATATGAGAAGGCGCTGGAGAAGGTCATCCGCAGAGACTTGTCGCCATACGAGGCGGCGCGCATTCTGTTGAACGGAAAGTTGAAATAGCCGAGGAGAAGCATGGCGCCACACACGCATCATGAAATAAAAATGTATGGAGAGATCAAACTGTACGCCGGTTCCGGCTCGCCCGAACTGGCGCAAAAGATCGCAGATTTTCTCAAACAAAAGTTAAGCCCGCGCGAAGTGATCCAGTTTCCCAACGAGAACATCTTCGTCAAATTGAAGAGCAGCGCGCGCGGACAGGACGTGTACGTGATCCAGACGACCTCCTCGCCCGTGCATTACAACCTGATGGAATTGCTGATCATGATCCAGACCATCCGGCTGGATTCCGCGGCGCGCATCACGGCGGTCGTCCCGTATCTTTGTTACGGCAGGTCGGATAAAAAGGACCAGCCGCGCGTCCCCATCACCGCCCGCCTCATCGCGGACATGATCGAGATCGCCGGCGCGGACCGTTACATGACCTTCGATCCGCACGCCGGGCAGTTGCAGGGATTCTTCTCCATTCCCGGCGACGTGCTGACGGCATCGCACATGGTCAGCGACCATATCCGGGATAACCTGTTCGGCGCGATGGTAAATCCCGTTGTGGTCGCCACCGACCTGGGCTTCGCCAAAAAGGGACGCAACTACGCCACCGACCTGGACGCGCCGATCGCCTTCATCGAAAAGAGGCGCGTGGGCAACGACGCCAAAGCCGAAGCGCTGACCCTCATCGGCGACGTGAAGGACCGCGACGTCATCGTGGTGGACGACGAGGTGGATACGGGCGGTTCCGTCGCGCAGGCGGTGGACGTCGTCAAAAAGAACGGCGCGCGCAGCGTGTACCTGGCGTTCATCCATCCCATCTTTTCGAAGGACGCGGCGGAGAGGCTCGCCGCCCTGCCCATCAAACAGATCATCACCACAGACACCATACCGATCCCTGCGGAAAAGATGAAACGCCTCGAGGGACGCCTCACCGTCCTCTCCATTGCGCCGATGCTGGGAGAGGTCATCCAGCGCGCGCACGAGGGAAGAAGCGTGGGTGAGATGTTTGGAGAATGAGAACCAGTGAGCGTGGGTGAGATGTTTGGAGAATGAGAACCAGTGACCAGTGAGCAGTGACCAGTAAGCAGTGAACAGTGAGCAGTGAGCAGTGTTCATTAACTGGTTACTGACGACCAACGACTAACGACCAACGACTAACGACTACCGACTAACGACCAACGACTAACGACCAACGACTACTGACTAACATGCCCGAACTCCCCGAAGTCGAAACCATTGCCCGTAAACTGGAACCGGAACTGCTCGGCAGGACGATCCAGGAATCCGACCTGCGCTGGTC
>SZPG01000084.1 GCA_030263595.1 Chloroflexi bacterium CFX6
TCCAGGCGCACCCCGAACTGAACATCCTGGAGGAGCCGTTCAACGAGAACTTCGCACGCTGGAACACTGCCAACAAAAATTATCGCGACCTCGTCCGCGACATCCCCTCGCTCGAAGCGCAGGTCGCGGAGATGTTCGAGTCTTGCAACGGCATCAAGATACTCGATTACCAACTTCCTCCCGACTTCATCGCCCGCCTGCTTCAACGAGCCGATTGCAAGGTTATCTTCCTGCGAAGAAGAAACCTGTTGCAGGCGGTCGTCTCCGTGCTGATCGCCGAACGAACGCGGCTGTGGAAAAAATGGGAAATGACCAAACCGCTGGAGGAATACTATCGCGACCTCCAGCCGCTCGACCTCGCGGACATTCGTCAGCGGGTGGAGGAGATGAAACAGCGCCTGGATTTCTTCGAGTCGGTTGTGGATGAACGGGCAAAGAACGATACCGCCAAACTGGCATACGAGGAACTTTTCTTCTCCGACCCCGCGCGTCAAGCGGAGCAATTCGCCGCGATCTGGAAATTGCTCCACATCCCGCCGCTTGATTTGGATCAGTATCGCGCCTATCTCCGACCCGCAGAGGCAAAGATCAACTCCCCCGCAACATACGCCTTCCTGCCGAACGCGCATGAAATTGATAAAGCCTGCGGAAACGACATGACAGGATGGTTGTATCAATGAACAATCTCCCCAATCCCGACCTCATCTACGACCTCTTCGGCGGAATCTTCAAACCGCAATTCATCCGCATCGCGCTGCAACTCGATGTGTTCACACCGCTCGCGCAGAATTCATTGACGGTAGAACAAATCGCGCAGGCATGTGGTTGTGACGCAACGGGCATGAAAGCCCTGCTCGATTACCTTTGTACGGCGCAACTCCTCACGCGCGAACATGACCATTACTCGCTCACCCTCGACGCCGATACCTTCCTCGTGCGCGGGCGCAAAGCCTACGCGGGCGACATGATCCTCGATTACACCAACCCTGCCATGTACGAGAGCATCGCGCAATCCATTCGCACAGGTCAACCGCGCTGGCTCAACGAAAACTTCGCGCAGGACGCCTGGCTCGAAAGTTACAGCCAGACGCGCATCCCAAAAAGTTTGGAGATGTGGAAAGCCGCGGGAGTCGAAAGCGACAAACCGCTTCGCCTCCTCGACCTCGCCTGCGGATGCGCCATCAAAAGTTTTGCCCTCGCCCAAGCCTCGCCCAATGTCCGCGTCACATGTCTTGACTCTGCCGATGTGCTGGATGTCGCCCGCGACCTCGCCGCCCGCATGGACATTTCCTCCCGTGTGACCTTCCTCCCCGCCGATCTTTTGACCGCCGACCTCGGCGCCTCTCTCTTTGACCTGGCGCTGGTCGGACAAATCACGCATTATCTTACGCTGAATCAAAACCGCGACCTCTTCCGTCGCATCCACGCCGCCCTAACAGAACACGGAACACTCATCATTGACTGTCCCATGTCTCAAGTTATCCCCACCGAATCCTCTGCTTTCCTCAGCCTCTTCCTCTGGGCAAACAGCGGCGGGATGGCGCACCCGTTCGAAACGTATCGCGGGTGGTTGGAGGAAGTCGGCTTTCAGTCCATCACGCAATTGAGCGACCGTTGGCTCGCGGCGAGGAAATAGCGCCGCATACTTGCCTGATTTGCCAAGCAAATCACGTGCAAGCGCCGGGGAGATTTGAGATTGATCTTGCTCCTCGCGAAATGAATTTTGCAGAAGGATGATTGGTTTTATGCGATCAGTCGGCGCACGGAAGAGTATCGTTGACGCGATTTTCCTTGTATCGTTTTTGCTCGTCGTTGGCTGGCTGGGATATGTATTCCACTGGAGATACCATGAATCAAAAACCCGTCGCTCAACTCGGTTTCTGGTCGTCCATCGTCGTCACGCTCATGTTGATCGCTTTCCCGCTGTCGCTGGCGTTCGATTGGTCGCTCGATGTCGCTTACGGCTCGTCGTTCCTGCTCGCGCCCGCGTTCGTGACGATGATGGTCAGCGTCCATCACTACGCCGCGCCTGAGAAAAAGGTGTGGAGTCAACTCGGTCTGTCGTTTGCGATCATCTACGCGGTGATGTGTTCGCTGACCTATTACGTGCAGTTGACTTTCATCAAGAACAATTACCTGCCCATCACGGACGAAGCAACCGCGCCGTTTGTGTTCATCCCTGGCACGCCGATCTTCGCGCAGGACATGCTCGGCTACGTGTTCTTCTGCCTCGCCACCCTCGCGGCGGGACCCGTCTTCACGGGCGGCAAACTCGAAGCGTGGATCAAGTGGTTGTTCATTTTCAACGGCGTTCTGTTCGCCATCCCCACGTTGATTCTCCCCGCGCTGACCATGCCCGTCAACGCGGCAGGCACGGGAGTTGGGAATCAAGTCGGGGAGTATGCCAACATCGTCTGGTCGTTCTACGTCGCAATTGCAACGGGATTGACGGCGGCGTTGTTTGGAAGATTGGGAAGGTCATTATCGGAGTGAGTATCGAACCATGTTCCACACCATCCGCCCCGCTATTGCAGAACGCATGAAATATCTTGAAGCGCGCGACGCGCGAGATCGCGACGACGGCACGCCGCGTATGCAACGACTGCGCCAAATCCCGCATGAGACGGGGAGGTTCCTTGCGCTGCTAGCGGCAAGCGCGCCCGAAGGTGACATTATCGAAGTCGGCACGAGCGCGGGCTATTCGACTTTGTGGCTCGCGCTTGCCGCGCAACTTTTGGGGCGGCGCGTCATCACCTTTGAAGTCCTGCCCGAAAAGGTGGCGCTCGCCCGCGAGACCTTTCGACTCGCGGGCGTGGAAAACGTCGTCGAGTTGATCGCGGACGACGCGCGTAAACACATTGAGCAGTTCGACCAAATCGCTTTTTGCTTTCTCGACGCGGAGAAGGAGGTGTACGGCGAGATTTACGAGTTGGTGATTCCCCGCCTGGTCAAAGGCGGCTTGCTCGTGGCGGATAACGCCGTCAATCATCGCGAGGCAATACAGTCCATGCTGGAACGCGCGCTGAGCGACGAACGGGTGGACGCGTTGATCGTGCCGATCGGTAAGGGGGAACTGGTATGCAGGAAGGTGTGAGACGTTCTGAACGTTTATCTCAAAACCAGCGCGCCTACCATTGACTCCAACATTTGATTCGCCTCGTTTTCCCCGATTGATCGCGTTCGATCGGCGACGAGATGCCCCTCCATTTCATTTAGCAATTGGCAGGCGCGGACTTTGGTCTCGTGTATCGCGGCGGGATGATTCGCAACCACCGTCAACCAGCCAGCCATACGTTCGGGATCGAGGCGAATGTCCAGGGAAGCCAGGGCAGTCAGGGCGTCGAGCATGAGCGGCGCGGAGTGGACATCGTGCGCGCGGCGCAGGGCATCCAGCAGGGTCGCTTTTGCTTTGGCGTCGTCGCCCAGTCGGACGTATGTCTCGCCGAGGAAGATCAGCGTTCGGGCGATGTCCCAGCCTATGAAATATTCGCCGAAGATCTCCAGGCTTTTTTGGAAATACTTCTGCGCTTCGATATATTGACCTTTTGCCATGGTCGCCGAACCGAGATAGCGATACGCCGTCCCCATGCCCCAGCGATTCTTCGTGCGCTCGCACAAGGCAATGCTTTCGCGCATGGAGGCGATGGCTTCATCGTACCGTCCCAACGCGACCTGCGTATCAACGAGGAAGTTCAATCCCAGGGAAATGGAATGCGGGTCGCCGAGTTCGCGCCAGAGTTTCAATCCCTCCTGCATCTGGTCGTAGCCTTTTTGATAATCGCCGAGGATGCTGTCCACGTGACCGAGGTTGTAGACGCCGTACGCGGCAAACCACAGGTTGTTCGTCTCGCGCGCGTAGATGAGACCTTCTTCGATCAACCGTTTCGATTCGAGATAATTCCCGCCCAGGTGCATGATCGTGCCGCTGAAGATCAATGCGTCTGCAAGGAGCGCGCGTTCATTGACCGAACGAAGCAGGGTAATGGCTTCCCTGTACAGTTCCTCCGCGCGGGCGAATTGCCCCGACCTGAAACACAACAATCCCTGTTGCACGAGGCATGAACCCAACACTTTATTCATTTGAGTATCGCGCGGTTTATCGTTTAACACTCGGACAAGCAGCTCCAACTGCTCGATGCCGTCGTGGATCAGACCCGCGACTTCGAAATACCAGCCAAAGGCGCGGACCGCCCTGCCGATGAATTCAAATTGTCCGCGTTCGATGCCCCAGTCCCAGGCGGCGCGCAGGTTGTCCAGTTCAACGGTCATTTCGCGCATCGCTGTCTGCTGATCCGCGCTTTTCAATTTTCTTTCGTATGCGGAGGCAAGGTTCAGATAGTATTCGCTGTGACGGTCGCGGGTTTCAAGGTAACGAGATTCATCTTCATCGAGGCGGGCGAGGGCATACTGACGAATCACTTCATGCAGGTCATAGCGCCCCGCTTCCGTCCGCCGCGCCAGCGACTTGGAAACGAGCGACGATAAAAGGGGCAGGGTCGCCCCCGAAACTTTTTGCGCCGCTGTTCGATCAAAGCCTCCGTGAAAAATGGAGAGACGACCCAGCGCATCACGTTCCGCGTCGGAGAGCAATCGCCACGAGTGATCGAAGGTTGCTTTGAGCGAACGATGACGTTCGGGGACATCGCGCATGGAGGTCGTCAGGAAATCAATGTTCGATTCGATCTCGCGCGCGATCTCTTCGCACGAAAGCACGCCCACCCACGCGGCGGCGAGTTCGAGCGCCAGCGGAATCCCCTCGACCAGGTGACAGATGCGCGCCAGGGCTGGCTTATCTGATGTGGTCAATTCAAATTCAGTATTAATTTGTCGCGCGCGTTGAATGAACAAAACCGCCGCGCTGTAGTCTTCCAAATTGCTCACAAACTCCAATGGCGGGATGGGCAAGCCGTGTAATTCATAAGTCCATTCGCCGTGCAGGTTCAGGCGTTCGCGCGAGGTGCAAAGGATTTTGATGTTCGCGAAGCGCTGGAGAATCTCCGCCACCAAATCTGGCGCGATGGAGGATTGGGACAGCAGATGTTCGAGATTATCGAGAACCAACAGGGTGGATCCCTTTATCTCGTGCGATAAGTAATTGAAGAACTGTTCCTTCGGATCGCTCGGACCTGAGAACGAAAACTCGAACGCTTCGGCGATCGCAGGGACGATTGATTCAGCGGAATTGACTGAAGCCAACGGGACGTAGCGGACTCCATCTGGAAATTTATCGCGCTGACGCGAGGCGAATTCGAGCGCGAGGCGCGTCTTGCCGATTCCGCCCATGCCTGTCAATGTGAGCAGGCGGCACTGCGGGTCGTCGAAGATGCGGTTCATTGCCGCGAGTTCGGGCTCGCGTCCCAGAAGCGGGGTGGGAGACAAAGGCAGAGGGTGAGGAGCAGGCTGGGGGTGGGAGGAAGCGGGTTTCGAGTCAGGCTCAGGCGAACGCAAACGTCCCAGTATCAAATCCCCGCGCGCGATGCGGATGAAGGTCGGCTTGTCGTCTTCCGAAATTTGGAGCGCGTCGGCTAATAATCCCGCGAGTTGCTTGGAGGGTCGGCGTTCCCCTGTTTCGATCTTGCGTAAGGCAAAGACCGAACAGCCCGCGCGTTTTGCAAGTTCCTCCTGTGTGAGATCGAGCGCCTTGCGGCGCTGTTTGATCCACTCTCCGAGCGAGGCTGGCGGTTGAGGTTCCATGAGGTAATCTCGTAATGTTTGCGTAGGGCGCGTTCTCTTACGCGCCCGTTGACGTTAGAGAACGTCAACTACGCGTGGTTGTCGCGGCACAAAAAAATTGTAGCACATTTTGGGAGAGTTCCTGGGTGAGCAAGTGACCCCTCAAAGGATTCGTTCTGGCGATAATGACATCAAAACATTCGCTAAAGGAGCAAACCATGAACATCCTGTTCAATCTCTACGTCGTTCTTGTCCTGCGCATTTTGCACGTCGCAGGCGGCGTGTTGTGGGTGGGGACCGCTGTCTTCTATCTTTTCCTGCTCGTTCCCGCCGTGAGGGCTTCCGAATCTTCGGGGCAGAAGTTGATGCAGAATCTCGGTCCGCGCATGGGACCTTTCATGGGATTCGTCACGACGATCACGGTGCTTTCGGGCGCGCTGCTGTATGCCCGCTTCTTCACGGGCGGGATCAGTTTCATCTGGACGACGGGCGCGGGTTTCGCGTTCACGGTCGGCGCGCTGGCGGCGATTGCATCCTACGTAATGGGTGTGACCATCTTCGGCAAGACGCAGGAGAAGATCGGCGCGTTGGGCGCGGCGATGGCTTCGGCGGGCGGACCTCCCAAGCCCGATCAGGTCAGCGAGATGAATCGCCTGCAAGCCTTTTTGATGAAAGCCTATCAAGTTGACATCGTCCTGCTGGTGGTCGCGTTGGCGGCGATGGCGGTGGCGCGGTATTTGTAGGAGGAGGAAGCCATGAATAACCATCGTTTTCAAACCGTTCTCAAACAACACTCCCTGATCGTCGGTCTCGTCCTGATGTTCCTCTACACCTGGACGATTGACCTTTCGAACTCGGGTGTCCTGCCATTCAAACTTCCGTTCTTCGTGTACATCACTCTCGGCTGGGGATTCATCTTCGTCTCTGTGTTCATGACGCGGGTGACTCTCGGCAAAGACGCGATGATCGCCTTCCTCAAACGCTTCCTGATCTGGCGCGTGGATTGGAAGTGGTGGCTCGTTGCGCTCCTGCTTTTGCCCGTCCTGCAATTCGCTTCGATTCTCCTGACCTCGTGGCTGACTCGCGTACCCATGGATTTCTCCCACCCGATGATTCGCGAGGTCGTCCCGCTCGAAGCGCCATTGCTCGCGCTCGTCGTCCCCTGGCTGGTCTTTGAAATCCTGACCAACGGCGAAGAATGGGGCTGGCGCGGATACGTCCTACCGCGACTGCAAGCGAAGTACAATGCGCTGACCTCCAGCCTGATCCTTGGCGTGATTTGGAGCGTCTGGCACTTGCCGAAATTTATGGGAACAGGCTCGGGCAGTGAGCGATCTTTTCTCTGGTTTACGCTCGCTCATCTGGCGCTGGCGGTTTTGTATACCTGGTTGTACAACAACACGCGCGGCAGTCTCCTGCTGGTGGTTCTTTTCCACGCCACAGGAAACACGGCGGGCGCCCTCTTACCCGTCCAGTTCGCCGTCGCTGGCGGGATTGAAAAAAATATGATGATCGTGTTGTATATCCTTGCGGCGGTCGTGGTTGCTTTCGTTGCAGGCGCGAAAAATCTCTCGCGGACGGAAGAAAAGCAAATACAGGAATAGTCGCGTGAATGAATTAACTCGCGAACATTTCACATCATGGATGACCGAATACGGTCGCGCCAGTGCGGAAAACGATCCGCAAGCCTCCGCGCATCTCTTCGCGCCCGACGCCCGCTATTACGAGAATCCCTTCGACGAACCCATCGCAGGTCGTGTCGCCATCTACGAGTATCAGTACTTCACGAAATGTCATTCTGAGCGGAGCGAAGAATCCCTCCTCCCGCCATGGAGCCTTCTAGTCATGGAAGAGATGCTTCGCTAGCGCTCAGCATGACAACCTTTTCGTGATCTACTGAGTATTGGAACAACGGCGCGCAGAAGTTGACGGACAAGGAATCATCGTTCGAGATTCTCTCCGTGGAAAATGATCGCGGCATTGCGCGCTGGGGATCCAAATTCACCGTCATCGAATCGGGCAAGCGTCTCGCGCTGGATTGTCTCTTCGTGGTTGAATTCAACGAGGAAGGCTTGTGCCAGACCTTCCGCGAGTGGTGGCACATCCGAGAAAACATCATCGCGTAGCGGATGTTCTCAAACGTCCGCCCTAGAATCGAAAATGAATATACTGGATTACGACGACGTTGACCCCATACAGGTCCTGAATCTCACCCTGCTCGCGCTCGATTTTCCCCTCACGCCCGAACGCGCCGCGCACCTCCGCCGCACCGACCCGCGCCCGTTTCCATGCTTCACGGTCAACGCAGTGGAAGATAACAGAGTCTTGGGACAAGTGGGAGTCTTTCGACTGCCGATGATCTCAACGGAGGGACGCGAAGACGTGGGCGGAGTCTGGGCGGTGTCCACACATCCGCATCACGCGGGACGCGGGGTTGCTTCCGCTTTACTGGAGGAGGCTCACGCCCGAATGCGCGCGGCGGGTCTGCGCTTTTCCACATTGGGGACAAGCCGTTCGGGCATCGCGTATCGCCTCTACCAAAAGCACGGCTACGTGGATATGAACGTCTGGGCGACCGCGCTCACAAAATGGGATGTGGCGCACCAGCCCACCCGTCTGCGCGCGGAGCGCGCCCAGCCTGCGGGTGGATTCGATTTCGTCGAGAAGATATTTCAGAACATCGCCAGCGATTATCTTGGCTTCGCATGGAGACATCATCCTTTTGCGCGCTTGCGGGATAAAGTCAATGTGGATGAAGTTTGGGTCGTATGGGAAAAGGACGAGCCTGTCGGGTATGTCTTTGCGTGGAAAGATGACTTGATCCTGCGAATCAATATTCAATTGTTGCGCATGGATATTGACGCGGTGGAAGTGGTTGCCGCGGTCGCCTCCAAAATCAAGACCTCTTATGTGCAGGTCACAATGAGCCGTCCATCCGATATTACCGGTTTCCAGCGCGCGGGCTGGCACGTGGCGCATCCCACCTGGGACGCGTTCATGGTCAAGCCGTTGGTTGATGATGTAACCGCTGACGACGCGCGCCGTCTCTTCGGCATCGGCACCGATCGCTTCCTGATCTCGTGGCTGGATGTGACGTGAGGGCTGAATCAAACATTCAAGCGAAATTCTTCCAATCGTCTGCCCTGTTCAGGCGGGCGCATTCAAGAGGCGGATTGAGGCATGACGCCCAATTGCTGCCTCACCTTGCTTTCAAAATTTCACTGACAGACACATCGAAGGTTTTTGCATGCGCTGCCCCCCAGCACGCCGCGCCGATCACGCCTGCATTGTTGCCGAGTTGAGATCGAACGACCTCCACCTGTTCGAGCGGCACGACGGTGACCCGCTCGCGCCGCGTCTTTTGGGCCGACCTGAATGAAAATGAAACTCGTCATTCTCATCGCTATCCTGATCGTCATCGTTGCATTGGTCCTCACCCTCCGTCCAAAGCCGAAGATGACCGTTCCATACAGACGCGCGCGCGGGCGATTTGACTCTCGAACCCTGCGTTCACCCAAGTACGTCAAAGGCGTCCATGACTGCAGTCGAATCATTCACACCCGCAACTCTTGCGAACGATCAATTCGCTTTCCAGCACCACGCGTTTCCTGTCGAGTCGTTTCTTCGAGATCAGGCGCGTGAGCATGTTCATCGCCTCCACGCCCATTTGGTAGGAGGGCAGGTTGACCGTCGTAAGCGGCGGGTCCATGAGCGCGGCGAGTTCAATGTTGTCCTTGCTGATGACGGCGAAATCCTGCGGGATTCGTTTTCCGTTTTCTTTCAAGGCGCGGATCACGCCCGCCGCCATCAAATCCCCCGAAACAAAAACCGCCTTAGGTGGTTTGTTCAACGCAAGCAGGCGCAAGCCCGCCTGGTAGCCATCCTCCAGCGAGAAGGAAGGCGTCTCGATAACGGAATCAGGCTCAAGGTCCAGGGATGAAGCGGCGAGGGCGCGGTGAAATCCTTTGTAGGCGTCGAGGAAATTGGGCCAGGTCAACGGCGCGGTGAGGAAGGCGATCCGCTTGTGACCGTGTTCGATAAGATGCCGCGCCGCGAGGAAGCCCGCGCTTTCGAGATCGAACAGAATCGTGTGGGTTGGAAACTGTGGCGCATCCACGTACACAATCGGAGGAGTATCCGAAGGCGCAGTTCGAAACACATCCGCCACCGGCGAAGCCGCGATGATCCCATCCGCTTTTTTGGCGACCAGTTGTTGCGCGGATTGACGCGTCAGTTCGGCGTTGTCTCGCGTGATGCTGACGATGATCATGTATCCCGACCGCCGCGCGATCTCCTCCACGCCGCCGATGAACGGATCGTAGAACGTATAAATGTTGGGGATGAGAACCCCGATCGTGTGCGACGGGGAGGCTGATTCCGTTGTGACGAGTTTATCCAACTCGAACGGTTTGACGCGCGTCCCGCGGCTCGGACGCGTTTCCACCAGCCCGTCGTCCTCGAGGCTGTGATACGCCTGGCGGACGGTGTGCATATGCACGCCGATCTGCTCCGCCAGTTCGCGGATGGTGGGCAGGCGTTCGCCGGGTTTGAGTTTTCCGCTGGCGATCAGCCAGGTGATCTGTTGCCTGAGTTGTGCAAAGATGGGGAGGTTCGATTGCGGGTCAATGTGCAGGGGGAGTGGCGGCGCGGGCGTCATTTCGGAGAAATTTTATCAGATTGAGCAAAAGGTATTGACTTTGGTTGTAATTTGTTATACTATACTATAACAAACGTGTCAAACGAATTTCGCCGACTTTTCGCCAAAGGAGGCTGATATGAGGACAGTATCGAGCGTTGTGTCGGTTCTGCTGTTGGGGGCATTGCTTCTTTCATCATGCGCGCAAGAAGAATGGGAATATGTTTCCATCGGCGGGGATTTTACGTATGCCATGCGCTGGAATGAAACCTACGCGGCGTACATCGAAGAGGATCTGGGCGTGGATGTCACACTGACGGATGTCTCCTTCCATTCACGCAAGACGCTGGCAGACATGCTCGAACAATTGCAAACCGACCTGGAGTTTCGCGCGCTGGTGGAAAGCGCAGAGGTGGTGACCGTTTCCATGCCTACCGAAGCCTATTTTGGAGGCGCGATGGGCAGGTATCAAAGCGGGATGTGCGGGGGAGGGGACGGTCAGCAATGTTTCAGGGACGCGCAGGAGAGGGCGGAGAACGAATACCGGTTATATCTCGAAGAACTGACGCGCCTTGCCAACCCGTCGGATACCGTTATCCGCAGCTTCGTTTGGGGGTCGGTGGATGCCTGGGCGATGACGATCTGGGGTATGGAAATACCGGAAGAAGAAATGCAGGTTTTCATTCACCATGCCGATGTATTAATGGAATCGGTGCGCGCGATTTCAGAAGAATTTGGGATCGCCGTTCTCGACATTGCGCCCATCTTCCAGGCGGAGGGTTTGGACCAGCCGCCCGGCGACCGTTACGTCGGGAGCATCGGCGTGACAGACGAGGGGGTACGGGTCATTGCGGATTTGTTGCGTGCGGCGGGATATGCGCCGTTAAGACCCTAAACAACACAAAAGGAGATTCGCCATGAAAAACTTGCTTCAACTCATTGTACTATTCGCTGTGTTGATCAGCGCAACAGGCTGTACCCCGCGCGAGACGTGGGATTACGTGGACATGGGCGTCTTCACGCGGGGCGGGATGAGCGCTGTTATGCGACGGCAATCGAAGAGGATAATGGTGTCAAGGTTCTTGTGAAGGATTACGAGCGCATGGAACCACATGAGATTTATGAAGCCCTGCAGAGCAACGAAGAACTTCGCAAGGCGATCAGGGACGCCGAGGTCATCACTTTCGACATTGCCTTCGACTGGTTCGACCGCGCCTCCAGTTTTTACCTGAGCGGCTTCTGCAAGGGTGGCGATGGCCAGGATTGTTTGCGCGAATCGGTGCAGGCTATAAAAGACGATT
>SZPG01000085.1 GCA_030263595.1 Chloroflexi bacterium CFX6
GTAGCCCAGCCTCCAGCCGGTCATCGAAAAGGTCTTCGAGAAGCCGTCGGCTATGATGGTGCGATCAAGCATCCCTGAGATCGAAGCGATGCTCGGGGCGGAACCCATCCTGTCATAGACGAGTCGCGTATAGATCTCGTCCGCCAGAATCCAGGCATTGTGCTTCTGTGCCTTTTCGGCGATGTGCTTCAAGTCGTCAAGCGGAATGACGCCGCCGGTTGGGTTGGCGGGCGAGTTCAGGATGATGAGTTTCGTCTTGTCGGAGATCTTACGGTCGAAGACATCCAGATCGAAGGAAAATTGATTTTCCTCCTCGAGTGGAATTGGCACGCCGACGCCGCCTGCAACTCCGATCATGGCGGAATAGGTGGGAAAGCCCGGGTCGGGATAAATGACCTCCTCGCCCGGCTCGACCAGCGCCAGCGTAGGGAAGAACCTTGGAACCGGGACCAACGACAACCATCTCCGGCGTGATATTGACATTGCGCTGTCTGCCCGCGAACTCCGCGATCAACTCACGGAAACGATGCAGACCGGCAGGCGGCGTATAGCGCGTTTTGTTTTCGCGGATCGCTTGAATCCCTTTTTCCTTGACATGCTCAGGCGTGAAGAAATCAGGTTGACCCAATTCAAGATGCAAAATCTCGCGTCCCTGACGTTCCAGTTCCTGCGCACGCGCCAACACGGCATACGCGCCTTCCGCTTCGAGGTGGGAAACACGGTTTGAGAATTTCATGTTCTACAACTTCGGCAGAACAATGGACTGTTGATTCTGATACTTTCCCTTCTTATCTGCATACGAGATTTCGCATTCCTCGTCCGCTTCGAAGAATAGGACTTGCGCTAGACCCTCATTTGCATAAATCTTTGCAGGCAGTGGTGTGGTATTCGAAATTTCCAGCGTAACATAACCGGTCCATTCCGGCTCAAAGGGAGTCACATTCACGATGATCCCGCAGCGCGCATACGTGGATTTGCCCAGACACACCGTCAGCACCTTGCGCGGGATGCGGAAGTATTCGACCGTCCGCGCCAGCGCGAACGAATTGGGCGGGATGATGCACACCTCCCCCTTGAACTCGAACATGGATTTCGGGTCGAAGTTCTTCGGGTCAACGATGGCGGAATGCACGTTCGTAAAGATCATGAACTCGTCCGCCACGCGGATGTCGTATCCATACGACGAAACGCCGTAGGAGATCACGCCGTCACGGACCTGGCTGTCCACGAACGGTTCGATCATTCTTTGTTCCAATGCCATCTTGCGGATCCAGCGATCGGGTTTCAGTCCCATGGTATGCTCCTATTATCAGTAGATCACGAAAATTCCGCGTACTGCGCAGCGTGCGCTCTTTGCGTAGCACGCAAATACGACGTTAGACGCCTGCGGCGGCGTCAATTATGCGCTTTCGTGAAGTGCTGATTATTGAACCGCGAAGACGCCAGGAACGCAAAGAAATTTTTTATTCTTCGCGAAGGTCAAAGTAACTTCGCGGCTTCGCGGTGAAAATCATTTCACAACAAACACAACCTGTGTAAGTTTTCCCGATTCTACTTCAACCCAACGCTCGTAAATCTGACCGTTGTATTTCAAAGCGACGCGATAGAAGCCGGGCGGCAGGTCGCCCAGCGCGGCGTTCTCCTCCCCCACCATCATATCCTTCGCATACGTCACAACGTAATGCGATTTGATTTTGGGTTCGTTCTTGTCGAGATGAAAGCGGGCAGTGAATTCGGCAAATACAAAATTGGAATTCCTGTCAAGAATGGAAAACGAAATCGCTCCGGGTAAATTCCCAGTCTCATCCTTGTTCGGCTTCAACCACAGTTCAGGATTTAGCGTCGAGAAATAATCCGTCCCATCGCCGCCTTTACGGACTTCAAAATGCAGATGACTTCCCGTCGCCACGCCGCTTTGACCGACCTCGCCGATTACGTCGCCAGCCTTGACCTCATCGCCCGCCTGCACTTCCATTTTGGATAGATGGGCATACAACGTGTACATCTCGTCCGCGTGACGGATGACCACCACATTGCCGTAAAAATCCGCCCATGGACCGTAAATCGCTTCTTTATCTGGACCCGCGAACTGCACGGCGCCATCCCCCGCGGCATGGACCGGCGTCCCGAACCTGTTCAGGAATTCCACCCCGTGATGCGGTTCCCGCGTCCCGTTTTGAGTGGAGCCGTAGCGATAAGTCGTATCAACCGAAGCGTTGCCGGGCGGGAGGATGGGATTCTGGAAGAGGAAGCGACCGTCCGTGATGCAGAAATCCTCCACAAAGGGATCGCACGCAACTTGAGTCACGGTCGGCGAAGGGATGATAAAAGTCGGCGTGGATTCCGGCTGCGAGATGGGGAACGGCGTCAAAGTCATGGATGGCACTGATTCAGCCGCAGCGGGTTGAATCGCAGGCGCGCAGGAGGCAAGGAGGAGGATTAATGTCATTGCGAGGAGCCGCTGGTCGAGTAGGGCGAGTGTCGTTCTCGCTCGTATCGAGACCGCGGCGACGAAGCAATCCCATTTTGATGAGGAGATTGCTTCGTGCCGTATTCGCCGTTCAAGGCTCAGCGCCACTCGCAATGACAATCGTCTATATTCCACCCCTCTCCTTCATCACAGCCTGGATTTCAAGTTCGAGTTTATCGGCTTTGAACTCCAGTTCCACCAGTTCGTTCAACATCTTCTCCCCTGCCGACCTATCCTCGAGCGAGTTGAGATTGACGCGCACGTTGTAACCTGCCGCGGTCAGCGCGGCGCGGGACATGGCAAACCCGGACATGGCGTCGCTGATGGCGCTCTGGAGTCCGTGCCTGGCGCATTTGATGGCAAGTTCCATCGCTTTGACCGCGTCCTCAGCGACGCGCAACGGAACGCGCGCGGCGTTGAGAGTCGCCTTGACGATGGCTGCTTGACGCGCCTCCCTTTGTTCGTCGGTCCCTTTTGGCAGTTTGAAGGTCGCCATCAACACCTCGAAAGAGGAGGCATCGTCGTCCACAGACTGGGTCAGTTCCTTGCGGAGTTTCTCAGCCATGACGCGTATCGCCTGCATTTCGGCTTCCACGTCGGCATATTTCTTTTTGCCGATGGTGACCCCCGCGACCATCGCGACCAGCGCCGCGCCCATCGCGCCGGCGTATGCCGCGGCGGAGCCGCCTCCGGGGGTCGGTGTCGGGGCAGCCAATTCTTCGATGAAAGAAGCAGGACGCGGGGAGTCGGGCGCGGAATCAAATCCAGAAATTGAGGAATTGGAAAATTGGTAAAGTCGGCTTTCCAGAATTTGCTCTTTGTCGAAGCCGTCCAATTGGGTGTACCAGACCGCCGCATCCACCAACGCCTCCTGCGGGATCAAGCCGACAAGTTCGCTGTGATGGATGCCAACGCCGTATCTTTGCGCTTCGCGTCGGATGAATTCGACGACGCGGGCGAGAGGCGTTTCGCGGAAGTCCGTGAGGTTCATCGAGACCTGGGCGCGTCCCTCGACGAGCAAGCCCAATCCCTTGACGTAACGAAAGCCGCCCGACGAATGACGAATGGCTTTGGCGATCTTCTTCGCGACGCTCACGTCGTCGGTGGCGAGGTAGACGTTGAAGGCGATGAGCGGTTCGCGCGCGCCGATGACTGTCGCGCCGGCCCCGGGCAGTTTGCCCGGACCGAAATCAGGCTTGCGATCGGGGTTCGATTCGATCTCGGTCTTGAGCGCCTCGTATTGTCCCTTGCGGATGTTTTCGAGGTTGACGCGTTCGGGACGCGTCGCCGCCGCTTCATATAAATAGACGGGGATGCCGAGTTCTTCCCCCACGCGTTGACCTACTCTTTTGGCGATTTCTACACAATCCTGCATGGACGCGTTGCTCAACGGGACGAACGGAACCACGTCCGTCGCGCCGATGCGCGGATGCTCGCCGGTGTGCTGATCGAGGTCAATGAGTTCGGCGGCGGTCTTGATGGCGCGGAACGCGGCTTCTTCCACGCCCGCAGGCGAGCCTGCGAAGGTCAGCACCGTGCGGTTGTGATCGAGATCGGAGGAGCGGTCGAGGAGTTTGACTTCGCGGACCGATTGGATGGCGGCGATGATCTGGTTTATCACTTCGGGCCGCCGCGCTTCGGAAAAATTGGGGATACATTCGATGAGTGGGTTCATGGGAATTGGGGGGATCGGAGGATGGGTGAATTGGCGAGGTCAATTATAAGGTCTCTACGCGAGACTGTAAAATCGTGTATGATTGGCATGGCAGAGAAAAGAGATTTAGCGTTGATGTCGAAGAAACAATTTCTCACGAAATTACTGCACGAACGCGACAAGTTCGAACTGCTCCTGAACCGCGTGGGGTTTACCCGCCGCATGACGGTCAAGGGCATATCGGGGATGTGGTCCATCAAGGACCTGCTCGCGCACGTCATGGCGTACGAACAATATCTCGCCGACCGCATGAACGAACTGGCGCACGACGAACCATACATTCCCTGCAAAACGCAGACCGCGCTGGACGCCTTCCTCGACGAGTTCGGGTATCCCGATTTCGGTTCGCCGCTGCTGGACGACGACGCTCCCAACGCGTGGGTCGTCGAAAAATATCGGAACGTCGCTCTCGAGGAGGTCGTGGCGCAGGAGATCCAGGCTTTCTCCGCGATCGTGACCGCGCTCGAAAACATGCCGGAAGAAATGATCGAACGCCACAGCCTTTATGCCCGCGTCTCCAGGCATACCGTTCAGCATTACCGCGAGCACGCGCGCGAGATCAAAAAGTGGATGACGGCAAACGCGGCGGGCAATTGATCACATGCGGATACGGATCACGTTCACAAAGCAGGGCGCGTTGCGTTACACCGGTCACCTCGACCTGCACAAACTATGGGAGCGCGCCGCGCGCCGCGCCGGTCTTCCGCTGGCGTATTCGCAGGGTTTTCACCCCCAGCCGAAGATGAACATGGCGGCGGCGCTTCCGCTCGGGTTTTCTTCGCGCTGCGAGGTGATGGATATGAAACTCGAAAGCGAGATCCCGTTGGAGGGATTGCGCGAACGCCTCAACGAGACGCTTCCCTCCGGCGTTCAGGCGCTGAAGGTCGAGCAGGTGGATGAACGCGCGCCCGCCTTGCAAACGCAGGTGGTTTCGGCGGAGTACGAGGTCGCTTTGACAGGGGCAGGTTCCGGGTCCGACCTGAAGCGGAGGATCGCTTCCATCATGGAATCCGAATCCATTCCCCGAACCCGGCGCGGCAAATCCTACGACCTGCGCCCGTTGATCCTCGAGTTGAAAGTTATGGAGTCGGGCGGCTTGCCGCCGTCGCAGGAGCAACCTCCTGCAATCCAAATCTTTATGAAACTCTCCGCCAAAGAGGGCGCAACGGGACGACCGGATGAAGTGTTAGATGTGTTGGGGATCGGTTTCGAGGATGCGCGCGTCGAAAGAGTTCGTTTGAATTTTCAATCCTGATTTCCAATTGGAGGCGTCATGGCATTACTGGGAGCGTTCTTTTTTGGGTTCGTGCCGATGTTCCTGTTCGCGGCGTTCGTCTATTGGCTGGATCGCTACGAGAAGGAGCCCAAACTTTTGCTGGGCGCGGCATTCACGTGGGGCGTGGTGATCGCAGGCGGAGGCGCATACATTTTGAACACCGCCGTCGGCATCGGCGTGTATTCGCTCACCGGCTCAGCGAGCGCGGCGGACTTCAGCACCACGTCCATCGCCGCGCCGATCATCGAGGAGGCGCTGAAGGGACTCGCCGTGCTGGTCGTCTTTCTCATGTTCCGCAGCGAATTCGATTCAGTTCTGGACGGCGTCGTGTACGGCGCCATCACTGCGATGGGTTTTGCCGCAATCGAAAACGTGCTGTACATCTACCGCAACGGATTCCAGGAAGGCGGCTGGGAAGGCTTTTGGGCGCTGGTGTTCATTCGCGTCGTGCTGGTCGGCTGGATGCACCCGTTCTTCACGGCGTTCACGGGCATCGGGCTGGCGGTCGCCCGCATAAGCCGCAACGTCCTCGTCAAGGTCATTGCCGTGCCTGCGGGTTATACGGTCGCAGTGCTGACACATTCCTTCCATAACACGTTCAGCAGCCTGATCGGCGGCGGGGGCGGATTCATCCTGGGTTTGATCGCGGATTACTTCGGTTACGCCTTCATGCTCGGTTTCATCATCTGGATGATCGTCCACGAGAGGAACATCCTCAAGAGGCAACTCATCGAGGAAGTAAACAGCGGCGCGATCTCGCGAGGTCAATACAACACCGCCATCTCGTTCTTCCAGACCGGCGCGCACCTCTCCGCGCTGTCCTCCGGGACGTTCCGCGCCACGAAGCGTTTTTATCAGGTTCTGGGGGAACTTGCCCACAAGAAGGAACAACTGCAAAAACACGGCGACGAGCGCGGGAACACACAGATCGTCGAGAAACTACGCGCCGAGATGCTGCAACTCGCGCCCGCCGCGAAAGCGTAACGCAAGATGACCTCTTGCGCCGCGCCGTTATGATAAAATCCTACCGCCCGCCCCCGTAGCTCAGTGGACAGAGTGTCGGCCTCCGGAGCCGAAGAGCGCAGTTCGAGTCTGCGCGGGGGCGCCAGGGAACCGCCGCAAGGCGGTTTTTTGTTTTGAAGTAGAATCATCGGGTGTCTTCGACGCTCAAAACATTCCTCCTCATCGCAAGCCTCCTGCTTTCCGGTTGCAGTATCACGATCCAGACCGAATTCCCGACTCCGACCGCGCCGCTTCTCGCCACAGCCACCCTCCCGCCGACGCAAACACCGCGCCCTTCCGAGACTTCCACCCCGCCTCCCCCCACGCCGACAATTGTTCCCGTCCAGGGAACCACGTCCACGCAATTGAACGTGCGCGCCGAACCCTCCACCGTCAGCGAAACGCTGGGCATCATCGCGGCAAATACGTCCGTGCAGATCGTCGGCAGGGATCCTGGCGGGAACTGGTGGCAGATTCTTTACGAGGCGGGAACGGAGGGAAAAGGCTGGGTCGCCGCGCAATACGTCGAAACGGAGGCAGGTCCCGAGGTCCCGGTGATCGGAGGCGGGGTGGAATCCGATTCTGCCAACGGCACGGTGGTCATCCAGCAGTTGAACATCCGAAGCGGACCCGGCACGGGTTTCAATTCGTTAGGGATTCTCAATGCGAACGACGTGGTCAACCTGACGGGCAAGAACCGGGACGGCTCGTGGCTCCAGATCGAATTTTCGGACGGGCCCGATGGAAAGGGCTGGGTCAACGCGGCGTTCGTAAGAACGGACGATGCGGGGAGCCTGCCCATCGTCTCGGACTCCGGCGAAGTGGTCGGCACCGGCACGCCGATGGATATCCCGCTTCCGCCCACGCCGACGCTTGCCCCTGCGCCGATGGATTTCGACTCCGCCGACGCCCCTTCGAAAACCATCCTTTTTGAGCGTGTGGGAACGCAGACCCTGATATACAATGGGGACGTTTCGCAGCCCGATGGCGACGCGGAGGACTGGATCGCCTTCACGCCTTACGGAAACACGGTTTTCGCGAGCGTTCAATGCGCCGGGAACGGATCGCTCCACGTTGAGTTCGTCGGAAGCGGTTCGAGCCTGTCGTGCAACGAAGCGGAAAAGATCGTCCCTGTGCAGGCGGGCTTCGCGCAGTTGGTTCACATCCAGGCGGCGACCGCATCGGACGCGTTGCGATACGTACGCTACACCCTGACCATCAAGGCAAATCCCTGACAAGAACATGAAACTACCTCCCCTCCACACAGACCGGGAAAGACCGGATATTCTTCGCGCCAGGCACGCGTATGGAATGTGGTACGGCTTGACGGTCGGCTTTGTCTTTGCCGTCTTTGCCTGGGGAATTGACGGCTATCTTTTGAGCATGTCGCATGGAATGTATCCGTGGTTGAAGTTTTCGGTCGGCGCGGCGGCGTGCGCGCTGATGGGCGGCGCGGCCGGCTGGCTTGCGGCAAGATCGAACAAGCCCCTCCCCGCGTTGCTGATCTGGCTGGTCGTCGCGTCCGCTTTTGCGTGGCTGACGCTGAACCTGCCGGTACGAATCCAGCCCCGCCTGCTCTCGATGCTGGAATCGCAGGCCGGTGAAATGCTCCGGTACAGTTATTACGAAATCTTCGGGGCGCAATTGGGCGTGTCGTATTTCTGGCTCGCGCTCATTGTCGCGCTGGCGGGACTGATGCAGATCCCGTTGAGCGAATCGGCTGTGTTTTCCACTTCGGTGGGAGGGAAACTCGGACCCCTCCTGGTCGCTGCGATCCTGATGTACATCGGGGGAACGATCGTGGACGGCAATCTCGTCAACGAGCCGATGCGCGCTCCCCTCATGGCGCTGGACGAGACGATCCAATACGTGATTGATCATCGCGGCGGGAACGTGGATCGGGCGGAATGGCGCAGGATGCACGCCGCCTCTTTGAACACGGTGGCGGAATCGGTCACGCAGGAACGGAAATTGATCGTAAGCAGTTATGACGAGTCGTTCGGGGAAGTGAACGTTCTTGTGAAGTTCGAAAAGGATTGGGTGGAATGTTCGGTGTTCTACAACCAACCGCTTTCGTGCGAGGCGGTCGAGGGTTCGCCCTGAGGCTTGGGACGAAGCGCGGCGGGACGATCCCATTTGTGCCTGATTGTACAAAATATTCTTTTATGGTAGAGTTAATGCGAAATTTCACACTGGCGAGGGCTATCCTGCATGAACGCTGACAAAATTCCCGACATCATCATAGGAAGGCTGCCCATTTACCTGCGTGCGCTCCAACGCCTCTCGGACAAGGGCATCCAAAATACATCCTCGCAGGAACTGGGGGATATGATCGGCATTTCCGCCGCGCAGATCCGCAAGGACATTTCACAGTTCGGAGAATTCGGCAAACAGGGGACGGGGTATTCGATCCCGTTTTTGATCGAGCGCCTGCAAAGCATCCTGAAGATCAATCGCATCTGGGACGTGATCATCGTGGGCATGGGCGATATGGGGCACGCGCTGGCGCGTTATAACGGGTTCGCCAACCGCGGCTTCAACGTCACCATGCTGTTCGATAACGACCCCAAAAAGATCGGTCAGAAGGTGAACGATCTCGAAATCTTCAGCATGGACGCGCTCTCGGAAAAGATCAAACAGAACAGGATCAAGGTCGCCATGCTGACCGTCCCCGCCTCCGTCGCGCAGGAGGTGTCGAATCAACTCGTCAAGGCGGGGGTGAAGGCGATCCTGAACTACGCGCCGACCCACTTGAACGTGCCGTCGGACGTGCGCGTGCAACACATTGACCCGGCGATCCATTTGCAGAGGATGACGTATTATTTGTAGAAAGTAGAAAGTAGAAAGTGGAAAGTGGAAAGGGAGAAGGGGAAAGGGAAAAGTGAGAAGGGAGAAGGGGAAAGTGGAAAGGGAAAAGTGGAAAGTGGAAAGTGGAAAGTGAAAAGCGAGAAGGGAGAAGGGAGAAGGGAGAAGGGGAAAGTGAGAAGGGAGAAGTGGAAAGGGAAAAGTGAGAAGGGAGAAGGTGGGAAGGGAAAAGTGGAAGGTGAGAAGTGGACGGACGGAGCGCGGAAGCGGCTTCGTCCGTTTTTTGTTTAGCGTGGGCGCAGAGGACGCCTGGTCACGGCCGGGGGTTGCCGGGGTTTATTGACTTTTCTCTTCAGGCAACTATAATGTGAGTCAGCGGATGGTTTTTTGCGTTTTAGTTTCGCGAGCGTTCAAACTTGCTCTGGCTGACGAAGGGAGAGGGAATTGACCCTATTGCGACAACGGGGAGGGAGAGGGCGAGCCTCTCCTTTACCCACTGGCAGAGCAATTTGGGAGAGACAAATCAAGAGACGATGAGTCATGAAATATCCAACACTTGACACTCACGCTCATATCACGCTGAAACATCCATCCAGAGCCCTGGAGGATTCGGGGTCAGTTCTTGCAATGACCCTTTCTCTTGATGAGGCTGCGCTTGGAGTTAGTCGTAAGGAATTCAGCATCACATGGGGAGTAGGTTGCCACCCCCGATTTCCTGAATCACAAGAAACTTTCGATGTCAAATGGTTTGAAGCTTTGCTCAAAAGAACTGCTGTCGTTGGCGAGGTCGGATTGGATACTAGCTCTCGCGTTCCGCTCGAATGTCAACTGAAAAACTTTCGGCAGGTTCTGGAAGTCGTTTCTAGAATTCCGCGTTTGGTTAGTATTCATAGTTATCGCGCAGCTGGACTTGTTTTGCAGGAATTACGACAAAGACCAATAACGATTCCTGTGCTACATTGGTGGACAGGCAACGCAGAGGAAACATCGGAAGCAGTCGAGCTTGGATGTTATTTTTCAATCCACTCTGCCGTTGCAAGACAATCGAAGTTTCGCACACGGGTTCCACCGGAGCGGATCCTTTTGGAGAGTGACCATAGTTACAATAACCCACCGTCTGCCATCCCATGCAGGATTGAGTGGGTAGAGGATTTGGTTGCCCAACAGTTCAAACTCGATGTGAAAGAAGTGCGTGAGCTTGTCTGGCGAAATCTGGCTGCAATTGTTCATAAAACGGGAACTTGGAATCTTCTGCCAGACACGTTTACTACAGTTTTGTCTAAACTGGAGATTCAAAATCGGGAGTAAATGCTTATAGGTTCATCGGCTAACGGAGCGCTGGATAGTTTAATCGAGAACTTCACGTAAGGACGCGAGATATGAAATCAAAGAGCAAAGGAATCATTGTCTATCTATTACTTGCTTTTGGTGTTGCCTGGATCCCTTTAGCTATCCAATGGTTCTTGGGTTTGCGTAGCCTGGATGACAATGCAACTGTTTTGGATTATGCAGTTTTTATTCTTATTACCTTGCCCACGTCCTTTGGACCCGCAATTGGCACGATTGTGGTTCGCAAGTGGGTTACTCACGAAGGCTTCGCCGATAGTGGTTTACGTCTGAACGTGCGAGGAGCATGGCACTATTACCTGTTTGCATTGTTATATCCTGTGATCGTAGTGCCCGCCATTCTCATTTTGGCATTTTTAATAAGTGCTGAACGACCAGATTTTTCTGCTCTAATGGTCATGTCGCTGGTACAAATGATAATCATAGCCATTGTTTCTACACCTATCATTTGGGGGGAGGAATTTGGCTGGCGGGGGTATTTGCAAGTTCGTCTCTTCGCTGAAAAACCGTTATGGGCTGCGGTTGCCACAGGTCTAATATGGGGCGTCTGGCACTATCCAATGATTCTGATGGGATACATATTCTCGGGAAATCCTTTAGGTCTTTTGTTGTATCCAATCAATATGATTTTTACATCTATTATTTATGGATGGTTGCGATTACGGTCAGGAAGTGTTTGGTCAGCAAGTCTCGCCCACGCAACTGGAAACACAATTATCAATCCACTTCTGGCATCGCTTTTACCCAGTATAGAGTGGCCACTCGTATGGGCAGGGTATCGTTTGGCAGTGCTGGTTATTCTGTGTGCTTGGATTATCCTCACAGGTCAACTTAAACAACAGCGAGAAATCGCATATGCTTGATATTCATGTTTGCCATCTGAACAAAACTGCCGCCCACCGATTAACAGCAGTGTCAAGGGTGGAAGAGATAGTTCTCTAGCAGATTTTTCCCGTCTTTGGTTTCTTCTTTCCTTCGACACGGCTTCGCCAGTCAGGACAAGTTTTA
>SZPG01000086.1 GCA_030263595.1 Chloroflexi bacterium CFX6
AAGGGTCGGGCTGTTCGCCCGTTAAAGCGGTACGCGAGCTGGGTTCAGACCGTCGTGAGACAGGTCGGTCTCTATCCGCTGTGGGCGTAAGGGATTTGAGAGGAGCTGCTCCTAGTACGAGAGGACCGGAGTGGACTGACCTCTGGTGTGCCAGTTGTCGCGCCAGCGGCATTGCTGGGTAGCTACGTCGGGCAGAGATAACCGCTGAAAGCATCTAAGTGGGAAACTCGCCTCAAGATTAGATCCCTGTATTCCAGTTAATGGAGTAAGACCGCAGGTAGACCACCTGCTATATAGGCAACGAGTGTAAGCGCGTATATCTAAAGGCGTTCAGCTAAGTTGTACTAATGGTCGAGGGCTGAATCCCGTGATGCGGAGAACTTATTACTCTTCCGTAATCCTGTCAGTTGCTGTTCAGAACAACCTTGTGAATAAGTCTCTTGGTGATTGGAGCGGCGGGGTCACACCCGGTAACATCCCGAACCCGGCAGTTAAGCCCGTCAGCGCCGATGGTACTTGGAGGGCGACCTCCTGGGAGAGTAGGTCATTGCCAGGGGACTTTTTCTTTTTTTAACCCGTTTCGGCGCGCGGGCTTTGCTTGTGCGCGTGAATCGTGTATAATAACGACGCGAGTTCTCGGTTGAGGGATGGCTGACATCCCGTTTATGTAAAATGAGGAGTGTGAAACGTACGTTTTGATCCGGCGATCATTTTGGCGTTCCTTCCTGTTTGCACCATGCCCTCGGCCGAGTTTTGCACATCGGCCGTTTTTTTTTCGGCAATTTCCATGCGGAAAGGAGGTGACTTGTTTTGGCATCTGTAAATTTACGCAACGGCGAATCCCAGGATTCCCTGCTCAAACGCTTTCGCAAGAAGGTCGTCAAGAGCGGAGTCCTGAGCACGGTCCGCCGCAAACGCTGGTTCGTTTCCAAGAGCGAACAGCGCCGCATGGAAAGGAAGAAGGCGATCCGCCGCATCAAGCGGCGCACGTTCACCCGCGATGGCGAGTGAAACGAGTGGAAAGAGGAAACATGGCAAAGGAAGAAGATAAGATTCGCGCAGAAGGGGTCGTGGTGGAGGCGTTGCCCGGCACGCAGTTTCGCGTGCGGCTGGATAACGGCCATGAGGTGCTGGCTTACCTTTCGGGCAAGATGCGCAAACATTACATCCGCATCCTCCTCGGCGATCGCGTGGCGATGGAGATGTCGCCCTACGACCTGACCCGCGCCCGCATCACATTCCGCCAGCGCAAGACGACCCCCGCTCCGTCTGAATAATTGCCATATTATTTGCAACGTAAAAGGCTCCCGATCCTTCGAGAGCCTTTTGTTGATTCAGTGATCGTTTACGGCAATTCCCTGAACGACCCGAGCACCTTCATGTAATTCGCCCGTTCGAACGCCGCCGGTTCCTTCACGGATCTCTGACACATGCTCCCCTGCATCTGTCGGATGGACTCGTACTCCCGTTCCTTCATCCACGCCTCGAGGTCGTTCAGCATCGGACCGACGACCTGCTCGCCGTTATGAAGCAGATTCGACGCCATCATCGCGACCTTCGCGCCCGCCATCATCGCCTTCAACACGTCGAAGTGGGTATGCACGCCGCTGGTCAATGCGAAATCCGCATTCACCTTCCCATACAATATCGAGATCCAGCGCAGCGGAAGACGCAGTTCGGCTGACGTGCTAAGGTCGAGGCTGTGGACGATATCGAGTTCCTCCAGGTCGAAATCGGGCTGGTAGAAACGATTGAATAGAACCAGCCCGTCTGCGCCCGCGTCTGCGATCCGTTTTACAAAATTGGGAATCGAGGTGACGAACGGACTGATCTTCACCGCCAGCGGAATGTTGATCGCGGACTTCACCTCCGCCACCAGTTCCACCTGCATATCCTCGATGTCGCCGGAAGTCATATCCACGTCGGTGGCGACGTAATACATGTTGAGTTCGAGCGCGTCCGCGCCCGCTTCTTCGATCTTGCGGGCATAATTCGTCCAGCCGCCCTTCGAGGCGCCGTTCAAACTGCCGATCACGGGAATGGACAGCGCCTTCTTCAACCCTGCCACGTTGTTCAGGTACTTTTCCGGGCTGATGCCATATAAGCCGCCGTCCGGCAGGTAGGACAGAGCCTCCGCGAACGATTCGCTGCCGCGATTCAGGTAGTGATCCAGTTCCAGGCTTTCGTGGATGATCTGCTCCTCGAAGAGCGAATACATCACGATGGCGGAAATCCCTGCCTCCTCGAGTCTCTTTGCGCGGTCGATCTTTTTCGAGAGGGGAGAGGCTGAGGCGACGAGCGGGTTCTTTAAGTTCAGACCAAGATAAGTTGTGGAAAGATCCGTCATGGTAGTCTCCAAATGGATGGGGCGGGATGATCTCCCGCCCCGTTCGCGCCTATTCCTGTTCGCTTCCATTCGAGCCGTTGTAGTGCATGGATGCCATCTGCTGGTATAACGTCCAGCGTGATTTGGCGTCCTGCTGCGCCTCACGCATGAGTTGTTCGGCGCGTTCCTCGTCCATTTGCGTAAGCATCTTGTAGCGCGTCTCGTTGTAGGCATACTTCGAGATCGGGATGCTCGGTTCCTTCGATTCGATGATGAGCGGATTTTGTCCCTGTTGGACGAGGCGCGGATCGTAGCGATACATGGGCCAGTGACCGGACTGCACCGCCAGTTTCGCCTGGTCGAGGCTGCGCGCCATGTCGTAGCCGTGCGCGATGCACGGACTGTAGGCGATGATGAGCGAAGGACCGTCGTAAGACTCAGCCTCGAGGAACGCGCGCAGGGTCTGCTGGTCGTTGGCGCCCATCGCGACGCGGGCGACGTACACGTAACCGTACGACATCGCGATCAGACCCAGGTCCTTCTTGGGCAGGGACTTGCCGCCCATGGCGAATTTCGCCACCGCGGCGCGCGGCGTGGACTTGCTCGCCTGCCCGCCCGTGTTGGAGTACACCTCGGTATCGAGGACGAGGATGTTCACATTGCGCCCGCTCGCCATCACGTGATCGAGACCGCCGTAACCGATGTCGTACGCCCAGCCGTCGCCGCCGATGATCCACACGGATTTTTGGACGAGGCTGTCGGCAAGGCTGAGCAGGTCCTCGGCGCGCGGGTCCTCCGAACCGGCAAGTTTGTTCTTCAATTCACCGATGCGTTCGCGCTGCGCTTCGATGCCTGCCTCGTCGGATTGATCCGCGTTCAGGATGGCTTCGACCAGCTCTTTGCCAAGTTCCTTCTCGAAAGCGGGCAATAGTTCGCGCGCAAATTCGTTCTGCTTGTCGAGCGTCAGCCTCATGCCCAGACCGAACTCGGCGTTATCCTCGAACAACGAATTCGACCACGCCGGACCGCGCCCCTTCGAGTCCACAGCCCAGGGCGTGGTGGGGAGGTTGCCGCCATAAATGGAGGAACAACCTGTTGCATTGGCAATGACCGCCCGGTCGCCGAACAATTGCGAGACCAGTTTCACATACGGCGTTTCGCCGCAGCCCGCACACGCGCCGCTGAACTCGAACAACGGGCGGAGCAGTTGCGAATTCTTGATCGTGGATGGGTTGATCAACTTCCTGTCCAGATCGGGGATACTCATAAAGAAGTCCCAGTTCTTCGCTTCCTGTTCGCGCAGGGGCGGCTGCGGCTCCATGTTGATCGCCCGGCGCCCGACCTGCGTCTTGTCCTTCACGGGGCAAGCCTCCACACACAACGTACAACCCGTGCAATCCTCGGGCGCGACCTGCACCGTGTAGGCGTAGCCTTGCGAAAACTCCTTGAATTTCGACGGCATGTGCTTGAACGTTTCGGGCGCCTCCGCCAGGATCTTTTCGTCGTACACTTTATGGCGGATGACGGCGTGCGGACAGACCATCACGCACTTGCCGCACTGGATACAGAGATTCTCGTCCCACACGGGGATCTCCAGCGCGATGTTGCGCTTCTCCCACTGCGTTGTTCCGAGCGGGAACGTGCCGTCAACGGGAAACGCAGATACAGGGATGTTATCCCCGTTCGAGCCGATGATCTCACCGAGGACATTGCGGACGAACTCCGGCGCTTCATTCGGGACCGGAGCCCGGCGCGTGACCTTCGACGTGATCCCCGCCGGAACCTTGACCTCGTAAAGATTCTCGAGCGTGCTGTCCACCGCCTCGAAGTTCTTCTTTACGACGGCTTCCCCGCGCTTGCCATAGGTCTTCTCGATGGCTTTCTTGATCTCGGCAATGGCGGCTTCGCGCGGCAGGATGCCGCTGATGGCGAAGAACGCGGTCTGCATGATGGTGTTCATGCGCCCGCCCATGCCGGTCTTTTCAGCGACTTCATAGCCGTTGATCACGTAAAACTTGAGTTCCTTCTCGATGATGTCCTTCTGCACTTCAACAGGGAGGTGATCCCACACTTCTTCAGTACCGTACAGGCTGTTGAGCAGGAACGTGGCTCCTGTCTTTGCATACTTGAGCATGTCCACGCGTTCGAGGAACGTGAACTGGTGACAGGCGACGAAATTCGCCTGGTTCAACTCGATGAGATACGGCGCGCAGATCGGCTGCGGACCGAAGCGCAGGTGCGACATGGTCACCGTGCCGGATTTCTTCGAGTCGTAATAGAAGTAGCCCTGTGCGAAGTTATCCGTCTCCTCGCCGATGATCTTGATCGAGTTCTTGTTCGCGCCCACTGTGCCGTCCGCGCCGAGACCGAAGAATACACAGCGCACCGTGTCTTCGGGTTCGATGATGAAGGAGGCATCCACGTCGAGGCTGGTATGCGCCACGTCGTCAATGATGCCGACGGTAAAGTGAATCTTGGGTTCGGGTTTGCTCAATTCATCCAGCGTGGCTTTGACCATGGCGGGGGTGAACTCTTTCGATGAAAGTCCGTATCGCCCGCCAATAACTTTGACATTTGACCTGCGACCTTCGACCAGCGCGTTGACCACATCCAGGTACAGCGGTTCGCCGGATGCGCCCGGTTCCTTTGTGCGGTCCAGCACGGCGATGGATTTCACGGTCGCGGGCAATGCCTTGACGAAATGTTCCACCGGGAAGGGACGATACAGCCTCACGCGGATCGCGCCGACCTTTTCGCCTCTTTTCGCCAGGTACCTCACGGTCTCTTCCGCCGTCTCGCCGCCCGAACCCATGATGACGACCACGCGTTCGGCTTCGGGATGACCGAAGTAATCGAACAGGTTGTACTGCCTGCCCGTCACCTGGGCGAACTTGTCCATGGCTTCCTGCGTAATGGCGGGGACTGCCGCGTAGTATGGGTTCACCGCCTCGCGCATCTGGAAGTAGACATCCGGGTTTTGCGCGGAGCCGCGCAACACGGGGCGCTCCGGGGAGAGGGCGCGGGCTCGATGGGCGCGGATCAGGTCCAGGTCCAGTAAGAGGCGGAGTTCGTCATCCGTAAGTTGGAAGATCTTGTTGACCTCGTGCGAGGTGCGGAATCCGTCGAAGAAATGTAGGAAGGGCACGCGGGCTTTCAGGGTCGCCATCTGCGCGATGGCGGCGAAGTCCTGCGCCTCCTGCACCGACCCGGACGACAGCAGCGCCCAACCCGTCTGGCGGACCGCCATCACGTCCTGATGGTCGCCGTAGATCGAAAGCGCGTGCGCGGCGATGGCGCGCGCCGCCACGTGAAAGACCGTGCTGGTGAGTTCGCCCGCGATCTTGTACATGTTGGGGATCATCAGCAGAAGACCCTGCGAGGCGGTGAAGGTGGTGGTGAGCGCGCCGGTTTGGAGCGCGCCGTGCACCGCTCCCGCCGCGCCGCCCTCGGATTGCATCTCGATCACGAGCGGGATCGTGCCCCATAGATTGGGTTTGCCTTTGGCTGACCACTCGTCCGCGAATTCGCCCATGCCGGAGGAGGGGGTGATCGGGTAGATGGCGATCACCTCGCTCGAGCGGTGCGCGACGGACGCCGTGGCTTCATTGCCGTCTATCATGATGACTGGTTGTTTCATTACTTGCTCCTTTGGAAACAGGCTCAAGCGCCTGGATTTTTCCATTCAAACAAGTGTATCCCCCGCAGGTAAAACCTGTTAGTTATGAATGACTTAATTACTTGTGCCTGTTGTCATATTTCGGATAAGAATGGTGGGATTGGATGCGGGTCACTTTTATTTGAGATACGGTTTTGCCAGCAGCAAAGCCGCCAGCGATTTGGCGTCGGGAATTTCGCCTCTTTCCGCCCTTTGAATTGCCTCGCCGACCGGGATCTTTTCGACCGATAAGAATTCGTCGTCGTCCGCTTCGAGCGGATTATATTTCAGGTCTGTGGCAACGTAAACGACCATGAACTCGGTGGAGTACCCCGGGGCAAGGTAGAACTCGCCGACCTTTTGCAGTCTGCCCGCCTCCATGCCCGTCTCTTCACGAATCTCGCGCGCCGCGCATTCCTCGAACGGCTCGTCGCCGTCGCGCGTTCCCGCAGGGAGTTCGAGCAGGTCAACGCCCGCCGCGTGGCGGTACTGGCGGACGAACAACAGATTCCCGTCCGCGTCCACCGGGACGAGGATCACCGAGCCGCCGTGTTCGATGATCTCGAATTTCGTCTCGCGCCCGTCGGGGGTTTTGAGATGGTCGCGGCGAATCTTGAAGGCGCGCCCCTGCATGAGCATTTCGGATCTGATCAACTCGAATGGCATGTCGTTTACCTCGTTACAATGAAGATGCAGTGATTATAAGACAAAAGCCCGGACACACAGCCGGGCTCTACATTCACGGGTTCGCTGAATTACAACGTTCAGGCGCGCTATGGGATGTTCAACGTCTGCCCCACGGTCAACGCGGCGTCAACAGAGATGTTATTGTGCTGGGCGATCGTCAAGGGTTCGATGTCGCCGAACAGACAGGCGACGCCATAAACCGTTTCGTCGGCGGAGGTCACGGTATAGGTCGTGGGATGGCTTCGTAACGTGCGTTCCTCCGGGAAGGTCCCGCTTTGCGGGAGGGTCAGGACCGTGCCGGGGGGATACAGAACGCCGGAACTCAAACCGCTCAACCGCAACAACGCCTCCGGGTCAACGTTATACCGGCGCGCAATGCAGTATGGGAACTCGCCCTTTTTCAACGTGTAGGTCGTCGGTCGTGACCCCACAGGCGCCGAAGTGGACGTCGGCACGGACGCCACTGCCTGCGTGGCGGTTGGAACGATCCCGATGATCGAAGTGGGGGTCAACGTTGCGCTGCCCGGCGCTTCGGTGCCGCTGATGATCGGCGTTGGCGTCGCCTCAGCCGCAATCGCGGTGAGCGTGGTAATGTTCTCCACGTCCTGCATACTCGTCGGTTGGCTTGCGATCGGCGTCGAGAAAAAACTGTTGGGGTCAATGGGCGTGTTGGTGACAACGGGCGGCGTCGAATACGGTTGTTCGCATGCCGATATCAGCATGGCAACCAGGAGTAGTGTGGAGGCAATGGTCGAGCCTCGTTTCATACGTGACATGGAGTTCTCCTCGATCTCGAACAAAAGTTTCAGTGATGGTAGCATATCCCCATTCAAGCGTCAAGTTGTGGGATAGGGAATTGGTGGGATGAAAAACGACGTTCTATTCCAACAGTGCCCTTGGATTTTTTGCGGGCGTTACCGGAACCAGATCGCAACCCGGCCAGACCGCGTCCACGCCCGCCTCCTTCGCCCTTTGAACTGCCTCGACCACCCGAGACTCATCCCCCCGATACAGAACCTCGACGGGATCAATATTCCCGAACAGCAAAGTATCTTTCAACGCCTCCCGCGCCGACTTGAGATCTGTCAACTGATCCACGGAGATCGCCTCCGCGCCTGTTTGTGGTAATAAATGAAGCGCCTTATCCATCCTCCCGCACACCGACAACACGCGCGGCTTCGGCAGTTTCCCGATCAGATCCTTCTCCGCCGGGAACACGAACTGCTCGTACACGGACGGTCCCACAAATCCCGCCGACCCGCCCATATCGTGGATCGTGATGAAGTCCGCGCCTGCATCTCGATAAGCTTTTCCTATCTTCGCAAGTAAGGATGACAGATGAAAGAGCGCATCCAGTACAGCTTTCGGCTCCTTCTTCATCTCCATGACCATATTCGGCAGATTACAAAGATACAACAACAACGTATATGGACCCGGTATCATCCCCGAAATGACGATATCCTTTCCAACATCTTCCTTCACCAAACGGATTGCTTCACAGATTAAACCAATTCTCCCCGCTTCCCACGCTTGCCCTGAGCCTCGTCGAAGGGTTCCACTTTCCACGCTTGCCCTGAGCCTCGCCGAAGGGTTCCACTTTCCACTCCCCATTTCCCCAATCTCCCTCGTACTCTTGAAAATCACCTTCCTCACCTGCGGAAATTGCAGCCCCCCATCCTCATAAAAGATCAACTCAGAACCCAACGCCTCGGCAGGCGCGCACAGATCCAACGGCAGCGTCGCGGACGGCATCCCCGTCAACTTGAACGTGCTAGCCGCCGCGCGTGCCATCTTCCGCGCATCCTGATGGACTTCATGCAATTTCAACCCCTCGCGCGCCAATCCCTCCGCCGTGACGTGGATCAGCCCGCTGAACGATGGCTGCCTACCGATCTTTTTCCCGGACAGCAACTCGAGGATCTCTTCTCGTTGACTCATCGCTCAGCAATTCTCCGATCTCTAATTCTCTGGTCTCTAATCTCTCTTCATCACTTCTTCACCGCCCTCGCAATCGCCGCGATATGTTCCGGTGTATTCCCGCAGCAACCGCCCACCACTTTTGCACCCAACTCCACATAGCGCTTTGAGAAGTTTGCCATGTCCTCAGGACCCATGTCGTACACGCCCTGCTCGGTCTCGATATCCATGTGTGGGACGCCGGCGTTCGGCTTCACCCAAAGCGGAAAATTCGGCACGGTCGCGGCGTATTCCTGGATCACTGCTTCCATATTCTCAAGGGTTGTTCCGCAGTTCGCGCCGACCAGGGTCGCTCCCATCTCTGAATATCGCTTGATGACATCCTTCGGCTTGACGCCCATCATTGTGCGCGTCCCGCGGTCATAACTGAATGAGACCACGATAGGGAGGTCGGTCACGGAGCGCGCGCCTTCGAACGCGGCGGTCGTCTCCTCGAACGAGAACATCGTTTCGATCAGCAGCAAATCCACACCGCCTTCGGCGAGCGCTTTTGCCTGCTCTGCAAACGTCGCTTTGACCTCCTCCGCCTTGAGCGGACCATACGGCTCGATCAAAGCGCCGACCGGTCCCATCGAACCGGCGACCAGCACATCGGTCCGTGTTGAGGCGGCTTTGCGGGCGATCTCAGCCGCGCGCAGGTTTACTTCGGGAGTCCGATCCTGATATTTCGAGTCCTTCATCCGCAGGCGTGTCCCGCCGAAGGTGCAGGTCAGGATGATGTCCGAACCCGCTTCGACAAATGACGAGGCGAGCTTGAGAATTGTATCCGGGTCGTCAATGATGAGGTCCTCCGGCGGTTTGCCCGGCTTGAGACCCATCTTCTGCAAATTCGATCCCGTTGCCCCATCCGCAACCAGGATTTCCCCGCCGTTCAATCTCTCCAAAAACTTATTCATCCTGCTCTCCTTATTTCATCCTTCATAATTCATCCTTCATCCTTGCTCTTCATAAAATTCTTCGCCATCGGATCCGCCTTGCGATGCGGGATCAAATGCGCGATGTGTTCAAAAGGCTCGCTCATGTGCGGAAAGCTCGTCGCCAGCATGAACTGGTTTTGGAAGTCGGGATCGGTCGGCAGTTCGAACCGTTCGACCTTGCGAGTCACCGAATCGATCTCATTCCTCTTCTCGATGTTCAGCAGTGCGATCCGCGCGCCATCGCCTGCCGCGTTCCCGACCGCATAAACGTTCTTCAACTCGCAATCGGGGATCAACCCGATCAGCATCGCCTTCTCTTTGTCAATGTAACTGCCAAAGCCGCCAGCCAAAATGATTTTATCAGGCGATTGCAAACCACTGCGCTTCAACAACGTGCGCGCCGCAACGAACAACGCCGCCTTCGCCAGTTGAATCTGTCTCACATCCTGTTGTGTGATGGGGATGTCTCGACCTATGGACGTTTCCTCCGCCCAGGCAATGACATACTCCCAACCCGACTCTCCCTCCCGCACACGCCTCGACTCTTGTAAGGGCGGGGTCACCCCACCCCTACGCTTGAATCTGCCTCGAGAATCCACGATCTCCGCCCGGAACAATTCTGCCACCGCATCAATGATGGCAGAACCGCAGATGCCTTTCGCTTTGCCTTCGTTCCAATTCTCTTCGCCGACGATCTTGTATTTCGGTTCGAGAGTCTTTTCGTCAATGTGAACGCGTTCGATTGCCCCAGGCGCGGCGCGCATCCCATACTCCACGTGCGCGCCCTCCAGCGCGGGACCCGTCGGCGTGGACGTACAAACCAATCGCTTTCGATTCCCCAGAACCAATTCCGCGTTCGTGCCCACGTCAATCAGCAGCCAGTTCTCGTCCTGCTTGTGCGGCTCCTCCGCAAGGATCATGCCGCTCGTGTCCGCGCCGACGAATGAGGCAATTGTCGGCAGCACGTGGATGTTCCCAGACGGATTGATCTGCAACCCCAACTCCCGCGCCTTCACATCCACCGACTCGTGAATGGCAGGCACGAACGGAGCCAGACCCAAATCCTTCGGCGGGAGATTCAACACAAGATGATGCATGGTCGAATTTCCGACCAAAACTACTTCGAGAATATCCTCCACTTTGATGTCATTGCGAGGGGCGCTCGTCCCCAAAGCAATCTCAGAATTTTCTTGCTCATTTGCCAATTTGCTGATTTGTTGATTCGCCGTCTTCACCGCCTGCTTCAATAACTTGTTCAACGTGGCGATGATCGCCTTGTGCAATTTCTCCAACCCGTCTGGACGCTCGATGGTGTACTGGATGCGCGACATGACATCCTCGCCGTACACGATCTGCGGATTCATCTCGGACTCTGCGGCAACCAATTCTCCAGTCCTCAAATTACAAAGATACAACGCGACAGTAGTTGACCCGATATCCACCGCCGCGCCGTAACTGTCCTCGTGATACCCCGGCTGGACCTGGATCACTTCCCTGTCGTTCCACACCGAAACCGTGACTTGCCATTTTGCCTCACGCAGCGTTTTCGATAACGTCCGCAAACATTGATAATCAATGGACAACTCATACCAACGCGGAAGTTTCTCTTCCGTACCGCGCACAAGTCCCATCGAGGTTTCCAGTCC
>SZPG01000087.1 GCA_030263595.1 Chloroflexi bacterium CFX6
GGAGCGTCCTCCTGCGTGTTGGGCTTCTTTCAGCAGAAACTCCATTATCACGCTCGAGGACGTTTTGTCAACTAGCATAAGACCCTAATAGTCTAATAGACTCATAGTCTCATAGTCTAATAGTCTGATAGACTCATAGTCGTGTAGCCTTTGACCATTTGACTATCTGACTATAAGACTATCAGACTATAAGACTATCCGACTATCAGACTATAAGACTTTCAGACTACCCAACTATAGGACTACCATGGACGACCTCTATCGCGAAGTCATCATCGAACACTACAAAAACCCCTCCTATCGCGGGAAACTCGACCCGCACGACATTCGATTCGCGGACAACAACCCACTATGCGGCGACCACATCGAGATCACGCTTCAAACGGAGGATGGGAAGGTCAAGGACGCGCGTTTCGACGGGCATGGGTGCGCCATCTCGCAAGCCTCCGCCGATCTCCTGATCGAATCCATCATCGGGAAACCAATCGAAGAGGTAAAACAACTCAACAAGGAGCATGTTCTCGACATGCTAGGCATTGACCTGGGTCCCGTGCGCCTGAAATGCGCGCTGCTTTCGCTCAAGGTCTTGAAGGCGGGCGTGTACGGTCTGGGCGAAGCGAGCGACGAGTTGGTGGAGTAAACAGGGAGACAGGTATACAGGTAAACAGGGAAACAGGGAAACACGTGTACACGTGTCTACCTGTCTACTTGTGTACTTGTTTACGTACACAATGTTCAACTACACAACCTACGACGAAACCAAAGCCGAATTCATGGAAATCGCCCCCGCCTCGGAACTCCCGAACGGTGAACGCCTCTTCGTGGAGATCGAGGGTAGATCCATTGTGATCTTCAACATCGCGGGGCAATACTTCGCCATCGCCGACGTTTGCACGCACGACGACGGTCCGCTCGGGGATGGGGACCTGGAAGGCTACAACATCGTCTGCCCGCGTCACGGCGCGGAGTTCGACGTGCGCACGGGCAAAGTCATGCAAATGCCCGCCGTGGTGGATGTCCCTGCCTATCCTGTACAAATTCGGGATGGCATGATCTTTGTAGGCGTACCAAAGGAATAGGGATACGCCTGTTATGCTATACTGAACGTATGGAAGAGATTCAATTTCCCCGGCTGGATAGAGCCGCCTTCTCGGTGTTTTCCTCCTTTGAAGAAGCCGACAGGCAGGACAGGGAATACTGGCTTTCGAGAACGCCCTACGAGCGCCTGCAATATATGGAACTACTGCGGAGAATCAATTATGGATCTGCGGCTGCCGCCCGACTTCAAAGAGTTCTTGAAATTACTGAAAGAACATGACGTTCAGTACCTGCTGATCGGGGGATATGCTGTCGGCTATCATGGACATCCCCGCGCCACAGACGATCTGGATATATGGATTGCGATTCACCCCGATAATGCCCGGAAACTTGTAGCCGTTTTTAAAGCCTTTGGGCTTAACGATCCCAACCTGACCCCCGAAGTATTCCTGCAAAGATCGAAAATCATTCGCATGGGCTTCCCTCCTATGCGGCTTGAAATTTCCACATCCATTTCCGGGGTCGAGTTCGAGGATTGTTTTCAGTCGCGCATTGTGGACACATTGGATGGGGTCGAGGTCAACTTGATTGACCTGGAAAACCTGAGGAAAAACAAAAAAGCCAGCGGCAGGGCAAAAGATATTGCCGATCTGGAAAATCTATCGTGCTAATGGCACAGAGTTCGATAGTGGATATCCCCACCTATCCGGTGAAGGTGGAGGAGGGGATGATCCAGGTGGGCTTGCCGAGGGAATAAAGTCGCTTAAAAAGGACGGTTTGCCCGTCCTTTTCTATTACCACTCTCCCGCGTATTCAATGTGGTGCGGTTTGACGATCTTTTCGATGCGCGCCCGCCTCAACTCCACCAACTGGCGGACGTGCAGGTTATCGTGCGCCACCCACGAAGCGAACATGTCGCCCGCGCTCATCGAGCCGAATTTGCTTTTGTATCTCGTTTTCCAGTCTGCGTGTTTCAGCCTGCCAAGCCAGATGATGGATTTTTTCCGCTCCCGGAAAAACCTCGCTCTCATCACCTTGAAATCCTGTTCATTGTACTTCCGCAGTTTGACCCAGGCTTGCGGCGCAATAGGATGCCATTGACGATGCAGGCTCGCGTTGAGCGAAGTCGAAATGATGAAATCGAGATGCTCGCGGAAATCCTCGCGTTCCTCATCGTAGAGGTGACAGACGACTTCGAGAATTGACCAACTCCCGCGGCTGGGCTTGTACTGCGCTTCTTCCTCCCCGACGCCTGTCAGCAAAGCCCGGATCATTTCCGTGCTGTTGACCAGTTCACGATAAAGCGTTTTGAATTCCATCGCAATCTCCAATCCTTCGACAAGCCTCAGGACAAGTCTCCAGTGTCTAATTTTCCAATTCTCCACTCCTCCAAATCCTCTTCTTTTTACTCGCCAAACCTCCCCACGACCCTCAAAATATCGAACCCCTCCGCAAACGGGACCTCCGCCAGCGCGCCGTGTCGCACCATGATGGAGCGCGTCAGTTCGCTGTTGAAGTAATATTTGTCGCGGTACGTCTTATATTTCGATAGCGCCTCGATCTTCCTGTCCACGTCCTCCTCCGTCACCTCGACCAGAAAATGAGGAAAGAAATCGTAGGAGGAACGGACAACATCGAAGCCCAAAACCGTGATGCCGCGGAAGGCGCGCAACGCCTCCTCGGTCATCGTGTTGTGATCCTGGTGAACGTCGTGATCGGAATGGACGAAGATCAGGTCGGGTCTGAAGTCCCTGCGGAGGGCGAGAAAATATTCCAGGATCTCCTGCCTTGCATCGGGAAACACGCGGGTTGTGAACGAACCCAACACAATGCTTTCCCGTGGAACGCCAAGCACGGACATGGCTTCGTAATGTTCGTCCACCACGTTTTTCAGTTCGGGGTTTTTCTGATTGTCCGAAAGCGTGACGCACAGGATTTCGATCTTTTTGACGATGTTGTGCAAAAGCGCGCCGCAGCCGATCTCGATATCGTCCGGGTGCGCGCCGAGGAAGAGGACTCGTTTGCCGAAGAAGTTCATGCTTCGTCCAAAACTGCGTACGCACGCACCGGGAACGTCCCGAACGCCTTCATCTTGACCGGCGCGGGAAATCCCTTGTAGGTGATCATCCCGTGTTCGACGGTGTGGCTGAGATCAATGAACTTATTTGTCACCGCAGAGTCTCCAGTCTCAATTCTCTGGTTCTCAAATCACGAGGGGATTGCTTCGTCGCGCACTTCGTTCGCTCCTCGCAACGACATATTATTTCGTCGCGAGGATTCCGCCCACAACCTTGGTCATCACCAGTTTGCCGTCGCGCTCGAACCAGCGCGTAGCCACCTCGGTGATCCTGCCGATCAACGCTTCGTATTCCTCCCTGCCGTTGAACATGGAAGTCCATAACTTGCGGTCTTCGCTCAGCGAGGCGCGGACGTATTCGATGAACGGCGCGACTGCGGGGAAGGTGAGGTGGTTCTCGAACTTGTGCAGTTCGGTCTTCGCGAAGATGCGGTCAATCGCGTTGAAGATGTCGCCTTTGAAGCGCGAGGAGCCGGGCATGGGCGGGATGGGCTTGTTCGTCGCTTCCTTGATGATGTCGTAGAACATCTGCTTGTTCTCGGGCAGCGGACCGGAGACGAAGAGCCGTCCGCCGGGTTTAAGGACGCGGTGCGCCTCGCCAAACGTAAAGTCGAGATCTGAAGCGTAGTAGATGGCGAAGGCGCTGGTCACGAGATCGAATGTCCCTTCGGGGAAGTCGAACTGTTTGTTGAAATCCAAAAAGACGAACTCGATGTTCGAGCCGCGTTCCCTGTTCTTTGCGCGCGCTTTATCCAGCAGTTCCTCCGAGAAATCGCCGCCGATGATTTTTGCCCCGCCTTTAGTATAATCGTCGAACAGGAAAGAGAGTTTGCCCGCGCCGCAGCCGACGTCGAGAATGCTCATGCCCGCCTGTGGCTGGAGCAGTTCGTTCGTCCAGACGTCAATGTTGGCGGAACCGTATTTCTCGTGGATGTCAATGCGGGTGAGCAGGTCCTTGCTGGTTTCCTGGTAGTTGATTTCCATGGGTTCTCCTTAAGCAGTAATGACTTCAGTCGTTATCAAGTGTCGTCGTCATGGCATCCACTGAAATCACTGCTGCGATGTTTCGAAAATTATACCAAAAATAAAACAAAATTCAACCGCTGAATTTTGAGGAGGCGCAGGATGCCATCCTGCCCTGCCAATGGAGCAAAATGAAAAAGGTCATTCGATCCGTCAAAGGCACGCGCGATTTTTACCCTGAGCAGATGGCGCTTCGCAATTATCTGTATGGAAAGGCGCGCGCCGCCTCGCAGGCGTTTGGCTATCAGGAATGGGACGCTCCGTTCATCGAGTCCATTGACCTGTACGCGGCAAAGTCCGGCGAGGAACTTGTCAAAAAGCAATCGTTCACCTTCGCAGACCGCGCCGGGGACCTCGTCACGCTTCGCCCGGAACTGACGCCCAGCCTGGCGCGCATGATCGCCGCGAGACAAAACGCGTTGACCTATCCGGCGCGCTGGTGGTCGTTCGGTCCGTTCTGGAGGTACGAGAGTCCGCAAAAGGGGCGCACGCGCGAATTCTTCCAGTGGAACATTGACCTGCTCGGCGCGGATTCCCCCGAGGCGGACGCGGAAATGATCGCCATCGCGACGACCTTCCTGCGCTCGGTCGGGCTGGACCCTGCGCGGGCTTCCATCTTCGTAAACGATCGCCAGTTGATGAACTCACAGTTCGACGCGCTGGGCGTTCCGGTTGAAAAGCGAATTGAGGTCTCCGGTCTTCTTGACCGGCGTTCCAAGATGAACCCGGAGGCGTGGGACGAAAACGCCCTTGAAATCGGCTTGAACGAAAGCCAGTTGAATGCCCTCAAGGATATCCTCGCGGATTACGATCTGTGGAAAAGAAGCGAAAACCTGAAGCGCGTCTTCGCGGCGCTCGAGGCGATGGGCGTTTATGAGTACATCAAATTCGAGCCGGGCATCATGCGCGGACTCCTGTATTACACCGGCACGGTCTTCGAGGCGTTCGATCTGACCGGTTCCGTCCGGCGCTCGATCCTGGGCGGCGGCCGTTACGACAACCTGCTGGCGGACGTCGGCGGGGATCCGCTGCCGGCGACCGGTTTTGCGATGGGCGATGTGGTGATCGGGATCGTTCTTCAGGAGGCGGGTCTGTTGCCCGAATTCGACCCGACCCCCGCGCCCGTCATGGTGACCGTGTTCGACGAGTCGCTTTTGCTCAAGTCGTATGCCCTCGGGTCCGAACTGAGAAGGGCAGGGCTGAATGTCATCGTTTATCCCGAACCTGCAAAATTACCGAAGCAGTTCAAATACGCCGACAAGATGAAGATAAAGATCGCCCTCGTTCTTGGACCCGACGAAGCGGAAAAGGGTCAGGTGGCGGTGAAGGATCTGGGGACGGGCGGGCAGGTCGTCGTCACGCGCGAAGCGGCGGTGGAGACGATCAGGAAAATCCTGAATGCCTGAGCCGCATCCAGCCAAAAAAGTTATGGTAAAATCCTGCCGCAAGACGGAGCCTGTAGCTCAATGGCAGAGCGCCACACTGTGGATGTGGATGTTGTGGGTTCGAGACCCATCAGGCTCCCTTGATAAGACCTCCGGGTTCTCGAAGAACTCGGAGGTCTTGTTTCCCAAACTGACCAATGGGCATCTTGAATTTCGATGTAAAATTGGCACATGTCCCAGACTATCAACGTATTATTCCTCGCCGCGGAGGCGGAACCTTTCGTAAAAGTCGGCGGGTTGGGCGATGTGGCAGGCACACTGCCGCGCGCCCTGCGCGCGCTTTCCAACGACGAAACGACGATTGATGCGCGCCTGGTTTTACCTCTGCACACGGTCGTCAAGCAGGAGGGGCTCAAGCCGCTGGGCATCTATTCGATCCCGCGCGGCGGGAGCGAGGTCCAGGCGGAGGCGTATGAGGGCGCGCTGGATGGCATGCCGGTTTATTTCATCAGCGGCGATCCCATTCGCGCCAGCGGCTCGGTCTATTCCTCCAACAACAAACTGGACGCGGAGAAATACGTGTTCTTCTCTTTAGCCGCGCTCGAACTGCCGCGCCAGATCAATTGGAACCCGGACGTCATCCATTGCAACGACTGGCACACCGCGCTCGCCGCTTACGGCAACCTCGTCAAACGCTGGGAGGACAAAAAACGCCGCATCGTCTCGATGGTGACGATACACAACCTCCCGTTCCTGGGACCCGACGTCAGGGAGATCCTCGAAAGTTATGGCTTGCCCATCGCCAACACCGACCTGCCCGACTGGGCGCGGGTCATGCCCATGCCGCTGGGCTTGTGGGCGTCGGATGCGATGGTGGCGGTCTCGCCGACTTATGCCCGGGAAATTTTGCACGAGGAATTCGGAAGCGGCTTGCAGGACTTCCTCAGGAATCGAACCGACTCCATCCACGGCATTCTCAACGGACTAGACACCGCTTCGTTCGACCCGGGGACTGATCCGGTGATCACGAGCCGCTTCAACGCCGACGATCTATCCGCGCGCAAACCGAACAAAGCCGCCCTCCAGGAAAAACTGGGATTACCCGTCCTGCCCGACGCGCCTTTGCTCGGCATGGTCTCTCGCATGGACGAAGCCAAAGGCATTGACATCGCCCTCAGGGGTTTGAAAATGCTCTCCAAACAGAAGTGGCAGTTGGTCGTCCTCGGCGCGGGCAATCCAAAGATCGAAGAACAGGCGAAGAAACTCCAGGAATCGCTTCCCGACCGCGTGCGCGTGGAAACGCGTTACGACGCCAAACTCGCCCGCCAGATCTACGCCGGTTCCGACATCTTCCTCATGCCCTCGCGCTACGAACCGTGCGGCATCTCGCAGATGATCGCCATGCGTTACGGAAGCGTCCCGCTCGTGCGCGCCGTCGGCGGGCTGCACGATACCGTCACAGACAGCGAGACAGGTTTCGTCTTCGTGGACAAGAAGGTCAAATCCTTCAACGATACGCTCAAGCGCGCCCTCCGGTTGTACCCCTATCATTCCCGCTGGGCGGCTTTGCAAAAGGCGGGCATGGCGCAGGATTTCTCGTGGACGCGCTCCGCTCAAAAATATCTCGAACTGTATAAAAAACTCATCGAGAGTTCCAGCACCCCGGTCCCCCGCGAAACGTACCCGCTCCGCCAGTCGGACTCGAAGCGGACGATCCGTGAGGAAAAAGCCGGGAGCGGGAACGGGGAGGCATAAATGAAGACACGGGCAGTGATCCTCGCGGGCGGCGAAGGTTCCCGTTTGGGAGTGCTTACGGCGAAACGCACCAAACCCGCCGTCCCTTTTGGAGGCAAATACCGCATCATTGACTTTCCGCTTTCGAATTGCGTCAACTCGGGCATCTTCGACGTGATGGTCCTGGCGCAGTACCGTCCGCAGTCCCTCATCGAACACATCGCCTCCGGCGCGCCCTGGGACCTGAACCGGGACTTCACGGGCGGCATCAAGATCCTCACCCCCTACAAAGCCCGCAACGATTCGGACTGGTTCGTCGGCACCGCGGACGCCGTCCAGCAAAACTTCAGTTTCATCAAAAGGGGAAGCCCGGACTTCATCCTCATCCTCTCCGGCGACCACATCTACACCATGGATTACGACGCCATGATCGCCTTCCACATTGACCACCAGGCGGATCTGACCCTCGGCGCGATCCGCGTCCCCATCGAGGAAGCCTCGCGCTTTGGCATCGTGGACATCAACGACGATTACCGCGTCACCTCCTTCCTCGAAAAACCCGAAGACCCGCCGTCCAATTTCGTCAACATGGGCGTGTACGTTTTCAACCGCGCCCTGCTCGACCGCGTCCTATGGGAGGATAGCAAACGCAGAAGGTCCACGCACGATTTCGGCAGGGACATCATCCCGCGCCTCATCAGGTCGAGGGCGCGCGTCTTCGCCTTCCCCTACACCGGTTACTGGATGGACGTCGGCACGGTCGAATCCTACTGGCAGGCGCACATGGATATGCTTTCGCCCAACCCGCCGCTCAAACTCTACGACCGCAGTTGGATCATCCACACCCGCACGGAGGAACGCCCGCCGGCGCGCCTCCCCGCGCTGGCGCACATCTACGCCAGTATGATCTGCGACGGTTGCTACGTTGGCGAGGGCGCGCGCCTGGAAAGCAGCGTCCTCTCGCCGGGCGTCGTGGTGCAGCCCGGGGCGGTCGTGCGCGAATCCATCATCCTCACCGATTCGGTCATCGAGAGCGGCGCGGTCGTCGAACGCGCCATCCTCGACCGGCGTTCGCGCGTCGAACGGGACGCGCGCATCGGCGGCGGGGTGGCTGACGCGTACGTTCGGATCGCGCTGGTCGGCAAGAACAGCCTCGTCCCCGCCGGTTGGGTCGTCGAACCGGGCGCGGAGATCGGCACGGACGTCATCGCCTCCGATTACGACGATCGCGTGGTCCATGCGGGTCAATACATACAAACGAGGAGACTGGCAAATGAAATTTGAACGTTCGGGCGGCATCCTTCTTCATCCCACCAGCCTGCCCGGCCCGTATGGGATCGGCGACCTGGGTCCGCAGGCGTATCGTTTCGTGGACTGGCTCGAATCCACCGGTTGCAAACTCTGGCAGGTGCTTCCGCTCGGTCCCACCGGCTACGGCGATTCGCCCTATCAATGTTTTTCCGCCTTCGCGGGAAATCCCTACCTCATCAGTTTTGATGGACTGATCGAAGACGGACTGCTGACCCAGGATGACTTTGCCCACATGCCGACCTTCGACGCCTCGCGCGTGGATTTTGGTCTGCTCATCCCCTGGAAACTTGATCTACTCGGACGCGCCTTCTCTCGTTTTTTTATCGCGCTGAACGAAACAACTCGTCCGGCGCGAAGTAATACGAACGACGTTAATGCCCTGGAAGCATTAGTGGGTGAGTTCGCTTTCTTCTGTTCCAAAAATGCCTCCTGGCTCGACGACTATGCCCTGTTCATGTCCATCAAGGAGGCAAACGGCGGCGGCGCATGGAACGAATGGAGCGAGGAACTTCGCAAGCGCAGGAAATCCGCCATGGATAAGGCGCGGAAGGAACATGCTAAAAACATCCTGCGCTATTCCTTCTACCAGTTCATCTTCTTCCGACAATGGAACAAACTGCGCGCGTATGCGAATGAACGTGGCATTAGGATCATCGGCGACATCCCGATCTTCATCGCCTACGACAGCGCCGACGCCTGGGCGAACCCCGAATTGTTCTTCCTCGATGAAGACAGCCTGCCGACGGTGGTCGCCGGCGTCCCGCCGGATTACTTCTCCCCGACCGGGCAATTGTGGGGCAATCCGCTCTATCGCTGGGAGGCGCACAGGAAGAGCGGTTATGCGTGGTGGATCGAACGGTTTCGCTCGGTACTCGAACTTGTGGATGTTGTCCGCCTCGATCACTTTCGCGGCTTTGCGGGATATTACGAAATTCCCTTTGGGGCGAAAACCGCCGAAAAGGGACGCTGGGTACCCGGTCCCGGCAGCGACTTCTTCGAAACATTATCCTCCGCGCTCACCGTCCCCACAGAAGGGAGCGGAGAGTCGGCAGACCATGCGCGATCCGAAATACCCAACACTCTTCCCATCATCGCGGAGGACCTCGGCGTCATCACCCCCGACGTGGAGGAACTGCGCGATCGTTTCGGCCTTCCCGGCATGAGGATCCTGCAATTCGGTTTCGACAGCGCGAAGAATCCCTTCCTGCCTCACAATTACATCGCCAACTGCATCGCCTACACGGGGACGCACGATAACGACACGGCGCGCGGCTGGTTCGATACCGCCCCGCAGGAGGAACGCGACTTTGCGCTGAAATATCTGAACACGAACGGGAAGAATTTCGTCTGGGCGCTCATCCGCGGCGTGTGGTCGTCGGTGGCGGTCCATGCCGTCGCGCCCATGCAGGATTTGTTGAACCTGGGCGGGGAGGCGCGCATGAACTTCCCCTCGAAACTGGGCGGCAACTGGGAATGGCGTATGCGAGAAGAAGACGCGAGCGAAGAACTTGCAGGCAGGTTGAAGGAATTCAACGAACTCTATTTGAGGTAAGGAAGACCTTTCACCATTCACAGCCCGGCGTGGTGTTGACGCCCCCCTGCCGGCCGATGTGCTTGTACATCGTGACATTCGTGAACGGTTCGTCCATGATCCCATCGTGGATCGCCCACGACCTCAGGCGGATGCTGTTTGCGGCGTTCGGGGATCGGAACGGAGTCGAGCCGTCCAATTTTTGCCTCAACCCGCCTCCCTCCTGGAACCCGAGGTGGATGCTCTCCATCCGGCGTCTCCCCATCTGATAACTGAACCCGTGCCGCTCGAAGATGACCGCGTTGTGATAATACAGCGGTTCGGCAAAGTACATGTCGTGTCCCAGGCTGGAGACGAACTGCTCGAACGTCGCCGTCGCCTCCTTGAATAGATGCAAACCCTGGCGAACCTGTCCGGGCGCCAGCCCTGCCTTCATGGCGGCTTCCTCAGCTTCCAGGTTCCGCTTGCGGATCCCGAATCGGGTGGGGCTGCCGTCGGGCATTTTGTCCACGTCGAAGCGCGGCGAGTCGGGATCGTTCAGGATGTACAACAGAACGTGGATCTGCCCGTTCAACGTATCCGCCAGGTGACCGTACAGGATCGGGTCGGGGAATCCCGCCTGGTGATACAACATCATCTCCACGTCGCTGGAACCCGCCGCGTAACGGAACTTCAACAGGTCGTGATTCTGCGCCAGGTCCGGCAGGTTGAATCGTTCGATCAACTGCCGGGGGATGTAACGGGCGTAAATTTCCCTCTTTTCGATTTCGGGAAGTCTGTTGATTTCGCCGATGGTGGAAGGTGACATGTGAATTCTCGTTTCCAGATTCTCTTGCGGCGCAGGCTTATTATCTGATGTTATGCACCGTCCCGAAGGTTTGGTCCGCAAACAGGCTCGGTTTCTGATGGTCTGATAGTCTGATAGTCAGATAGTCGGATAGTCAGAT
>SZPG01000137.1 GCA_030263595.1 Chloroflexi bacterium CFX6
CGTAAACTCTTGACCATTTTGAATGCCATCATCCGTGACCGTTCTCACTGGAATCCTGCTTTTGCCGCTTGACATACAACACAGTTGCTCTGTGGTTCGAAATGTGTAAACTAAATCTTGTTTGCATACTTATCCGCGAACAGCGCGGGCTGACCGCCGGTGTGCCAGAATAGCACAGTTTCGTCCTTCTTGAAAAATCCTTTACGGATCAAGTCAATCATCCCTGCCGCGGCGCGCCCCGTGTAGACGGGATCGAGCAGCAGCCCTTCATATTTCGCAAACAATTGGACCGCTTCGCGCTCCGCGTCGGTCAATACGCCGTAGCCTGCCCGGCAATAATCGGCATTTGCCAGCACGTCAGCCGGAGTGAACTCGATCCGCTCTCCAAGCCTTTCACTCGCGTCCGACGCCAGTTTGGAAACGTGACTCTTCAACCACTCTTCCGACTCGTCAATGCTGATTCCCAGCACCCTGCCTTTGAATCCAAACAGGCGTTGACCCAGCGCCAATCCCGCGTGCGTCCCGCCGGAGGATGTGCCGAAGACGATCCAGTCGAGACCTCCGAGTTCTTCGAGAACTTGGAGGTCTTGCATTTGCTTCATCAATTCTTCCATCGCAAACGCATACCCCAGCGCGCCTGTCGGGCTCGATCCGCCATAAGGGACGAGATACGGCTTCTTCCCCTCCGCAACGGCGTTATCGAATGTCTCTTGCAGGATTCGGTCGCGATCTTTGCGATCGGGCACAGCGACGATCTTCGCGCCAAACAGTTCATCCAGCAACAAATTCGCGGATGGCTCACCAGGGAGGTCGCCCGTTAAGACGAGCGTACATTCCAATCCATACCGCGCCGCGGCTGCCGCGGTCTGACGACAATGATTGGACTGGATCGCGCCGCCGGAGATCAGAGTCTTCGCGCCCTGCTCCTGCGCCTCCGCGACGAGGAATTCCAGTTTGCGAGTCTTGTTGCCGCCGAAGGCGAGACCGGTCTGGTCGTCGCGTTTGACCAGGATCCGCGGACCAGCCAAAAGGTCGGAAAGACGCGGGAGTTCCTCGATGGGAGTTGGGAGGTGGGCAAAATGGAGGCGGGGGATGTTGTTCATGGAAATTCCTTTTCAAAAGCAATCCTGATGGTTGAGTAGCGAGCGGTTGTCGCGAGTGTATCGAAACCATCAATGTATAGAAACAATTTCGCTTACATGGTGGCCTCGATACGAGCTTCACAACGAACGCTCAGCCCTACTCGACCACCGAACTTCTACGCCCCCAAGTTTTGTTTCGTTCTTGCCTTCCCGCGCGACCGCATCACATCCAGCACGCGCGGGATGATCTCTGAATACAACTTATACCAAAGCGGACTGGGCGCAAAGTCCCAGGCGCCGAGCGTGCGGACAACCTGCCCGCCAAGTCCCTCTTTGAAGCGATAGACGCCCCACATCGAGTCGCTTTCGTCGAAGACTTCGGGCGCGCCCCAGAGGTCATAGACAGTGCAGCCTCTCGCCTTGGCGCGCTTGATGGCTTCCCATTGCAGAAGATAGGAGGGCATCTTTTCACGATGCACGTCCCGCGACATGCCATAAACGTAATACGCCCGCCCGGCAA
>SZPG01000088.1 GCA_030263595.1 Chloroflexi bacterium CFX6
AAGTGTCCGACATCGTTACCGCGGCAAAGGAGGTTTTGCGATAATGGCTGAAACCATCAACATGCCCAAACTCGGCTTCGACATGGCGGAAGGCACGCTTGTCCGCTGGGTCAAGCAGATCGGCGAACAAATCAACAAAGGCGACGTGCTCGCCGAGATCGAAACCGACAAAGCCACCGTTGAGGTCGAATCTCCCGCAAGCGGAGTTGTGCTTCAACATATCGTGGACGAGGGGGCGGTTGTGCCGGTCAATGCGCCGATCGCGGTCGTTGGAGAAAAAGGGGAAAAGGTAGAAGCGCCGTCGAAAGTGGAAAGCGATGCCCTGAGCGCGTCGAAGGGTGGAAAGTCGGAAGCGAAGGCGGAGGAAAAACCTGCGCCTCCGACTCAGCCGACGCCTGTTCCTGTTCAACAAGCCGCTCCTGCGCTGACAACCGGTCCCGTCAAAGCCTCGCCGCTTGCGAAGAAGATCGCGCGCGACCACAATATCAACCTCGCCTCCATTCAGGGAACAGGTCCTGGCGGACGAGTCGTTCGCAAAGACATAGAGGCAGCGCTCGCTGGCGGAACAAAGACCTTTGACGTTCGACCTTCGACTCCCGTTTCTACAACATCTGTTATCGTTACGCAAGAAGACCAAGCTGTCCAACTTACCAAATTACGTCAGGCAATCGCGCGCCGCATGACCGAATCCAAGACCAGCGTGCCGCACTTCTACGTCACGCACGAATACAAAATGGACGCGGTCATGGCGCTGCGAAAACAGATCAACGAGTATTTGCCCGATAACGAGAAACTCTCGGTCAACGATTTCATTGTCAAAGCCGTTGCGTTGACCCTGCGCCAGTTCCCCAACCTGAACGCCTCCTTCGCGGGCGATAAAGTCATTCGTCACGGCGCGGTGAACGTCGGCGTTGCGGTTGCCGTCGAAAACGGTTTGCTCACCGTCGCCCACAAGGACACCGACCAAAAGCCCATCCGCCAGATCTCCAATGAATTGAAGGCGATGGTCGGGCGCGCCCGCGAGGGCAAGGTCAAGCCGGATGACATCGAAGGCTCGACGTTCTCGGTCAGCAATCTGGGAATGTACGACGTGGAGAACTTCATCGCCATCCTCAATCCGCCCGAAGCCGCGATTTTGGCGGTCGGCTCCGCGCGTGAGGTGCCGGTTGTGGAAAGCGGCGAAGTGAAAGCGGGATGGAGAATGAAGGCGACGATCTCCGTGGATCATCGAGTCAGCGACGGCGCGGAGGCGGCACAATTCATGCAGAAACTGGCGGAGTTCCTGGAAAATCCGGTCAGGATGCTGGTATAAGACAAGTAGATTTCCGAAGTCTTTGAGACTTCGGAAATCTTGCTTATGCTATACTTAAGCGAAGGAGAATTTCAGCATGTCTCTCTTTCTAGCACCAATTAAACTTCCCATTCAGGACTGGGACAGAATTTTGCAACTTGGCACAGATAGCCGCACACGTGAATTGCGGGATGAACTCAACCATGCCGAGCAAGCCATTGCCGAATTCGAAAAACGTTTTGGCATGTCTTTCGCGAATCTCGAAAAAGCAGGCTTGCCAACCAACGCCAACTTTGAAGCGCATGATGCTTACATCGAATGGCAGAGTTGGGAAATTCGCCGCGCCGATTTGCAAAAGCGATTAAACAATCTGCATACCCTGGAATCGCAACATGCCGGCTAATGCGCTGGAACGCATTGCGGTCTTGCGCAACCTGGCGAGTGAAATCATCGTCGAGATTGAACTGCTTGCCGCGTCAAACCCCAACTTAATTCGCTTGCGCGCCGATCTCATCAACAGCGACAGGTTGCATATCAGCGAAGCATGGGACGAGGAAACTCTTATACGGTATGCCTATTACTGGCTAAAACAAAATGATGAACTTCGCGTAGGCTGGGATAATGCCCCACATCATCCCCAAATTTCTACTCACCCACATCACAAGCATATCGCAACACAGGAGAATATCCAGCCTTCGGAGGAAACAGCATTGGAAGATGTGTTGCGATTTATAAAAAGAAAACTGGAAGAAGAAGGAAACAAAATGGAATAGGTGGGTAGACACTGTGTTGGCTGACCGTCACGACATGAAAGTCGCCATCTCCGTTAACCACCATGTCAGCGACGGCGCGGAGGCGGCTCAGTTCATGCAGGCACTCGCCGGGTTCCTGGAAAATCCTGCGAGGATGTTGGTATAAAAAGCAAACTTCCGAAGCCAAGAGGCTTCGGAAGTTTGCTTTCGACCTTCACGCCCAATTCCAGGCGTACCAAATCGTCAACCCGTTAAAGACCATGCTAACCACAAGCAGAAACTTATCGTACATGGAGGGATAGGTTGGCAAGCCGACCAGATTGAACAGCAGGGAGAATGCCGCAAAGATGATATTCACCCAGCGGTTCACCGGTTGATTCAACGTGATGGAAAGAAAAATCATCACAATCGGGACGACCATTAATATGGCGGCGACCAGCCACATTCCCTGCGTGAACTGCATGAATCCCGTTTTTCCCGATGCAGCGTCGCCGCTGAATATCCGCAGGACATCCCCCAACAGGTAGGTCAACATTACACAAATCCAAATCACAGCCAGTTTGATGGGCATTTCTACCATGGCACACTCTCCTTTTCTGCGAATGGTGCGTTCACCTTTTGCTTCACGCCACGGTAATCACAATTTTCCCGCGCGCATGACCTTCTTCGAGATAACGCATCGCATCGGGCGTCTTGCTCAGCGGGTAACGCCTGTCAACAATGGGTTTAACCCTCCCTGATTCGATCAACCCTTTCACAACATTCAAATCTGCCTGGCTCGGCTTGGCAGTAAAACCTTGAAACGTCTTTCCGCCTTTTTTCGATTTGAACGGACCCAGCAGCAACGTCTGGAATATCCGTGAGGTGGACCCCCCGGACACGACGAAGGTTCCAGTTGGGGTTAGAGCCGGTTCAAAGTCCGAAAGCGATCGGTTCCCATTGGCGGCAAAGATCAAGTCGTAGCGCTGCCCGCTTTTGGGGAAGTCCTCCCGCATGTAATCAATCACATGATCCGCGCCGAGCGAATGAGCCAAATCCATCTTTGACGTACTGCACACCGCCGTGACCTCCACCCCATGCGCCTTTGCAATTTGCACCGCGAAGGTGCCCACGCCGCCGCTTGCTCCGTAAATCATCACCTTTTGTCCCGCCTGAATTTTGCCCACATCCCGCAGGCCTTGAAGCGCGGTGACGGCCGCCATCGGCACAGCAGCCGCCTCCTCAAAACCCAGGTTGGACGGTTTCAATGCTAGAATGGTTTCGGGCGCGCAGACGTATTCTGTCAGGCCGCCAAAACCAACACCTGACAAATCTCCGAACACTTCATCGCCAACCTTGAATTGTGTAATGCTCCCGCCCACCGCCTGCACGCGCCCGGCAACATCCGCGCCAAGGATTTGGGTTTTGGGTTTGAACAATCCCGAACCGAAGCGGACGAGAAACGGGTCCGCCCTGAGTAAATGCCAGTCCGCCGCGTTGATGGAAACCGCGTGGATTTTGATGAGGACTTCGTTATCTTTGGGCGTGGGTTGATTCACGTCTTTGAGATCTAAAACATCAGGTGAGCCGTATCTTTCGAATACGATAGCCTTCACGATCTTTTCTCCTTATCGGTCAAGATGGCCTGGGGATCGCTCTGTTTCTATCATTTACGCAACCGAGGAGAAAAAGTTTCCACCGACCAGGATTGGCTGGTACCGGAGCCGCCCAGTTTATGCAGGCGCTGGCGGGGTTCCTGGAAAATCCGGTCAGGATGTTGGTATAGATTTCACGGGTCGCGTATGATGCGCGACCCGTTTTTTGTGCTACACTGTTTACGTGACCATCCGCCTTCTCAACTGCTTCACGTGCAATGCCCGCTGGCCCAGCAAAATGAAAACCGGAACGCTCTGCCTGTTGATCGAATCGGATCACGGTCCCGTCCTCGTGGACACGGGCTTGGGCTTGCAGGATTATTCCCAGCCGACCGCGATCACAAGGTTGTTTCGCATCATCACAGTCATGCCTTTCGACGCGGCTGAATCGGCGATACGGCGCCTGAGAACGCTGGGGTACGAGCCTGGGGACGTGCAACACATCGTCCTCTCCCACATGCATTTCGACCATTGCGGCGGGCTTCCCGATTTTCCTCACGTCAAAGTTCACGTACACAAACGCGAGTACGACGCGTTCACGGACGGAAAAATCCTCCACTGGGACGAATATGCCTACGTCCCGCGAGACATTGCTCACCAACCCGAATTCGTCCTTTACGAGACGGTTGACTCGAAATGGTACGACTTCGACGCCATCCGTCTGCCATTCGAACCGGAGATGTATCTCATCCCGCTGTTCGGTCATTCGCGCGGACATTGCGGCGTGGCAATCAAGACTTCCAACGGCTGGTTCTTCCACGCAGCGGACGCGGGAGCCGTCAATAACGATCAGGCGCCCGCCTGGCTGATCCGCTGGGCGCTCGGTCCGCACGATCCGCTTCTGCGCGCCTTTATGAAATCGCATCCCGAAGTTCTCGTCGCCAACAGCCACATGTTCCCGGAATTCTTCGAGCGATATCAAATCGTTGATTGACGGGCAAAGGAGACACGCAGCGCAAACGAACGCCGGGACACCGCCCGCACCCCTTTGGGGGATGACGCTTCTCCAAAGGGATGACAAATGTCACTGTATTCGCGTCGAAAAAAATACCTATAATGGGAACACGGGATTCCGGTTCTGAATCCCCCATCATCCTGGCGATTTACGCCAAACGGAGGCAAACATGGCAGAAGAAAAGAAACCGCTCAAGCCTGAGAACGTCGAATTCGGCTTTCAGTACCTGTACGTTTTACGGGAACTGCAACTCAAAGCCAGCGACAAAACGAGGCTGGACAGCGTGGCTGACGCCGCCACGCGCATGTTCCTGATCGGCTGGGGATTAACCCCGGACGAGGTGGATGAAGCCAATCGGGTATTCTGGAGCAGGCTCGAAAAGAACGAATTGGGGAGCCTTCAGACCGCCCTCCAGAACTTGAAATCCCGCGTCGGGCGCAATGCCTCCGATGTAAATCACTTCATCGTCGAAACCTGCGCCGTGGCAGCCATGGACCTGAACCTTTCCGAAGGCGAGGTGGGTTTTCTCAACGTTCTGAAGGACCTCTTTGATCTGCGCCAGTCGGACGTGATGGACCTGCTCGAACGAGGCTACAATACCGCGGTCGGACTGCACTTCTTCGGAAGCGAGTACGCCAAGGCAAACAAAGCATAACGACGGAACAATCGAAGATCGCATCTCTCACGGCACAGGCAGCCCTTCGCACAGCGTCCTGTACTCCTCATTGCCGAAGAAATTGCTCCATTGCGCCTGCGAGAAGTTCGCCGTGAGGCGGGCGCACGCGGCGTTGACCAGTTCATGCGGGTCAATGTCCTCGATGCGCGGGACGTCCCAGAATTGAACCGCCCTCAACGACGCGGTCGCCATCACGTTCCCATCCGCCGAATAAGAAACGCCGCTCACGTTGCCCGCATGGGGGATGCGCGCGACCTCCCTGACGGTGAAGGGATTGATGAGGAATACGTCGTTACGCGCGCCTGCCGCCAACGTGAGTCCGTTCGGGTTGAACGCCAGCGAATAAACAGAATCCTTGCGGATGGAACCCACCCGGCTGAACCCCGCGTTCTCGAATTTCCATACCTCGATCAAGCCCGCAGAATTGGCGGACGCCAGCAGGGAGCCGTCCGCGTCGAAGGCAAGGAGCGCGTGATCGCCGGGGGATTGAATCTCTGTGACCTCCTCCCCATCCGGCGCGAGGATCGCGATCCTGTCCATTGCGCCTAATGCAAGGTGAGACGGGCTGGCTGCCACAGAGGTAATTCCCGATCCCTCGCCGGCAAGGTCGGCGGTCTTTCTGAACGAGGCAAGACTCCACATCTCCACAGACCCATTGGCGCTGCACGCGATCAAATACGCGCTGTCGGGCGTGAAGGCGATCTGGACTCCCAAGCCCGTTTGGAAGAGGGTCTTCGGTTGTTTCGTTTGCAGGTTGTACACGAGGACCTGCCCGTTCGCGGTGGAAACCGCGAGCCAGACGGAGTCGAGGCTGAAGACGACGTTTTGCACTTCGCCGTTCAACGTTAGAGCCGGTTCGCCGGGCGGACGCGCGGTCAGCGTGGAAAACTGCCCGGGTCTCAGCAGCCAGACCCGGTTGGAGTCCGAAGCGGCGATCCAGTCACCGGAAGGGCTGAACTGGACGTCGCCAGCCAAGCCGTCGAACTGAACGTAACTTTCGGGCGCGGGCATCACGGAGATATCCCAAACGCTGATCCCGCCGGTCTTGTCGCCCGTCACGAGATTTCCGCCGTCGCCGCTGAAGCCCAACGCAACGCCCTCCCCCTCGAGCGGAATCTGAAACATCTCCGCGCCGGTGGAGGCATTCCAAACGCGTACGGTTCGATCCGCGCCGGTGGTGGCAAGCCATTGACCGTTTGCGCTCACCTTGACCTCGTTCACGTAACCGTCCTGCGACATCCGCAATCGTTCCTTACCGTTGGGCGTATCCCAAAGGCGGATGCGCCGGTCGTTGGAGACGGTGGCGAACCACGAACTGTCCGGGGCAAAGGCGATGTCCGTCACCCAATCCTCGTGCAGGAGACGATAGACTTCCTGTCCGTCGGATGTGCGCGCGGCGACGGCATACCCATCCGCGCCGCCGGTGATCAGGTAGCGGTTGTCAGGACTGAAGGCAAGCGAAAGCACTTCGCCCTTATGCCGCCCGCTGGAGACGATGGTGCCATCAACCAGATTCCAAAGCGTCACAGTTCCGGCAACGGAGCCGGAGGCGATGTATCTGCCGTTCGGGCTGAACGAGGCGATCTTGAGCCGGTCGAACGCCTGCAGGTCGTATTTCCGTTTGCCGGTTTGCGCGTCCAGCAGGGTGATGCGCCCGTCGTCGCGCGTGACCGCAACCTGGTCGCCGCTCCTGCGAATGTCCACGTCGCGGACGATTCCCCCGGCGCCGTAGGTGTACAGCGTCTCTCCATCCTCCACGCGGATGAACTGGACGAGTCCCGATTCGTCGCCTGTGACGATCAGTTTTCCATCGGGACTGAACGCCGCGTCATTCACGGACCCGGGGCTGGTCGCGCAAAAAAGCATTTCCCCATCCGATACTTTCCACACGCACGCGTTCCCGTCCGTCCCCGCGGTGACGAACAGGTTGCCCTGCGCGTCGAAATTCAGCGAGTTGATGCCGCCCTCGCGCCGCGTCTGTTTTACCGGAACGGGCAGGAGGCTGATGTTCCTCCGCAAAATCTCCTCGGCTTCGCCGGAGGGCGCAGTCGCCCACGAAGCGACAGCCAGAAGCGTGCTCGTGTACAACTCGCCCGGTTGCGATTGGTAGATCTGCGCCCGCGCCGCGCTCTGTTGCGCCAGCGCGAACCTCGCCCGTTCTTCCGCAATGGTTCGTTGATCCTCAGCCTCCTGTTGCGCCTGTCTTGCCTCCCTTTCGTTACGGAGCGCAAGATTCGCGTTCGCCTCGGCGATATCCTTTTGCTGGTTGGCAAGGATCGCGTTACGGGTTGCCAGTTCGGCGTTCTCCGCGGCGAGGCTACGCTGGTAATTGGCAAAGAACGTCAATCCGGCCAGCGCGGCAATGATGACGATCGTCGCCGCCAACAGGACGTTCCTCTGCTTTTCCCTTTGAACGCTGTAGCGCAGGAACATCTCCTGCAAGGAGGTTGGCTTGGGTTCCCTGCCCTTCGCCGCTTCGACAGCCTTCCGCACGCGGCGCAGTTCGCTCCCGCGCAGGAGCAGGCTGGGGTCTTTTCCACGGTGCCACTTGAGCGCGTCCGCCTGGATGCGGTTGTGATCCGCCACCCATTCGAAATCCAGTTCGAGCGCGTCCCTGAACTTTGCCAACGCAGTCTGAAAATCATCCCCCCTGCGCATGAAGATCCAATTGAGTTTTCGGATGACCGGGTGGGTATCCGCGGGCGGCACTTCGCGCAGGACAATGGGAATGATGCGTTTGTTGTTCAGTTCCGCGCGTTCGACCTCCGCCTTGCACACGTTGGATTTGACCGAATCCGGGCTGGCGAGGAAGATGAAGGCGTCCGATCCCTCGATGCCGCGAAAGACCTGTTCCAACCAATCCGTCGCGGGAGGGATGTCCTCCCAATCCACCCACACGTCGTAGCCCATCTCCGCAAAGGCGTTGATGAGTTTCCGCGCGGGTTTCGAATCTTTCCTCGAATACGATACAAATATTTTTGCCGACATGCGCGCCTGCTTTCTGAGAGGCAAAGTCCGAACGTGCCAACCCTGTCACTTATCCGCTATTGTATCAGCCTGGCGGAAATTGGAGAATTCCCTCATCGCTCAGCGTTCGTCCGCATCCCGCCTCCAAAATGTACGGAGGGAATTTGTGGTAAAACATCCCACATGCAAAACGATCCCAAGGATCGCCCGACATGAAAACCTCCTGGTTGCGCTGGCTCGATCGCTATCATATTTCCGATTCCGCCATTCTGGGCTCGGTCGCTTTGGGGCTGGGGCTTGCCACCGGCATCGGCGTCTGGTTGTTCAAGGAGATGATCCTCCTGAGTCACAATATCCTTTTGGAACGACTTGGAGGGTTTCTTGAAACCTACGGCGCGTGGACGATCGCCCTCGTCCCCGTGATCGGCGGATTGATCGTCGGTTTGATCCAGTTCCATTTCATCGGCGCCGAACGTCATCACGGCGTGGCGGGGATCATCGAATCGGTCGCGCTCTCCGGCGGACGTCTGCGATATTGGCGCATTCCAGCCAAGTCTGTCGCTTCGGCTGTCTCCATCGGCGCGGGCGCCTCGGTGGGACCGGAAGACCCCTCCGTGCAGATCGGCTCGAACCTCGGCTCGATGTTCGGGAGTTTGCTCAGGATGTCGGAGGAACGAATCCGCACCCTGGTCGCCGCGGGAGCCGCCGCCGGGGTTGCCTCCGCGTTCAACGCGCCCATCGCGGGAGTCTTCTTTGCGGTGGAGATCATTTTGGGGGAGATCGGCACGAGCGCATTGGGCGTGGTGGTGCTTTCGTCGGTCATCGCTTCCGTGTTCACGCAGGCGGTTTCGGGGACGCAGCCCGCGTTCAGCGTGCCTGCATACGCGTTCAACTCGGAATGGGAATTGATCCTTTACTTTGTGTTGGGATTGCTCGCCGGTCCGCTCTCCGCGTTGTACGTGAAGTTTCTGTATGGATCTCAGGATTTCTTCCACAATTTGAAGATGCCGCGCTGGGGCAAGCCTGCCGTTGCAGGGCTGCTTGTCGGCGTCGTTGGAATCTTCCTGCCCGAAATTTTCGGCGAAGGCTATCACGTCATCGGCGACGTGTTGAACGGGCGGACGACCGTCTTCTGGCTGTTATTCGCATTGATGATCGCAAAACTGGTGATGACCCCGGTCAGCATCGGGGGCGGATTTGCGGGCGGGGTGTTCGCCCCAGCGTTGTTCATCGGTTCGATGCTCGGCGGCGGGGTTGGTCTGGTCGCCCAAAGCCTTTTCCCCTCTTTGAATATCGTCCCCGGCGCGTTCGCGATGGTGGGAATGGCGGCGGTGCTGGCGGGGGCGGTCCATGCCCCGTTGACGGCGATCCTGCTTCTCTTCGAGATGACGCGGGACTATCGCATCATCCTGCCGCTGATGTTCGCGGTGGTCATCAGTTACCTCATCTCGCGCTACATCGAATCGGATTCGGTGTACATGCTCGGGCTGGCGCGCAAGGGCATCCGCATCGAACGCGGACGCGACCTCGAAGTGCTGGAACGCATCACTGTGGACGAGGTAATGACCGAATCGCCGCCTTTCGTGCGCGAGAGCATGTCGGTAAAGGAAGCCATTGATTACATGACCCGCGAACGCGTCCATGGCGTACCCGTGCTTACGCAAAGGGGCGAACTTTGCGGCGTTGTGACCATGCACGACATCCGCGACTCGGATCTCGACCAGGAGGAAAAGATCGGGGACGTTTGCAGCCGCGATCTGACCGTGACCTACCCCGATGAAACGATCGGCGCGGCGTTGAGGCGCATGTCCGTGCGCGACATCGGGCGGATGCCGGTTGTATCGCGTGAAAACCCGAAATTACTGGTCGGCTTGCTGCGCCGTTCGGACGCGATCCGCGCCTACGATATCGCGTTGAAGCGTCATACTTTTCTTCGGCATCGCGCCCAGCAGGCGCGGCTTGGCGCTTTCAGCGGCGTGGACGTGCAGGAGGTCGTCATTCAACCCGGCGCGGAATGCGACGGCAAGGCGGTGCGCGACGTGGCGCTGCCCCGCGATTGCGTCATCGCCAGCGTGAGACGCGGCAGTAAACTATTCATTCCGCGCGGCGAAACGGTCCTTAAAGCGGGCGATGTATTGGTATTCGTGGCGGAGGGGGAGGCGAGAAATACGGTGGTCGAACTTTGCAAAAAGCGGGTAAAGACCGACCGCGGAGCAACTGTGTTGTATGTCAAGCGGCAAAAGCAGGATTCCAGTGAGAACGGTCACGGATGATGGCATTCAAAATGGTCAAGAGTTTACGCATACAA
>SZPG01000089.1 GCA_030263595.1 Chloroflexi bacterium CFX6
GTCCGCGTGGGTGTGATCGTCCGGGATGGAGTATTGGTGATCGTAGGTGTGCGGGTGATCGTAGGCGTGAGGGTGATCGTGGGCGTACGAGTGATCGTGGGCGTGTTGGTGCGGGTAAGCGTCCTTATCGGGGTGCGAGACGGCGTTCGCGTCGGAGTGCGCGTTACCCTCGGCGAAGGGGTGGAGGGAGGAAGCACGAGGAGCGTGTTGGTCGGGGGGACGGTGGACGACGGCGTGACGGTGATGGTCGGGGTGGAGGTGACCTGGCTCTGGATCTGCTGCCTGGCTTCCTGCTCGGAAACCGGGGTGATCTCGCTTTGCGAACAGAATTGTCCCGTCATCGTGCAGGACATGTCCATTTCTTCCTGGGTGAGCGGTTCGGGCTTCGAGGGCGCGCTAATGGACTGGGTGCCCCCCTCGCCTCCCAATTGAACGCTGGACTTTTGCCCCGCGCCGATATACTGCTCCTCGCCGTTCGAAACGATCCGCGCTGACCCTTTGTAGACGCTCACCTCCATCTGACCGTTGCGGAGCGCCTTGATGCTGGCGTCGCCCATCAGGGTCAGTTCCGCCCCGTTGATGGTAAAGCGGACCCCGCCTCCGTCCGGCGAAGTGACCATCAAGCCGTCGAACGGGACCTTCTCGCAAACGATCTGTCCGAGTTCGCTGGAAAAATAGAACGACTCCAAATTTTCGCTTCCCCCGCTTTGATTATCGAGGGTGGCGTTGCCGAACACCACCATCGTGACGGTCTCACCGGGCAGGGAACGGGGCAGGTTCGCGATGACCTTGAAGACCGCGATGCCCCATTCATCGTTGTCCAGATCGAGCGGCGAGGCGGTGAGGCGGCGTAGTTCGTTCACCGTTATGATGTCGCCGCGCTCCGAAAAACGCCGGCTCGCATCCGGCGCCAGTTCCGCCTTGATCGTCGTGTTGCCATAGCATACGTTGTTCGAATCCGTTTCCCCGCAATAATTACCGGAAGCCTGGATCGCCCTGTCAATCAGCGCCTGGCAACCGGCGTTCTTCTGCGCGATGGCGGTCGCGGTCAGGTCGGACGTAACAGGCAGGGAGATGTAACCGCCGCGCAGCAGGGCAAAGGCGGTAATGCCCACACATAGAACGGTGATCACGGAGCCGAGAAACAACAACAGACCGAGCGCCTCCTGCCTCTTCCGGCGCGAGGCAGACCGCCTGGGAGAACCGCCGGAACGGATCGCCTCGAAGCGCCGCCTGGCGGCTGCGTGGTCCGGGTTGATTTCAAGGATGCGGTTCAGGCAATAGAGTTCCTCCTTTTCGTTGTACGCTGCCCGCCAGAGAAGTTCCCATGCCGTCAGGCTGCCGCGATCCATGGCAAGCGCCTCCCGCAACGCCCTGCGCGCCTCCTTCTTTTGCCCCTTTCGGAGAAGCTCAGCCGCGTCGCGGAGCTTATCGTCCAGCGAATTGCCGAAATCGTTCATGTTCATGGTCTGTTGATAACCCGGGCGGGTTATTCCGTTTTCCTGCTTTTGGGAACGGGGTGATACAGGATGAGAAGCCGCATTCGTCCAAAGCGCAATTGCGATCCGCTTGCCAGCCGATAAGGCTTGTTTGGTACGAGCCGCTCGTCGTTAAGCCAGGAGCCGTTCGTGCTGGAAAGGTCCATGATCTCGTACCCGTCCTCCACCCTGCGGATCATCGCGTGCCGCCTCGATAACCCCATCTGATAGCCCCCCAGCTTCGTAAGATCGAGGAGGTTGTCGTCGGGGATGTCGTCCGCCTTGCGTCCAAAGATCAACTCCTTGTCAAAGCGCAGGTATACCGGCTGGGAGGTGCCGGCGGCGTAAATGGCGATGCCGTCCTCCGGTATCAACGGGTCGTCAACCGGCGGTTTCAACACATCCACCGAAGCCGCCATCGGGTCGTTGCCGTCCTTGGCTGTCGCCGTCGAATCCGAAGGATGCTGCGCCAGAAACGCGCCGCAATAAATACAGATGATGGCGTTGCGGTCATTCTTATTCTTGCAGACGGGGCAGAACTTTTCGTTGATTTCCACGTCGTTTCTCCGTGCGAATCATGCGCCGATTAATCTTACCCTCGATTATGGGAATTATCAATCAGGAAAAGGAACAATCACATTTCAAAAGCATCAACTCCCGCCGACGCCGTTGAATCCCCCGGCATTGGGCTTCGCCGGATCTCCAGGGCGGAAGCCGCACGACACGGCGTCCCTGAGCGGGTTTGGGATCGAATTGCCTCCGTTGTAACATCGAAAGATCCCGATTTTTTAAGTTGCAAAATTCCAATCACCGTGCTAAACTATGGGCGGTTCACCCCGACCTGCCCCCCTCAGGCCGGGGTGAACTATTTTTTGGATTTGAGTACAATCAAGCCATGAAGAACCAAAAATATATCCTTCCCATCGTCCTGATGTTGGCGACGCTTGCCTGTAACCTGGGGGCTCCGGGAGGGACGCCCGCCTCTGACGCGCCCGAACCTGTTTCGACCTCAACGGGCGTTCTCCCCGCCGACACCTCCACGCCCATCCCTGCGACCTTCACTCCCATTCCCACATTGACCGGTACCCTCACCTCCGCGCCCACGGAAACGCCGACCCCGACTCCCATTCCAACCGTCGAAAGTTTGAAAGCCAGGGTGACCGCGGACAAACTCAGTTGCCGATACGGTCCGGGAGCGGAATATCTTTACCTGTTTGCCTTCAACCAGACCGCCAACATCAAACTGGTCGGGCGCACGGACGCGAACAACTGGGTCTGGGTTGCAAACAAGGGCGAGAATAACCGGGATAACAATTGCTGGGTCAATGCGAATTTTCTCGAAATCCAGGGAGACCCGAATGCGCTCCCTATCGTCTACCCCGGTTTGAAACTGCCCGTCTCGCCGTATTACCCCGGCCCGAGCTGGGCAAAAGCCGCTCGAAACGGGAACAGTATCGAGGTCACGTGGGAGGCGGTTCCCATCAGCCCGGGCAAATATGAAGACGAGTTCATGCACCAGTACATCATCGAGGTCTGGCGATGCGAAGCGGGGGAGATCATCTTCGAGACGCTCGGCACGAACTTCCCAGCCATCGTCGTCAAAAACGACGAGCCAGGATGCGCGTCGCCTTCGCATGGGAGGGTGTTCGTGCAGGAAAAGCACGGCTACGGCGGACCGGTCGAAATCCCATGGCCCCCGCACGATTGAGACCGAATTCTGAACGAAGTCCCATGATGATCCCGCCCCGAAGCGGGATTTTTTATTGAAATTCTTCAGGTTGACATTAAAATTCCAAACAGGGGTATTGACAATAATAAACAAAAGTTGTAATATGTGGAAAAATAAGCAGCAAAAAAGTAAATATATTCAATGTTGCTTCCTATTTCTTGAAATCTGCTTTAAAAAGGAGCATTTCCATGTCCCAATTTGCTGTGGAAGCCCACCAACTTGTCAAGAAGTTCCCTGCCCGCCCGGGGACGGGTGATAAGAGTCCCTCTCCCCCATCCCCTCTCCCTGAGGGAGAGGGGCGCAGGGGTGAGGGAAAAAAGAAGCGCTGGCAGTTTTGGAAGAAGGAACCCAGAGCCATGTTCACCGCCGTCAACGGCGTTGACATCCAGATCCAGCGCGGCGAGATCTTCGGTTTGCTCGGTCCGAACGGCGCGGGCAAGTCCACCACGATCCGCATGTTGTGTACCCTGCTCGAGCCCACGAGCGGAACGGCGCACGTCAACGGCTATGACATTGTGAAGCAGGCGAACGAAGTTCGGCGCAGTCTCGGCACGGTGCTGGCTGGCGAACGGAGCATCTACTGGAAGTTGACCGGGCGCGAAAACCTGGAATATTTCGCGGCGCTGCATCACATCCCCGCGGCGGTGGCGAAGAAGCGCGTGGATGAACTGATCGAGCGCATGGAACTCAAAGACCGCGCCAACGAACTCGTGGAGAAATATTCGACCGGGATGCGCCAACGCGTCGCCATCGCCAAAGCCCTGCTTGCCCGCCCCCCCATCCTTTTACTGGACGAACCCACGCTCGGACTCGACCCCCAGGCTGCCCGCAACCTGAGGGAACTGATCGCGCAACTCAAGCAGGAGGGGCACACCATCCTGCTGACGACTCACTACATGGAGGAGGCAGACCAACTCTCGGACCGCATCGGCATTATCGACGCGGGCAAGGTCATCGCGCTGGATACCCCCGAAGGACTCAAACGCCGCATCAATCAAAAGGAAATCGTCCGCCTGGAGGTCAGTGGATGGCAGGAGTATATCGGCGAGAAACTGCGTTCATTATCAGAAGTGGAAAATCTGGTCGTCCGCCGGCAGGCGGAGGCGGATCTTTGGGAAGTGAACATGCAGGCGACGAACAGCCGGACATTGCTGCCGAAGATCGTCGAGAACATCAGCCAGAACGGGACGCGGCTCGTCAACATGAACATCGTCAAGCCGACGCTGGAGGATGTGTTCATTCACCTGACGGGCAAGGCGCTGAGGGATTAGGAGCGGACATGGAAACTTCCCTTGTTCCCCGCCCGCTTGGACGACCGGGCATGCCATCGGATGTGCGCGCGTTTTTCGCGGTCGTCCGCCGCGAATGGACGATCTTCACGCGCTATCCCAGTTGGATCATCGCGTTGTTCATCTGGCCCCTGATCTTCCCGATGATGTACATCCTGACGGCGCGCGCGCTGTCAGGTCCCGATGGAAGCGGTTTGAACGTCTTTATCCAGACCACCGGCGCGACCGATTACATCGGTTACATCATCGTCGGCACGACGGTCTGGATGTGGCAAAACATCGTGCTTTGGGACGTGGGCTTCTCGTTGCGCGACGAACAGATGCGCGGCACGCTCGAATCGAACTGGCTTTCGCCCACCTGGAGGTTTTCCTATTTGCTCGGTCATACGGGTCCGCAGATCGTTTCGATGGCGATGTTCATCGGCGTCACGGCTTTGGAATTCGGGTTGTTGTTTGGCGTCCGCTTGAACGGCAGTGTGTGGATGCTGGCGCTGATGATGCTTGCCGCGATCCCCGCCGTTTACGGATTGGGCTTCGCGTTTGCGAGTCTGGTCATCACCGTCAAGGAAGCCAACGCGTTCGTATTTCTCGTCCGCGGATTGGTGATGATCTTCTGCGGCATCACCTTCCCGGTCGCCATCCTGCCCGCATGGATGCAGTCCTTTGCGAAGTGGCTTCCGCAAACCTATTTGATCCACGGGATGCGCGCTGCGGCGTTCTCGAACGCAGGGATCGCCGAGTTGCTGCCCGATCTGATCCCCTTACTTTTATTTGGAGTCTTCTGGCTCGTCGTTGGTTACTTTACATTTCTCTGGATGGAACGCCGCGCCCGCAAGACCGGCGCGATCGGACAATACTAACCAAATGTCATTGCGAGGAGCCCGTAGGGCGACGAAGCAATCTCCACCTTAACTGGGAGATTGCTTCGCCTTCGGCTCGCAATGACGGAGGCTAACTTTATGCAACTCACCACCCTCTCTCAACCCAGCCTCAAGACACAATTTCGGGTTTTGTACGTCATCGCCCGCAAGGACTGGAAGGTCTTCTGGCGTTACCCGTTGAACGCGGTATCCAACATCTTCCAGCCCATCATCTGGATCACGCCGGTCTACTTCATGGGTAAAGCCTTCAGCACAGACGGGCAAGCCCTGGGCTTCGCAGCATACACCGGGAGCGGCGATTACATGTCTTATATTCTGCTGGGAACCGTGTTGACCAACTTCATTCTCACCGTGTTCTGGGGCATGGGCTACGCCCTCAAAAACGACATGGATTCGGGCGTGCTCGAATCCAACTGGCTGGCGCCCATCTCGCGTTTGCTCATCCTCGTCGGCCGCACGCTGACCAGCATGTTGACCACCACGATCACGTCCATCGTCATGCTCCTCATCGCGGGGATGCTGTTCGGCTTCAAACCGACGGGAAGCACAGTTGCCGCCGTCCTGACCGCCATTCCCATGCTGGTCGGCTTGTACGGATTCGGCTTCGCCTTCGCGGGCGTCGTCCTTTTGATGCGGGAGGCGAACACGCTGGTGGACGTGGGCAGTTTCCTCGTGCAGGGATTCTCCGGCACGAACTTCCCGGTCAAGTCGCTGCCGTATTGGTTGATCCCCATCTCGCTCATGCTCCCATTGACATACGGACTCGATGCCGTGCGCGGTCTGCTCCTAAAGACCACCACGCTTCTCCCCATCCCTGTGGAGATCGTCATCCTCATCGTCTTTATGTTCGTGATGCTGTGGATCGGCGCGCAGATCTTTTACCGGATCGAGCGGAGGGTGAGGAGGCTGGGGACGCTGGGACAGCATTAGGGTCCGGTACGAAGCGTTATAATCCGCCGTCCCGAAGGTTTATCCTGAGGCATAGCCGAAGGAACCGCCCTTCGGGACGATTTGCGTGAAGTGAAATTAATACAAAATCAGAACATCCGTGCTATAATTCGCATCCCCACACGAAAGGACTTGAATGTTCGACCGTCTCAAAAATATTTATCACGAGTTTCCGCGCCTGTTCTGGGTGGTGGTCACCGTCAGTTTCATAGACCGCATCGGAGGCACACTCCTCTTTCCGTTCTTTGCGCTGTACATCACGCAGAAGTTCAACGTCGGCATGACGCAGGCGGGCATCCTGCTCGGGATGTCGTCGCTGTTCGGGTTGATCGGATCAACCGTCGGCGGCGCGTTGACCGACAAGTTCGGGCGCAAGCAACTCATCCTGTTCGGTCTCGTCTTCAGCGCCCTCAGCACACTGACCTTCGGTCTGGTCAACGATCTCAATGCCCTCTATCCGCTGATGGTGGTCGTCGGTTTGCTTTCGAGCGTGGCGCATCCCGCGCACGACGCGATGATCGCGGACATCCTGCCGGAGAACAAGCGGCAGGAGGGCTTCGGCATCCTGCGCGTGGTCGGCAACCTCTCGTGGATCATCGGACCGACCATCGGCGGATTCGTGGCGAACATCAACTTCTTCTACCTGTTCGTGATTGACGCCGTCATCAGTTGCGTGGTCGCCGCCATCATCTTCCGCGCCATCCCAGAGACGAAACCCGAAGCGCACGCGCACGCGGCAAGCGAATCGCTCTGGCAGACCGTGATCGGCTATCGCGTCGTCCTGAAGGATTTTGCCTTCATGGCGTTCATGGTGGCGGGCATGTTGATGCTGGTCGTCTATCAACAGATGTACAGTTCGCTTTCGGTCTATTTGCGCGACAATCACGGCGTCAGCCCCAGCGGTTACGGCTTCCTGATGACCACCAGCGCCATCACGGTCGTGCTGTTCCAATTCTGGGTTTCGCGCCTCATCAAACGCCGCCCACCGTTCCTGATGATGGCGTTCGGCACGGTCTTCTACATGATCGGGTTCGCGTTGTTCGGCGTGGTTACCGCCTACGTTCTGTTCGCTCTCAACATTGTCATCATCACCATCGGCGAAATGATCGTCGTCCCGACCAGCCAGGCGATCGCCACCAACTTCGCCCCCGAAACCATGCGCGGGCGTTACATGGCGATCTTCGGACTCTCCTGGGCGATCCCCTCGACCATCGGACCCGGCGCGGCTGGCTACATCCTGGACAATTTCAACCCGGACCTGCTCTGGTTCATCGGCGGCGTCTTGTGCGGACTTTCCGTCATCGCCTACTACGCCCTTCACCTTCGCCTCGGGGCGAGACCTGAATTTTCTCCCGCCAAAAGGGAGGGACAGCCCCTCCCAGCCCCCACCGATTGACAAAAAGATGGATGCGCCTCGAACGCATCCATCTTTTCATTCGACTTCGATACGCCTCGGACTTGACCGCAACCTGCTCCCGTCCGAATCGCCTTCGTCCCATCCTCGACCTCTTCCCCCTACCGATCACTTTTCACTTTTCACTTCCCACTTTTCACTTCCCACTTCTCACTTCTCACTTTTCACTTCCCACTTCTCACTTCTCACTTCCCACTTCTCACTTCTCACTTCTCACTTCTCACTTCTCACTTTCCACTTCTAATGATGATGACCACCCTCATGCACGTGCCCATGCGAGAGTTCCTCGTCCGTCGGCTCGCGCAGCGCGATCACCTTCACATTGAAATGCAACTCATCCCCAGCCAGCGGATGATTGAAATTCAGGCGCACCGTCTCGCCTTCGATGGATTCGACCCGCGCATAGCGCGCCTGGCCCGCATTATCGCGCACGGTCAATTCGAGACCTTCCTCCATTTTCATATCCTTCGGGAATTGACCGCGCGGCACGTCCAGGTATGCGTCTTCGTCGAATTCGCCGTATCCATCCGCAGGGGCGACGACCACATCCTTGCTCTCGCCGACCTTCATTCCCATCATTTCGCTTTCCAGCCCGGGGATGATATTTCCATATCCAGCCAAAAACTGCAACGGACCGTGACCCTCGGAACTATCCAATAATTCACCGTCCACATGGAGCGTGTACTCCATCGAAACCACCACGCCATCCTGCACTTTATCTTTACTCATTGTTCATCCTTTCGTTGATAGTTCGTTCATTGTACCAGCGAAGGGTGGACAAGTGGATAGGTACACAGGTAAACAGGGAATCTTATCTCAATATCCCCTCGCTTATCACACCGATCACGGTTCACTGATCACTGACGACCAACGACTGACGACTAATGACTGACGACCGACGACTCACGACGAATGACTGACGACTGACGACTCCCTTCGATACGGTTGCACCAGTCAGGGTAAGCCTTTACAATTGCAACATGCGCTTCGATCTCTGCCTGCCCTGGTACTGGGAATACGACATTGACTTCGTCCGCTTCGTCGAAAGCGCCTGTCACGAACAGGGTCTCGCCTTCTGGCAGATCACACCCGATAACCTGCTCGAATCCATCAACGCGTTATACAAAGGCGAGCATTCGTTCAATACACTCCTCGACCGTTCCCAGGGCGACGACCGCTTCCTCCCCATCAACAACTGGGCAAAGGAATACAACAAAAGGCGGATCAATCCGCCCGAACTTTCGGCATGGTCGGAGGACAAAGCCACCATGCACCTCGAACTGATCAGCGCGGGGATTCATACCCCGTACACGATTCTCCTTCCTCCCTTTCTCGAACAACCCGTGATATGCGATGTGGATTTGAGCCCGCTTGGGCATCAATTCGTCATCAAACCCTCGCACGGCGGAGGCAGTGAAGGCGTGATCCTCGGCGCGTTCTCCCTCGACCAGATCCTGCGCGCCCGCATGGAATTCCCCAAACAGAAATATCTGTTGCAAGCCACCGTCACACCGCGCACCATTCAGGGACGTCCCGCCTGGTTCCGCGTCTTCTATTCGGTCGGTCAGACCTATCCCTGCTGGTGGCATCCGTTGACGCATGTTTTTTCGATGGTCACACCCTCCGAGGAGAACAAATACGACCTCTCCCCGCTCCACGACATCACAAAACGCATCGCCTCCATCTGCCGTTTGGACTGGTTCACCACCGAAATTGCCCTGACTCACGAGGAGTTCGTCGTCGTGGACTACGTCAACGACCAGATAGATACCCGCATCCAATCCAAAGCCGTGGACGGCGCGCCGGATGAAGTGATTCGAAACGTCGCCACGCAACTGGTCGCACTGACAAAACAACACCGGTAACACCGCTTGCTAACGGCTGATGGCTGAACACCGATAACTGATCACTTTCCACTTTCCACTAACTACCCTCTGAAACCCACAGCCCAGCACTTCGTACATCCATGCAGAGTCCTTTCACAGGAGCAAACACATGCCGCCCATACTCGAAGTCCAAAATCTAGCCAAAAACTACGGCGATTTCACCGCCGTCAAGGGGATTTCCTTCGATATCAAGGAAGGGGAGATCTTCAGCCTGCTCGGTCCTAACGGCGCAGGCAAGACCACCACCATCTCGATGCTCTCCACCCTCTACACGCCCACCTCCGGCGACGCGACCATCGGCGGGCATTCCATCACCAAAGACCCGATGGCGGTCAAGCAGGTGATCGGGGTCGTGCCGCAGGAGATCGCGTTATATGAGGATTTGACCGCGCGCGAGAACCTCATCTTCTGGGGACAAATGTATGGACTCAGCGGCAAGTCCCTCAACAGCCGCGTGGACGAGGTGTTGGAGCAGATCGGTTTGGTGGATAAAGCCAAAAACAAAGTCAAAACCTATTCGGGTGGGATGAAGCGACGCGTCAACATCGGCGTGGGTTTGCTCCACAAACCGCGCCTGCTCTTCATGGACGAGCCCACTGTCGGCATTGATCCGCAATCGCGCCGCGCCATCCTCGACACGGTCAAAGACCTTAACAAACTCGGCATGACCGTGCTTTACACCACCCATTACATGGAAGAAGCGCAGGAACTCTCCGACCGCGTCGGCATCATTGACCACGGCGAACTGATTGCGCTCGGCACACAGAAGGAACTCACGCAGCAAGTCGGTGAGACCGAGACGCTCATCCTGCACATCGGCGAAAACGACGACCCCGAAGCGCTGGCGAAATCGCTCGACGGCGTGCCTGACGTTCTCGAAGCCATCGCCACCGACCATGAAGTTTCGGTTGTAGCGCGCGAGGCGGAGGATGTGCTGGC